>NZ_JBBMFL010000005.1:0-257180 GCF_040095975.1 Alistipes intestinihominis
AGATCTATATAATCCCATTATTCCGGGGCTATTTGATTAATTGTTTAACTCGTCCCATTTTAACGGGACACTAATGAACACGGATAAATGATGATCCCGGACCTCAAAACAATAAAGCAACTACTTGAAGAGGCTATCGCAGTCGGTTCTTCAACGGTTCTGAAAGAGTTGCGGCCAAAATCCGATACTCTATCTCGTAAGAAAGCAGAGTTAGAATTCGGAGAATCCAGAATCCGAGAACTACTCGAAGCCAATTTAATTAGTTTAAGAAAAATTGGTGCGAGATATTATCTGAGTAGAGTAGAAATCAATCAAGCCCTTTGTCAATCATCAGTTCAATTACTATACATCAAAACTCAAGATGGGCAGCAACCGACCTCTGACAAAAAAAGAGTGGGCCGAATACTGGGCAATCGTAGACGAACAAGAAAAACGTGAGTATCTACGCCTGCGGACATACACTGTGCTGTTTAAGATGCTTTGTCCTGCATGTTCTTATAATGCAGAGACAAGGAAAAAGATAGTCTATGATTGTCCAAACTGCCGGATAATTAAATGGCACAACTGTTCGATAAGACAAGTTCAGAGCGGAGAAATAAAAAATAGAATTATAACGAAATATCCAACAACAGAATGGATTAAGGCTTATGATCACGCACGAGCCCTGAAATGGAGTTGGAAAAAGCACGAATCGAAGTTCAAACAAGACATCATGGGGAATTGGATTCCAAAATGATATTCGAATATGCGTAGAAAGCGCATATATGGTTCTTTTAATAATCTATTTTTCGAAGTAAAGTAGAGAAAACTTCGGGGAGGCAGTTGCCCCTGTCTCCCCAAATTTTACAGATGGCGAATCAGGTTAAAATACGAGATAGGGGTGGCTACGTCTACACGATTCCGGAAAATAACATTTCGGAAGCAGCTATTGATATATCGTCATATACGAAGGTCAAGCATCCCAATCTGTTTATTGATATGAGATCTGCGTATTCATACACGCAGTTCCTCGCACTGTTTCGTATCGCAATATCGTTACAACCAATTATTCGGACCAATTTCGACACACCTGATGGAAAAATTTCCATCCAAGCAAAAAATGTCTACTGGGATAGAGAATCACACATAGTAGAAATTGTATTACCACTACGAGACTTTGGCGTTAGGCCCGAACATTATAACGAACTCGAAAGGGCTCTCCTCGACATGAGCCGTATCAGTGTAACTTTTCCACAAAAATCGGCTTTGACGAATGAAGAACTGACTGCAACCGGAGGATTGTGCCATGTTGCGATTGAACGAAAGAATAAACGTCGTCAGAATGCACATTTCTTCTTTCACGAGCAGATCGTACACACAATCATTAATCCTCAAAACGGTTTTTCCCAAATATTAAAAGAAACGGTTGAGAAGGTCAGTTCAATCTATACTGCCAAGTTATATTTCAATATCTGTCGTTGGGCAGATAAAGGCCAGTGGGTTGTCAGCTATTTGGAACTGCGATCCATCCTGAATATTGATCCAACAAAATACAATTCATATCACGATTTTCGGAAACGAATACTGAAAAGCAGTGCTGATGCTTTGATGAACAAAACGAATTATTGGTTTACGTTTTACGAACGGTTTCCCTTGCGCTCGAAGATTCCTGATATAATCTATTTCATTATTCATAATGGCCAGTTGAGTGACCAAGAGCAGCGTGATTATAAAAACCGAGTAGATCGGATTAAGGACATAAGCTCACATTTTGGAATAACCGCTCGTTCCATGAGCTCTATCTTAGAAAAGATTACCCCGCAGAATAGTCGCTATGTGTACGAAAAACATAACGAACTACTTGCATATATCGGTGAAAATGAAAGTGAAATTACGAATCGTGCAGCCTATTACAGACAGGCTATGCAAAATATAGTGTTTGGCGAATTGCTCAAGCCAGCCGAGATACAGACAGAATTCGATTTCTCAAACCCTTCAATACTTTAGGACAATGAAAGTTATAACAATTCTCAACTTAAAAGGCGGGGTTGGTAAAACCACGTCTACAATCAATCTGGCAGAGTATATAGCTTCGGTTGAAAAAAAGCGCGTACTACTCATTGATGCAGACCCACAGGCAAACCTTACTCATTTCTACCAAACAGACGTGCCCAAACAGGATAATTTTTTTGGAATTTTCGCCATGCGGGATAAGGTTCAACCGACCATCATCAAAAGGAACCTGCATATTATCCCTTCCAATGCCCGGTCGTCCAAGATCAATTCATTGATCGAAGGGGAGCATAATTCACTATATATTCTCACCGACATATTGCACAGTCGAGATTATACGGATATTTATGACTTTGTAATTATTGATTGCCCGCCCAGTTTGGGCCAAACGGTTGTCAATGCAGTCGTAGCAGCAGACTATGTAATTATTCCAGTTACAACCGGGGAATTTGCATCTCAAGGTCTCGAATCAGTGATTGCGGCAATAACAACCATCCAAAGGGAATACAATCCAAAGGTTACAATCCTGGGAATACTTCCAACACTTTTTAGTGCCGGTAGAGTCGCATCCCAAAACCTTATTTCACATTTGAGCGATAGCGGTTTACCCATGTTCGATTGCCGGATTCGATATTGCGAGAGTTTCCGTAGAGCAGAGCTGGCACATAAAAGCGTATATGAATTTGACCGACGCAGTAATGCGGCTCTCGATATGACTGCATTCTCAAAAGAAGTAATGCTTCGACTCAAAAACAGTAATTATGACCAGTGAATTGGACAACCTGATTACCGACATGGGGCAAGGCTCCAGACGTCGCGGTATAAAAAAGGGGCGTAAAAAGATCAGAACGACTGTTCGAAGATCCACTATTGAGTTCACCGCAGAAATGGACTCCATTATCAAACAGCACCTATTCAAACATCATAAATCCTACGTCTGGGAAGCTGTTTACGACGGATTAAAATGTTTGGCCAAAAACGAAGGATATAAATATGACGAATGAAGAATATAAAGAGCGTCGCCAGGCACTCGGTCTGGCAATCGCCGCATTGGATAAAGAACACCTCGAAGACCGAGAATTTACAGACGGGAAACTTGTAGAAATTGATTACGACTGGCACAAACGTATCGGCGTGATCTGCGGCTGTTTTATCGACCCCTTCGATGGTTCCATCCAATACAGGTATCATCCGCTGCGAAAGAACGGCATTCCTGCAAAAAATATATGTCATACCTACCACGGCTGTAAAATTACGAGAGC
The DNA here is from genome assembly GCF_040095975.1 of Alistipes intestinihominis. NCBI lineage: Bacteria > Pseudomonadati > Bacteroidota > Bacteroidia > Bacteroidales > Rikenellaceae > Alistipes > Alistipes intestinihominis. Next base: position 3,255 of record NZ_JBBMFL010000005.1, read on the forward strand.
ATGACATTTCTCATATTATGCACCGCAACAGTTTGCAGTCTCGCATCGCAGACCGATATCGAACGATTATTAAATATGGCAGGAAACTACCGCCAGGTCGAACAAACGATTCTGCTGCTCAAGCGGCCGAATCCGATAATTGACCATGTACCCTGCATCTCGCCACTTCGGGCCGAAGATTTTCGACACCTCCGGATCAGCTCCGCTTACGGGCCTCGTCTCCATCCGCTCCTGAATGAATACAAACACCACGCAGGCATAGATCTGCCTGGCAACCCGGGCGAATGGGTTTATGCGACAGCGGGAGGAATGGTAGCGAAGGTCGGCCGGACAGCAACGATCGGAAAGTTCATCCGGCTACGCCACAATTACGGTTTTACAACCCTTTACGGCCATTTGAGTTCGATCGACGTTGTGGAAAGTGACAGTGTTCATATCGGTCAGGCAATCGGGCGCGTTGGCAGCACCGGCCGCAGCACGGGGCCGCACCTGCACTACGGAGTCACCAAGAACGGGGTTGAGCAAAACCCGCTCCCCTATTGCTATTTGTACCTCCGATGGCAGAAAATGTTGAATCGTGAAGGGAAGAAGTACATCAAAAGATCCGGTCCCAATTTAACGAATTAGCATTTTAATAACGTTTTATAATGAAACATATCCTTCTATCTATTGCCGCAATTCTTATCGCAGCGGTTGCACAGGCACAGTTCTCCTCAGTATCAACTAATATCGTCGGCTGGGCCGCCGGTAATATCAATGTCGCCATCGATGTTAACGTCAACCTCCACAATACAGTCAACATCCCCGTGTCGATCAATCCTTTCAGATTCGGCGATACACAGTGGAGCCATGTCGTCCTGCAACCGGGCTGGCGGCACTGGTTCGTCGAGCGTTACATCGGACATTTCATAGCTCCATCGCTGGTCTACGCCAACTATACCATCGGTTACGACAAGCACACTTTCAAAGGCAATGCCTATGGCATAGGTTGCTCCTGGGGCTACTCAAAACTCCTAAGTACTCGATGGAACTTCATCGTCGAAATAGGTGCCGGTATCGTCTATACCCCCTACACCGAAAAACTGCGGACGAAATACATCGGGGAATTCGACGACGAATACACCTACTGCCACCGTCGGTTTCTGCTCCTCCCACTCAAGTGCAATTTGGCTTTTTCGTACCTTTTCTAACCCAGACACGGATAATGAGAATCTTCAAAACCACCACATATTTTGCGCTCTGTATCATAACGATCTCCTGTGCCATGACGCACTCTCTGCAACGGCAAACCCCAACGGCCGACATTCACCTGCCCAGTAACGGCCCCGTGGAAACTCCCGAAATTGAAGACGTTGAACGAGCCGTCACGCAGATGCGCAAGATCTCCATGAACGGCAGCCGTGACAGCGCCTATCTTGCCGAGGTCGAACGCGACTCCACGGGAGAATTCACCATCAAAGGCGAGAACATTCAGACGGTCTACATCGTTGCCAAGTCGAAAACCGTAGCTGAGCGCAACGGCGAGATTGCGATCGACTTCATCGTGGGCATCCCCAGCACCCTTCAGAACAACACCTGGGGGTTGTCCCTCACCCCGGTCATAGAGAACAACGGAACAGAAGAGGCGCTGCAACCCCTCTCTATCCGGGGTGAGCTTTTTTCCGAAGTGCAAAAACGCCAGTACTGGCAAATGAACAAGTATCTGAACCGCATTCTCGGCGATACAACGGGACTCTCATCCACGGTCAGTCTTGCGGCCAAATACTACGAAGCCTACAACCGATACCTGGGAAACGATAAAAAACGCCTGGCTGAGAAACTGGAAACCACGTACAAGGAAACGATCTCATTCCCCTATTTATCCGATCCACGTCTCGATTCGGTGCTGTTTCGAAAAGGCGAACTCAGGTATTATTATACGCAACGTTATCGGCCGACCAAAAATACGCATCGGCTGCACCTCTATTTTCGGGGACACGTCGATGCAATCGACCGTAGCCAATACGCCCTGGCCAACAGCGATACGTTGACCTATACCGTGACATCCATGCTGTCGCTTTTGGACAACGAACCCCGGTATATGCTCAAAATCATAGACAAGTACGTCGAGGTCCGAGATCGCAACTACATCACCTTCCCGGTCGGCCGTGCCAATGTAATAGACACGATGGGCCAGAACCATGTGCAGCTTGCCAAAATCGAGCGCCTGATGGACACGCTCATCAACCAATACGAATTCTTCGTCGATTCCATCACCATTACCGCTTCATCATCTCCCGACGGCTCGATGGCGACCAACAACCGTATTGCCGGGGAACGGGCCCGATCGATCAAAGAACGTCTGGTCCGAAAGTTCGGCCGTGAAATCGACACGCTGATCCATACTCGTTCGATCGGCGAGGACTGGACACTTCTCAAACATCTTATCCGCCACAACAGCGATGTCCCCAACTGGAAGCAGATCACAGCCATGATCGACCAAAGCAGGAACCTCGACGTAACGGAGCCGCAAATCCGCCAGCAGTTTCCCAAAGACTATGCCTACATGAAGGAGATCCTCTATCCCCAGTTGCGAGCCGTGGACTTCCGCTACAACTTGCGCCGGGTCGATATGGTCAAGGATACCGTTGTATTGACCGTGCTCGATACTACCTACATGCGCGGAGTGCAGCAACTCCGTGACCGGGATTATGTCGGGGCACTGCGCACCCTGAACGACTACAAGTGCCAGAATCTTGCAATCGTGTTATTGTCATTGAGCTACGACGAAGCCGCATTCGAGATTCTGGAGCAGCTACCTCCGGCCGAGAAGAACGCACGCACAGATTACCTCTCGGCCATTGCGCTCTCGCGCATGAACCGGCCGCGCGAAGGACTGGAGTATTACCTCAAGGCGATTCAGGCAGACCCGGTGCTGAAGTTCCGCGGCAACCTCGACCCCGAAATCCAGATACTCTATAAGCAGAACAACGTAAAATCTACGACCTATGACAGTTGAGTTAGGCTTATTCGATATAGTGCTCTATGCACTTCTGTTGTGTGCAGCAACCGGATTATGTTACAAATTGTCGAACTCGGTCTCTTTTCGCAGAAAGAGCTACGAGACTATGGCACTCGACCTTTGGGAGCAGGGAAAGTTCGAAGATGCCGCATATATCATGGATTGTCTGCACCGGTGGCATTTCACGAAAGAAACACACGCTCTGGCGGCCATAGTGTACTACAAGGCCGGGCGCATCGACGACGCGCAGGAACACCTGACCATGATTTGTAAACCGAAAAATGTACTCTTCCTGTTTTTGACCTCCAACGCGACACTCAAGACGCTATTCGACGAACTCAAGAAACACAACAATTAATATGAAATACCTCTGCTACATACTCACGGGGCTTTGGCTCGTAAGCTCTCTGGCCAGCTGCGAGATTCACGACGACATCGACGTAAGTGTGAAGCGCAAGGCCGTTGTATACCTGCGCTACAACTACAACGACGGAGAACACGACACGATGGACGAAGTGCAGACCGTGCGGCTGTTTTTCTTCGACCTGAAGACCGGACGACAGTACCGGGACACGACACTGACACGCGAAAAGTTCCTGACCGATACCGGAGCCATGCAAACCTACATTTCAAATGGAGAATATGGAATTGTGACGCTTGCGAACGTAGGGCATGGCTCCACGGTATCGGCAGACAACCTCGGCGATGCCGCCATCACCTTCCCTGAAACGGGGGCCGACCCGGTTTTCTTCAACCGCATCGAAACGCCGATCCTGAAGGGCGATTCGCTGCGCTTCGACATCGACCTGTTCAAGTCGGTATATAAGGTCAACGTCTTGATCGAAGGGATGCAGAACATCGACAACCCCGAAGACTTCTATTTCGGACTGAACAACTACGCCGCTCTGAATTTTGACAACAAGCCCTGCGGCGGCTTCAAGATGTATCGCCCCCGACTCACCGTCGATCCAGTTGCCGGCACCATGTCGGGGACATTTTTCACGCCCTACTTCCCGTCGAACCTGCCAATCTCGCTCGGCATTTACACCAACAATCCCGCCTCAATCTACGGACATGAACTCTTTGCTGCCACAATCCAACGTTACATGGAGATCGTACCAAATCCGGGGCATGATGTCGAGATAGACATTCGCATTCTCCTGAACGGAGCCAATGTGACGGTGATTATCTCCGACTGGGAAGGAACAGTTATTCAAGAAGAACATTTCGGAGTATAAAATAGACTCGAAATAAACTTATTATCTTACTTAATTAATCTCCTCTATGAAAAACATTATTATCAAATTGACCGCGATCGCGGTAACGTTGGGATTCGCTGCCTGCGAAAAAAACGAAGCCAATCCAACACCAGAAAACAGCGGGAAAACCGGCGAGATCGAACTTGTCCTGAAAAACGGGAACGTAGCCGATGAAACCCGCGCCTTTGGTTCCGGAACTACTGAGACCTGGGAGAAATCGATCTCCTCGGCCATACTGATCGTCTACAACACCTCCGGCACGCAAATTCTGCGTCGCGTCCTAACCGCTACGGAAGTAAACAATTCGGCAAGTTCGCCGATCAGGTTTGTTCTTCCGGGCGTCAATGTTGATACTACGTGCGATTTCTTTGTCATTATCAACCGCACCGTTGCAGACAACATCATCACCAAAACCGGGCTACTCGCAGAGTTGGAAAGCGATGTCGCATCCTACAACAGCACCTATGCCAACGTCACTACGAAAGCCATGCGCACCGGAGGATTTGTTATGACAGGCTCCGCGAGCGCAAAGATTGCAGTAGGAACGACGGCCGTGTCTTTGACTGTGAAGCGCGTCGTGGCGAAAGTCGAGATACAGACGATTATGACCGACGCATTTCGCAGCAAATACGGCAATGGCTGCGTCGAAATCAAAAAGATAACCATAAGCAGGGGTGCTGAGAAGTCCTACCTGATAGATCAAACATCGAGTAAGTACGCGACCGTAAACTCTTCCTTCACCTCTGCACAAGACGCCTATTGCGACAAAACCGGGGCGTCGAAAACAAACGCTTATAAGTACAACAACCTTTTCTACATCAATGAGAAGGCCGCAGCTGAAGCCGGATCGCGTGTCAAACTCGACATCGAGGCTATCTATGATGCCGACGGAAACCTCTCGACGACAGACGACCAACTGCCGATTTCCTACGAAACTGAGTTAACGGGAGCAACCAGCGGCAAAATCGTACGCAACGGCTCCTACAAGGTCAACGCCAAACTCGATGGCCTGACAGGCCAGGATGTAACGCTGGCCATCACCGTTGCAAACTGGGAAGCACTCGTAACGCAGGATGTAAATCTGGGACAGTAATCCATTCCATCATCCCCGCATTGCCGGGGATGATTCCGGCCACCGTAGCTCAATGGAAAGAGCGCACCTCCCATCGGGAGCTGAGGTTGTGGGTTTGAGTCCCGCCGGCGGCACACATTTCTAACATTAAGCGCCATGAAACAAATACTTCTTTCCCTGTTGCTCGCAACCAGCGTCGCCTGCAACAAAAACAATGACGGTCCCGCACCGCAACAAGAGAATCCGTTCACTTTGAACGTCGAATATGAAAACCGCGCCTATAATCCGGGTGAAACGGTAGATGTTACATTGACCGTTGAAAAGAAAACAGCCCAAGAGGATTACTTCCTCTTTGCCCCCGTATTCTATGGAACGGGAACTATTACGCTCGAAGGAGAGCCTATGAGCTGGAAAAAGGGGCAGCAGATTCCATACGGAATCATCAATGAATCCGGCTCGTCGGCAACGCTACATTTTAACGTGGCTCCTGAATTCAGCAACAAAGCTAAAAATGAATACAGTCTGCGGTTTTTCGTCAGCGGCCCTGACGGAACGCACAAAACATACAAAGAAATCCAGATCAAGACTCAAAATACAGCTCCGATCACGGCACAAATCATCAGCACCGGAAAAACACACATCGAATTGGATGAAACTTTTTCTTTCGAATGGTCAGCATCAAAAGAAAACTATACGGGCAATTTCAAAGTAGATACTAAAATCTCAGAAGGGGACGGATATTTTATCGATCCGGACAATGACAATCGCACCGTATGGAGTTTCAACATACCGGCCAATTCCACGAAAAGACTCGAATACCAACCCCTGAAAACCGGGATTCACAAATTTACTATTACAATTTTCGACGGCATGAGCAGGACGGCATTAGACGGCTCTGTCGAGGTAATGCCGGATAGCTACGGCCCGGAGTCCGGGCAGATTAGCCCTGATCTCGGAGTGTACATTTACGCTGGGGCACGATATTACCCGCGCTCGAAGTGGAAAACCGAATGGGGGCTGAAAGCCGAAGGGGTAGCGATCGTTTCAAGCCAAAGTTCCTTTCTTCTGGCTCCCGCGCCTAAAAGCGGGAAATGGGCAGATCCTCTGCAAGAGGGTGATCCAGAGAAAAGAGATTACATGAGTATCATGCCGGAATTGACATGGACGATGGATTATGACATGGCCAAAGCGGATTTCGACGGGTATAAGAATACGAAAGCGTTGGTAGATGCCGACAGCAAAGGATTAATACAGGCTCCGATAGCGAAACTCTGCTACAATTATGATCCCGAGCAGCCCGGGAAATGGTATATACCGGCCGCCGGGCAGCTGTTCCTGATCCACGAGAATTTCGAAGAAGTACAGGCATGTTTGAAAGCAATCGGAGGCCAGCGTTTCGAATACCAGTATCGAAATGAATATTATTGCAGCTCCACAGGGTGCAACAACATCAATATCTTTGCCCTTATATGCAATTCGACCGGGACCTCCTCATTCGGATCGCACTGGATTTATCCAAGTCATTCTTACAAGACCTACCCCGTTCAAACCTTAACATTTTAAGTATGAATAAGACAATCATTATTTTGATAGGCTGCATTCTATTTAACAGTTGTTCAAAGTCAACCTATCGAATCACCGAGCCGGCACCAACGCTCGAAATAAAAGCATTGCAGGATACCTATACGCTCCAGGAACCGGCATACATCCAGCTCAAAGTCTCGCAACAGGGATATGACGGGGAGTTTCAGGTCTCGGCAGTACTCAGTGAAGGTGTCTGCGAATTGACCATGCAGGGCCGCGACCTGCCTACCGACGGGACATGGGCATCGATGTCCAATGCCACGGAGATACTGACGCTCACACCGACCAAAGCCGGAACACTGAAAATCTCTTTCGAGGTAAAGTCGAAAGATGGCGGCCAAAGCGGCCGTAGCTTCATAAACTTCACGGTGAAAGAGAGCCCGGCCCTACAATTTTCCATCGAATGTCCGGAGACCGCATCCATAGCTTCCCCGGTAGCGTTGACGATGATCGTTACCAAAACCGGATGGGAAGGAGCCATACCCGTAAGATATGAACAGCTCAGCGGTAACGGAACACTTCAATACGGCGCAGTTAATCTTGCACCAAGTGTAAACTTTTCCGTACCGGCGAACTCCGAGCAGCCACTCTACTACACGCCTGATGCACGAGGTATTCACAAACTCCAGTTCTCGGCAACAGACGGGCGAACGACAGAATACAAAGACATCGAAATCATCATAACAAACTGATACTATGAAACAGATTATAATAGCTGCACTCTTATTCATATCGGTTGGATGCACCTCTTCAGAGTATCGGATCGTTGAGCCGCGGCCGACACTGGCACTTTCGAAAAACTCGGCCAACTGCGAACTCGGCCAGGCGGTAAACATCACATTGACCGTCGATCAGGAAGGAGTGGATGGAAATTTCTCGATTTCCGCATTTATCCGTCAAGGGAAAGCGCAAATCTCGATCGAGGGAAGAGAGGTTCAAACGACCGGGCAATGGGTCACATTGGACGGGAAAACCGCTCGAATAGACATAACGCCGGAGGCCGTCGGGGAACTGGTCGTAAACCTCCAGGCGAAAGCACCATCCGGAGAAACCAGCGATCAGCAAGAACTGTCAGTAACCGTAACCGCACCGTCCCAGATAGCCGCCGAAGCAACCTGTGAAGCCAAGATCATAAATCTCGGGCACGAAGCCAAAATTCCCGTACAACTTCGGATCGACGGAAAAAGTCCGGATGGAAAATTCATGGTAACCCCATCGATCAGTCAGGGTCAGGGTAAAATATTTCTCGAGGGGAATATCGTCAACGATGCAAAATGCCCCGTAGACGAGAACACGACGTTCGAATATCTCCCGGAAGTGATCGGGGAACAGATCCTCGAGTTTCAAGTAACCACCTCCCAGGCGACAGCCAAAGCAAGGGCATATATGGATGTCGTAAGGAATATCGTCGTCACAAGCACCGTCGAGGGATGCTTCTCGATCGAGGGAGCCGGAGAATATAACACTGAAGGGCAAGAAATAACTCTCGCCCTGGTCAATGACGAACTATTCAACTTCGAGGCGGCAGGATGGTATGACGCATCCGGGAATTTGCTTTCCGCAGAAGAAACATATTCAATGAAACTATCGACCGACTGCATCACGGACATCGAAGTAAGGCTGAAACAGCGGAATGTAACGATTACCCGAACCGGAATAGCGCAACTCGAGTATCAATACCTCGTGATGGAGAACGGCCGTCCCGTACCAAAAGTTGCCTATGATTACCGGACGCAATACTCGGCCGACTATAAAGCATCGGAACCTATCAAATTCTACTACGAAGAATACAGGCTCGACAAAAGCAAGATTCCACCGCCTGCCGTGAAAAAGAGTGCGGCGCCGGCCCTGCCCAAAGGGGCCACAAAATCCGGATACTTCTGGCGGTACGACAAGAAATACACCGTCTACCTGCGGGCATCGGACAATCCGGAGTTTAAGTTCAATTTCAATCAAAGATGTATAGAATCGAAAACTACGAAATACTACATCCCTACCGATATAACAATGCAATAACCTTCAAAACCACACGACATGAAAAAGACAATTTGGATATTAATGGCAGCATGGATTCTGCACGGTTGCAATCAAGACAACACTCAGGATACATCCGATCCGCGCAGCGTTGCGATCGAAATAAAAATCCAGCCCGACAAACTCGGAAAAATCACGAGGGCGACAGACGAAATGTCCATCAAAGACGTAAACATCTATCTCTATAATGACAAAGGCGAGATCATACTGCATCGTTATCAGACAAGTCCGACGCTGCAATTCCAATGCGTTCCAGGAAACTATCGGATGCGAATTGCGACCAATTTAGGGCACGATGTGGGGGAAAATCCGGCATCGGAAGATTTCATCGTTACACACGCCGACGAGTATGATATCCTGCCGATGTTCTACGAAGGCAATGTTAGCATACCGCCGTCAGGAGGGACACTGCCCGCAGTAGAAGTACAACGCATCGTAGCAAAAATATCCTATAATATTGCCGTCCAACCCACGGATATAGAGCTGCAATCCGTACAACTTCGCTCCGTACCTCGCTCGGTATCCCCTTTCGATGCTACAGTCACTCCGTCGGACAATCCCGACGATTATACAGACTGCCCCGAAACCGAAATCTCAGGCAAACAAGCTACCGGAACCTGTTATCTGCTATCCAATATGCAGGGTTCGGTCCCATCGATTACCGATCAGCGGCAAAAAAACAAAGATAATGCCCCCGGCAATGCCTCCTATCTGCTGATTCGGGCGTTGGCCGGCAACAAGGTACTGACATATACGGTCTTTCTTGGTGAAAACAACACCTCGGATTTCAATGTCCGTGCGAATGTACAATATCAATTCAATATCTCGATTCTGGGAAACAATGAAGTAGACACCCGGATTTCCGCCTATACATTGCAAGTGTGGGATGATTTCGACGACTACAACTACGGTGGATACTGCCTGATGGACGGAACACGTTACCTGCACATCGACGTAGAATGCTTCGACGGATCGGCTCCGACTCGGGGACATTTGAAACTCCTTTCGGGAGATCTGAAAGGTTTTACGTTCAACTACGGAGATACCGGAGCAGAACATGATTTCGACTTGTACGATATGAACGGAGACAACACCTACGAAATGGAATATACTCCAAAATGCTTCACCGAAAAGAATTCATTGCTGGCATACCGTATTACGTTGGTGGATGCACATGGATTCACGCAATCATACGACTTCGAACACCGCATGGCAAATACCATTCGGACACATGTTGTCGGTTCCGGAAATATCACCGTAGCAGGTGCACTTTATTCCGAAACTCACGACATGTCGGTTATAACCCTTTGCATGGAAGGATGTACCCTGACGGCAACTCCTGCCGCCGGATACTTGTTCGATGGGTGGTATTATGACGAGGAATTCAGCAACAAGGCATCGGATCAAAACCCGTATGCGTTTGCGACGACAGATTGGTTCCGCGACATGTATGCAGTATTCCGGACTGAAACGGAGCCTTTGGACAACGAAGGAACGGCCAATTGCTACATCGCGCCGAAACTCGGGTCTTCATACTCATTCAATGCAACGGTAATGGGCAACGACAAAACAACACTCAATATCACCCCGCAGAAACTATCCGGAACACAGGCCCGTGTGATCTGGGAAACCGGAACAGTACGCGGGACAGTCATAACGGATGTCGAATACAAGTCCGGACGCATCATTTTCAAGACCGGGACAGAGCGGGGAAATGCGCTTATCGGGCTCTTCGACGCTTTTGGAAATTGCATCTGGTCCTGGCACATCTGGTCGGTAGACTATGACATTGAGACATCGGGGCAAACTTATGTTTCCGGAGCCGTATTTATGGACCGGAACCTCGGAGCTCTGACAACAGACTGTACGCAAGCTGCCGCCAAAGGGCTATACTATCAATGGGGACGCAAAGACCCGTTCATGTATCCTTCGACTTTCCAGCAAAACAGTTGGAATCAGAAGGTGCAGGCTCCGGCAACCTATATGTCCGGATTCGAATATACTGAAATAACGGCCACAAGTGAGTGGGAAGAAATGATGAGCCCGGAATGGGCGGCAGCACATCCGTCGAATTATATCAATCCGCTGTTCCCGCAGGATTGGGACGACTTTCCCTCCGTATCGGACTGGTCATACAAAGATCGACCGAATCTGTGGGGAAACAGAACCACGACCTCTATAGACAAAACCACCAGCAAATCCATCTACGACCCATGTCCTCCGGGATGGAGAGTACCCGATCTGGAAAGTTTCAAAGGAATAGAATACGTGAGCAGTACGGCACCCTATTATGTAACGATACGCTATAATGGAAATGCTACGACACAAATTCCGTTGGGAGGACGTTATTTCGAGATATACAGCCAAAACGGAACAATAGGAACACTATATACGGCTGCACCTTACGGCTGGAACTCGGATAGGAACTACTACTATTTCGAACGTCGTGGGACAGGAATCACCTTCCAACCACAGGCCAGCACAACAATCACGACGTCAGACCTGTCTCGATATTGGGCCAGTCCTGTGCGGTGCATACGGGAATAAGCCGGAACATCATTTCTATGCAACCAAAGAGGAACGAGATAAAACTCGTTCCTCTTATGCCTTCTATTCAATTAGGCATATATCATATAGCAACGCCTGAGCATCAACTTTTACCTGAAATTTTCGCTGAAACATTTCGATCATACTACCCAAAATACATTACGCGGCGTTACAAATAAAAACCGGCAACAAAAGTTTAGAATTTGCAAGTAACCGAATGTGCAGAAAAAAGCAAATATCAGGTATAGCTATTTTAATACTTTATTCTATTCTGCCTATATTCGATAAAGTCCGATCGGGCAGGCTTGGCAGTAAGTTGAGTTACCTACCCGTTACCTGCCCGAAATACCTTAGATATTTGTTTTCATCTTACATTAGTGTCCAATAAAAATGGACGAGTTTACAAATTAATCAAATAGTCCTTCAAAAAGAGGATAATCGAGTTCTTTGACTTCATTGATAACAGTCTTATCGAACAGGTCTCGTAAGTGAGTTTTGTCCGTTAGTGAGATACTTAGAATCTGCAAGACTTCATATGTCGATCGCTTCAACTGCATATCATGCCGGACAACTGCAACGAGACAATACGTGATGATAGCCACACTGATTTGTATGCGCACAGCATTCTCTGTTGTACCCCAAAATTTCTTTATCTTAAGATGCTGTTTTAGCCATTTGAAGAATAGCTTGACCAACCATCTTTTCTTATAGAGATTGGCGACATCCAGTGCAGAAATATGCTTGGCATTCGTCAGGAAAGTAAACTCGCGATCATCCTCTTCGTCGTAGTAGCGAATGAGTCTGAATGACTCTGGATACTTCTTCTCGGAAAGGTAACCTGTCAGCTTTACTTCTGCATCAGTCAGTACGTTCTTGGGCATCCTACGTTTCCATTTGACCATCTTATATTTCAAGTTCGTCTTAGCTCTGACTACGAAGAAGGAGCATGTAAGGTGAATCCTATAGAGTTCCTTGAAAGAGTCCTAGGCCCTGTCGAATATGTAATAAGCATTTGGTTCATAGGATATTGAAGACATTGCGGTAGAATCATGCTTGGATGCTGTGGTCACAGTGTAGAAAGCCGGAACCTGAGCCTCTATGTCATACAAGACATGAGCTTTGACTCCACCTTTCTTCCTTCGGAACTTCGCCCATGGAAACGTAGCAAGACACAATGGGATTGTAGTTGAATCGAATGCATACTTCTTCCCAGGAATCTCCAAAATGTTGGCCGCTCGCTTTTCGCAGGCCTCCGTCATCATATAGAATGCGAAATCTTCGAAGATCCTATAGCCACGATTCTGATTAGCATAGGCGAGAGTTGCCTTGGCAATGGATTTACATCCTAGACCTAGATGGTATTGTCGGGCTCGATGTGCTTCCAAAGCTACAATCAAGTCGCGCAGACTCTCTCGATTACTCAGTTGGCCGAACATCATTGCTAGTAGCTGATTCCAGCAGGTGAACTGCTTCACATAGCGATTACCATCATACTTGCGAACGAAGTTGTTAAACTGAGTTCTGTTCAGAAAAGCGGTAAGTTGAGCGAATACGTACTTGTCTTGATTTAATAGTTCGTTAAAAATTCAACATATCGGCTAAGCGGCTTCTGCCACTATGCCAAATAGTTCTTTGATAAGTTTAGTATTAAAAGTTCTGTTCGGTTTCAGACCGGACTTGCTAAAAATTCTTTTGAACGTATAAATGTTACTCAGACAGGCCTTTAGCAGTCCGATGGAAAGCGACGGATAGTATCGTTGCCGCATGCCCTTTGCGATGTTTACCAAGGCCAGTGAAGCATTGAAAGCGAAGTCAAGTTTCCTCAAGTCTCTTGCCTGACAATCATTGAGTCCGGAAAACTGCTTGGAATCCCGAAAGCAAAACTCAATCTGGAATCGTGTACGGTAGTATTCGATGATGTCTTTGGCCGACATGTCAAGGTCGGTGGAGAAATAGATTTTATGTCCTCCTGATTTTGGATAATGAACCACGACTTTGATGTTGCGTTTCATCGCCTTTGAATATGCCTTGACTGAGTAAGCTCTTCCTCCCTCAATGTCGAGAATCTCGCAACGCTGAAGGTCGAGTTTCTCAAAATCAATCTTCTCGCCTTTGATACGCGGTCGTCCCCGTTTGCCTGTGCGGACACCGTCATGTGAATACCATAAGGCGGCATCATCACGCAGGCGGCTGATGACATGGAATCCAATCAGACAGGCCTCATTGACGAACTTTGCCTTTGAGAACCATGCATCCGCAACGACATAACGTGTTATGCCGAGCAACTTGTCCTTGTATTTGCGGAGCACGTCAAGATACCAGTCCACAAGATTGTAATCTTCGCCTTGCTTTTCCAGATACGCCTTGTTCGGTGTCTGTTCCGCACGTAGCATCATACAGTCCCGACTGTCAATGTCAACAATGCCGATACCGAGAATTTCCAAGCCTCGTTTCATTGCAGAAGCGCATCCCGACCGGAACTTGCCGATATAAGGAGTCTTCTTTCCCGACTTTGAGATGTAGCTTGCGTCTATGGCAATGGCTTTTCTAACACTTTCACCAAATCGCTGCCGAATAAGAAAGTGATTGAACTGCATCCAGTCAAACTCACGTTCAAACAACTGCCGGAAGCGTTGTTCCGAACTGTCTGAGTAACGCCCCATTTGGGTGAAATTAATCTTTCTTGGTAGCACCATATACAAAATCATGAGTCGGATGAATGCTGTTTGAAAACTTTTGCGTAACTTCGCTGAACAACTTTTCAAAGCATCGGTTACGATTTCCTCATATTGGTCAAGTGCTGTTTGGTTCATTGCTTTAATGTGTGGTAGAGTACCATTAAAGATAATGAAAATCAGCCACTTGACCTATTTTATTATACTAAACCTTGTTAACTAACTCGTTTGTTTTCAACGGATTAACTGTAAATTTAACGGAGTATTAAGTTAATATATTGGAGGATTGTAAGTGCGCTAATCTTCCCGATAATCCGGGCAACCAATCCATCTGTATCTTTCGCATAATTCCTTATAATCATAAACTGGTCACACAATTGCGAGAATAGGGTTTCAATTCTTTTTCTCGCTTTGGCAAAAGCCGGAAACATCGGCTTCCATTCTTTCTGGTTACATCTGTATGGTACCTCCAATCTGATATTGGCTGTTTCAAACAGATCCAATTGAATTTGGGCACTTATATATCCCCTGTCCCCTATGACTGTACAATTACTATAGTCCACCTTCACATCCTTCAGGTAATGAATGTCATGCACACTTGCCTTAGTGAGGTCAAAGGAATGGATGACTCCGCTTAACCCACAGACCGCATGGAGTTTATACCCATAATAATACAAACTTTGTGATGCACAGTATCCTATCCCCGGCGCTTTCTCAAAATCCTTCTTCCCCATACTGCAACGCTTGGAACGGGCAATACGGACATACTTCTATCGGCTTCGAATCAATACAGAAATAGTCTTCACCACCATCCATTTCAGAAACCATTCTTTCTCGGATTGCATTGCATAGGGAGGAAGTTATTTTACGCCTGTCATTGTATTGTCTGCGGGATATAAGATTGGGTATTTCAACCCTATATTCCTGTAGCTTTGCAAACAACAGCGACTCACTGTCAATATCCACAGCCTCAAATGCCATGTTCAATGCCACTATTTCAAGGTCTGAGAATTTGGGAACGACTCCTCGTCTTAGTACATTCCCTGATTCATTGACTAAATTGCCGGCTACTTGCTTGCATATGCTCAGGATTTTTGCGAATATTGCATATAGGTTGTGCATACGATATTTGTCCATTAAAAGTTTAGCTACCTTTAATTTACTAAATATCAACAATATGCACAACTTTTTAAACATAAATCTTTTTTATCTATTTAATTCCGCCAACGGGTTGCAATACATTATGTCAATCAGCATCTTGCACTATGATTATATTTAACCAGAATTAATGACCATCCAGAATCAGATTTTTGCCAATATTATCCGGCCGACTTACTCTTAAAACTACAATCTTGAGAGAGCACTCAACTTATCTTAGATTCTAATTTCAATTGGGAGGGGGAGAGGCAGTTGTTTCCAAAACAGCCACCTCTCAATCATAAGTTTATTTCCTTTCCTCTATAGAAATATAGCAGAGTTTGTTGCTTCCATTGATGGAAATCAACGGATTAGACTTATTTTCCTGAGCCCGTTCTGCACTAGAACAACGTAGCCGGATGCGCAATAACGTTTTGCCCTGTACTCCCGGGAGTTTCATGTCGACATTCATCAGGATATTACTGTGATCTGAGTTCGCGTCGCCCCAACTCCAGCACTCATAGGTTCCGACCTGTGTCCATTTGGCTCCAGTTTCGCTGCTGTCGGTCCATTCCACTGTAAAGTTTTTCGGTCCGTCGTTCGAACTGCCGGTGTAGAGCGAGAGATATATATCGCCTGTTGCGTCGGCTGTCGATGTGGAAAACTCCCAACTTTGGCCAGTACCGCTACCAGTATCCCACCAGTGGTCAAGTTGCGGGCCATGATGGCCGTTCGTAGCGCTATTCTTCTGAAAAGGATCGATACGGTCATAGTTCCAGCCCTGTTTCAATGCGCCGAAAGCTCCGAAAGTCATATCGCCGGCTCCTGTTTTAGGGATCCAAGAAGATCCGAGCGTCGTGTTGATCCACTTTCCAACGTTGTACCACTCTACAATCGTCCGGTAGACCGAAGGTATAGTCGAATCCGAGAGGTCTACGGCACGACGGATCCGCAGTACCAGTCCGTCTCCATGTTTCATCAGGATGCCGGTGACGTTGCAGTTGCCAGCAGGAACCAGCCGCGCATGTTTTTCGGTAAAGGTCGTATGGGTGCGCAGGTTGATATTGTTACCATAGGAGTCGCGCAGTAATGTTACACAATCGTTCCCGGTTTCTTTATTAGAATTATAAAGAGTTCCGAACGGATAGGTAAAACATACATTTGTCAATTTGACCAGCGTATTTTCCAATTCGGCTGGGTCTATGGTCGACAAGTCGGTTACGGTTACGGGCGTCGCTTCGGTTCCGGTCAATGAAGTCTCCCCGATTAGGTTGGCCTCGGTAAGATTGGTGATCTTAGTGACTCCGTCCACCGTTTTCATTTCACAGGCAGCAAGCCATACGCCGACCTTGTCATTGAGCGCATAGACGTTTTTCTCGGCATCGCTGAACTCGAACAGAATCCCGCGTCCGCTGTTATCTTGGAGATACATCTGGTAAGCTTCGGTGTTACCCGAAGTCTTGTCACTGGTAACGAACCCTTCGATTTTAATGTTATCCTCGATAATACCGCTGTTTTCGACAAACACCTCTCGAATCGTTTTCAGAATCGCTTTATTTTTGTCCAAAACCGGGAACTGTATGATCGTCAATTCAGTATATATATTCGGATCATCCTCATGGAAAAACCGGATGATGCCGGCTCGGCGTTCAACGCCTGTATTGTCGCCCAATCTGAATGCCTGGGTCTTCTCGGTTGTTTCACCAAGGGTGAGCCAACTTACATCTTCACCTTCGGCTTGCGGAAAAACTTCGGCGATCCAGTTGACATTGGCCGATACCAATACAACACCGGAAGTCGTTTCAGACGAGAACGTAAGCCGTTCTTCATCGAGTTTCAAATAGGCCGGCAGGCCGTTCTGCTTTACGTTGATCGTCCGCTTAGACCCGTCCTGCAAAGTTATCTTTACCTGACAGTTGCGGGCATAACCTTTGTTCCGGTCTTCAGCGTTGATGTAGAAACGCCCTTCGTCCTCCCCGATCTGCGGATAAAGTGTACACCACTCTGCGTCGGATTCGACCGTCCATTTCCCGACGGCATTCACAGCCATGAAATAACTGGTGTTCGTCGGAGCCAAGACACAGTCAAGAGAGGCCACTTCCAGATACAGGCTCAAAGTCTCGTCCTTTTTACACGATGACAGCAGCACGGCTGCCGTGATCAGCATTTTTAAAAGTTTTATCGGTTTCATGCCGCGTTAGTTTTTGTTAATAACTCCCTTGAGCCCACCAGACCTTGGTCAGCATATCGTCTTTGCCGCCCATGCGTTCCACGGCTTCGTGGTAGTGTTCATAATTGGTGCTTTGGCTGATGATCGGATAAATCAGGCGGGTCGGCATGTGTGCGACTCCTTGCGCATCCTTGTTCTGTGCCGCAGGACCGATCGGCAAATCGGGAAGTCCCGTGCGGCGGTAGTCATTCCATGCCTCATAACCCACCAGGAAAGAAGCAATGTACTTCTGCTCCATGATCATTTCGAGTCCCCGGTCGGGATTGTATTTGGTCGGGGTGTTGGCCAGCAGGTTGTCTGTTTTCTGGCCGCTGCCACACCACTCCTGCACCGAAGCCGTGACGCCGCGTTCGTAATAAGTCCGGGCGTCGCCTTCGATAAACCCGCGGAACGCCGCTTCGGCCAGAATAAAATTCAGTTCAGCGTAGGACATGTAGGTCGAAGGCTGGGTATTGCTTTCGAGTGTAGTGGCATATTGCGAAGCGCCTTCGCCAACCCATACATCGACCTTGTCATAATCATAGCCGCTCGGAATGCCGCGAAATTGTCCAAGGTATTTCGAGTTGGAGGGGATCGAAACCCCACCTACAAATTTCTCGGTACGAGGGTCTGACGATATGTTTAACAGGTCGACCAGTGTTGAGCACATCCGTTTGTTGGCCAGCAACTTTACTTTCAGTTTCCCGGCGGGACCGAATCCATTGATATTGGGAATTTCGCCCGTGAAGTAGAGAATTGCCCCATCTTCATTGTTGGTGAATACCGGATAGGTCGCCGGATCAGCCAGCATTTTTCGCATTTCGGCCGGAGCATTCATCTCCGCTTGGCGGGTTACACGCATCAGCAGGCGCAGGCGCAGTGAATTGGTGAATTTTTGCCATTTGGTAATGTCTCCTCCGTAGAGAATGTCTTTCTGGGGACTGTCAAGCGTTCTTGATTTGTCGTACAACGAATTGGCTGTCTCCAATTCGGCCAGCAGCGACGTATAAATCTCTTTCTGTGTATCGTATCTCGGAGTTACATTATTTATTTCCGTTCCAGCCTGAAAGGCCTCGCTGTAAGGAATATCACCGAAAATATCGGTAAGCTGCGTGACAAAATAAGCTTTGAGGGTAAGGGCGATCGCTTTACAATTATCATCCTGGGCCGTTTCGGCCAATTCGTACATCCGCTGACAGGCAGCCGCACGGGGTGCTAGTCCAGCCCAGGTGTCTTTCGAATCATCGGGTTTGATGATAAAGTTGCTGATCTGCTCCCCGGATTCCACGTAAACAGAGTACTGCATCAGTTCGCTGTTGACACGTACGGAGCGGTAAAGAATCGTCCAGTTCCCTCCGTGAACAATATCCTGCAACAGACTCAGCGGCTTTGCTTTGCCGTACGGAATGCTGGTTGGGTCGGTATTAATCTCCTCAAAGTTGTCGCAGGACGAGAGGCTGCCAAGCAGCAGGGCAAAAAAGAATATGAATTTATATCGGTTCATCGTCGTAAAAGCGTTAGCTTTTATTCGTGCGTCTTGAAACTTGGACAATTTCAACGAACGTAGCACAATGAATAAAGTTCAACGCCCATGTTGCTGCATCTGCAGAACAACGTGGGCTTTATTCAATTGTTTGTGCTACGGGTAAGTCCAAGACCTCAAGACGCAAGCGAAAGAATTAAAGTCCGCGTTTTTATTTGCACCATACCCAAATACAGCAGCACAATGAAACTAAACTATCCTAAATGTACCCACCCACCATGAATGTGAGAATAGACAAAAATGATGTCAAATAAGTTGAACAATAATAATACTAACAATGGAATGTTTTGAATGCAAATCAGAAATACCTGATGGTGCGAGACGATGCCGATATTGTGGAGCACCACAACCAATAATAATAACGCAACCACGACGCGGAGGATGCCTCCGCATTATACTTTGTATAATCATCATCATTATAGCTTTATGGATTGTAGGGGAAAGTGTAGACACGAAACCCGAACAAAGCCAAACAATGCAACCGAACAAAATCGAAACAAAGTCAAAAGATAAACCAAGTACAACGATATCTATCAAACCGCAAGGCGAAGTGCCTAAACAAAAGAAAATAGAAAGCAAAACAACAGTAAGTACTCAGGGAAGCACAAACGCGTCATCTAAGAATGAATCCCATATAGATAAAAAGGACACTACAGATCACACAGAATGCCAAACTGAAAAAGACCAAGAAAAATATGAAGAAGAACTAAAAGAAATCAAGAGAACACAAGAAAAAGCTCTCAGAAAAGCTAAAAAAGAAGCCAGAAGAAAAAACAAGGAACGAAATAAACACAAAAATTAAAGAGATTAGATATGGGACTATTATTCGGATATGACAGAAAAAAAGGTAAAAAATGCTGCAACTGTAGACAACGAATAGATATTAGTGCAGATCGATGCCCATACTGCTATTCGAAACAACCAAGTTGGGCCGATAACCCATTGGAATTTGTAAGAAGATTCGGATGCATAGGAGCACCAACCATAATTGGAATAATAATCGTCATTTTCTATCTATTGGCAAATTATTGGGATTGAAACTGAGATGACATAATTCCATACAAAGCGTGTAAGGAATTACAATCTATTTGAATTTCACAAAACTCATTAAGACGCAATATCCTATAAATGCCAAAATGACATACCTACTAAAAGGCAACCCCATCCGTAGGATGGGGTTGGTTATATCACACCTGTCATCAGGGTGTCAATATGGCGGAAAAAAAGCATTGGCATGAAGATTGTTCAAGCAATCAATATGCTGATAGTCAGTGCGAAAAATTAAATTAATTAAGCAAAATGATTACTATTTTAACCACTAAAGATGGTGTATCTCGATACACCATCTTTACGATGGCCCGACTCGACAGCTCGGGCAGTATTTCGCCTATTAGCGGAACTCCGCGTAAATGTGAGAAAATAATCCTCCCCGAGGATGAACTCGCACAACTGGAGCAATCCGCAAAGGAAGACCGCTAAGCCGGGAGTCCGCGATGGGGCACCTAATGGGAGTTAGGTGCCCCCAATTTGTATCTCCATACCAATGCAACTATATATACGTAAAGCCTCGGAAAATTTAGTCGGTGTAAAATAGTACGTAGTTACCTTTAGTTTGTCTTTAAATTGCTAGGAGGAGGAAACAAAGGAATGTACAATCCTACATTTGCGTCCAAAAACGCAATCAACTGAACAACCTTTCGCATCAAATTACGGTACGAGGTGCATATTTAGCATGATGGTCTGGTTATAAATGCCATATATGATGAAAACTACACTTGTTCGGGGGCAAGAGTAGCTTTTCCAACACAATCTCCTTGAGTTGTTCATCGGTCAGCTTATCTTCCTGCAAAGGGTTCAGCGAAGCATGGAAGACCGTGTCGGTCGTTCTTCTGTTGGCTTCGAGGCTTTTGCCCTTGGCACGACCGTCCTTCACTTCCCACAAATGGGGAGGAACGCTGAGTTTGGCACTGAACTGGGCGATCGTACCGTTGACGGTAATACGGCCCATGACAGGAATAACCGGCTGAACTTTGTGTTTGTCCTTTTCGAGGTAGAACAGAACCTTGAATGTGCTGCGCATACTCCGATGAAATTTAGGGGTTAAAACTAATTTTCTCAGAGTTGCCTGTCAAGATGAAGCGCGATGCAAGAAATTGCAAATGAATATCTTATGCAAGATATAGCAAAACAGACGAGGTAACGATCTGAAAACCGTAACCTCGTCTGGAATTACCTTATTATGCTTGGAGTTCCTCGAAGAAGAAACCCTGTGCAAATATTAAATCGTTAAAAACTTAATATTTACACCCTTTTACCTCTCTCGGAAAACGAATGAGTAGTACTCGAAGTACTATCCTCTTACATCCCAACAGAGTTGTAACTTACAAAGTTATAACTCTATTGGGATATTAAAGGGTTCTGCCATTACTGTCTATCTCCGAATCCATCGTAGAACCGCAGCAGATCGACTGCCGGATCGCGCAGGACGGCCGAAGGCGGCGGCAACGGAGTGCAGCCTTTCATCGCATCATTCGTTCTCATCGCTCTTCGATTTTTCGATCCGCATGCGGAATTTGGGATTCTCGGGCTCCTCGTGCGACGAGAAGACATACGACCACATGCGCTCCACGATCTCAGGATGTTCGGCGGCTACGTCGTGTGTCTCGCGCGGGTCGTCGGCCAGGTTGAAAAGCTCCATCTGCCCGTTGCCGGCCTTGACCCGGCGGAGCAAGCCTTTCCAATCGCCCCAACGCACAGCCACCCATCCGTTGCTTCCGGGAAACTCCCAATAAAGGTACTCGTGCTGCCGCAACGTATCCCCGCGGCCGTCGAGAAGCGGCCGGAACGAAATGCCGTCGGTCCGAGGCGTGCGGACGCCGGCAAGATCGCAAAGCGTAGGCATAACGTCGGGAAAATAACCGATCCGGTCGCAGACGCCCGGACGCAGTCTGTCGCCCCAAGCCACGATGAAGGGGATGCGGATGCCCCCTTCGCGGAGCGACGACTTACCCCACCCCTTGCCGCAACGGAAAGGCCGTGCGCTGTCGAACCACTCGCTCGATGAACAGGAATTCGAGGCCGGACCGTTATCGCTGGTGATGACGATAAGCGTGTTGTCGAGGATGCCCAACTGGTCGAGCTCCGCCACCAGACCCCCGATCTGACGGTCGAAATAAGTGATCATCGCCGCATAGGTAGCGTGAGGCCAACGGGAGGGATAATATCCCCGGCCCTCGATCGGACTCTCGTCGCCGAACTTATCGACGTAATAACGCACGTCGGCGTCGGGAGCCTGCATCGGGCTGTGCGGAAGCGGCGTGGTCCACATCAGGAAGAAGGGACGATCCCGGTTCTCGCGAACGAACGACAACACCCGGTCGTACATCAGATCGGGGCTGTACTCAGTCTGCGTGTACTTGTCGTAACTGTGAGGGTCGAACGGGTCGGCGCCCTCGTCGAGCGGAGTTCCCGGAGCCACGAGCCGGTTGCTGAGATAGAGCCGCCGGTCGTTCTGCCAAAGGAACGGCGGGTAATAGGTGTGTGCCTGCCGCTGGCAGATACATCCGAAGTAGGTGTCGAAACCCATCTTCCCCGGTGTGCTTTCGGTCGCAGGACCCCCGACGCCCCATTTGCCGATCATGCCCGTAGAATAACCGGCATCCCGCAACACTGTGCCCAATGTCGGAGTTCCGGCCTGCATCGGAGCCTGGCCCTCGAGCGTCGAATCGCGCAACATGGCCTCGTGGCTCCAAACGTCACCGCGCCACTCCATCTCGTCGTTGGCGCGGATGTCGGCGTGGCCGCTGTGACGCCCCGTCAACAACCCGCAACGGGCCGGAGAGGAGAGAGGAGCCGAAGTGTACATCTGTGTGAAACGGATGCCGCGTGCGCTCAATGAATCGATATTCGGAGTCTCGATCTTCTGCTGTCCGTAACAACCGAAGTCGCCGTAACCGGCGTCGTCCATCAAGATAAAGACTATGTTCGGGCGCGGAGGCGCATCGTCGGAACATCCGAAAAGACCGAACGAAGGCAATACGACAGGCAGCAATAAATAACGAGTCTTCATACCATGAAATTTATTAGCATCGCTATTTTCTCTTCAATACAAAATGTTGATAAAAACAGGGACCGCAGACACCCGCAGTCCCTGTTTCAAAACTAATTAGCCTTTTTGACCTTCAGATTATCCAACCACATACGATGGTTTTTACCGTCGTTTTCAAGAGCCGAATAGATTTTTATACGGGTATCGGCCGTAACACCGCTAATCTTCACCTTATGGGTCGTATAGCGATAGGTATCCTTCAGCCCCTCCCCGATCATTTTATCCACAAGCACGTTACGCAAAGTCACCGTGGCACCGTCGCCGCTGATAACAGCGTCGGCCGAGGTCTCGCCCGTCACGCCCACGATCGTCGCTCCGGTTACCATCACCCCGAAATATTCGGTGATGTCGGTATTGGAGGGCGCCATCATATCCCCCGTCGAACTGGGCTCGTAATACGGACATGCATCAAATTCCAGTTCGATCTCGGTAGCTTCGGACAGCGAGGAAAATTTCGGCAAAGTCACCCATGCGGGTTTACTGCCGCCGCCGAATTTCATATACCCGGCGGCAAGTCCGACATTGGTACTGTTGGCGCTCCAATCCGCGCGGTCCCACTCAGGCAGGTATGCGCTGAAATACGAGTCGTTGTCCTTCACACCCTGGCAATAGATGAAATTCTTATCGCCCGTCGCAATCAAGATTTTATCCGGATCGGAGAAATCGGTCGTACTGCCCAAACTGAATCCATAAGCGCCATAGAACGGCTGCCCGCCGCCGGGAATATTTTCGAAATCCTTATACAGCAGGTAACCGGATTTATCGGGCGCGGCATTGGTCGTAACGGCAGCGGAAGCCCACTCGGAATCAAGGTAAGCATCCTTATTGGCCGTAGACTTGCGCCGAAGTTCCAACGTATATGCGGTCCCCGGAGTCAGACCGCCCCACACGAGCCGGTAATATTTGTACTTCTTAAAATTGAATGCCGAGAAGTTCTCGAACGATCGAATCACATTTCCGCCGGCATCTTTCACCCGGAAATCGTAAGTATCGCTCGTCCCCACAGGCTGCTGTTCCAGGGCCGCAGCAGACAACTCCCACTCCAGTACGGCCAAACCGTGCGTTTTGGCAAAGATACGCGCCGTCGGAGCGATCATCGGAACAGGGTCGGTCGTCTTGAATTGGGATGCCGCCATATCAGAATCGAACTCGCTGGCTGCCGAGCCGTCGCCGACAAGCGCCTGAACCGAAACCGTATAATCCGTACCGGCCTTGAGTCCCGTAACCGTGTAGCTGGTTTCAGCAACCACGGTGGAAACGACCTCCTCCTCGTCGGCAGCCGTCCTGATCACGACGCGGTAATTAGCCGCACCGCTCACTTCGGCCCAGCTGATCTTGGCTCCCGAGGAAGTCACATCGGCAGTCCCCAATTCCGTAGGTATCGCTAATTTCTCAGCCGCAAAGCCCAATGTCCCCACGACCTTCTGCGTCGGGTCGGAATTGAATTCCGCATTCCCGGCATAAAGCGCCCTGACGGTAAAGATATAGAGCCCCGGCTCCAACCCGGTAAATTCGCAGTTGGCGTCCTCGGTGTCGATCGTCTTCTTGAAATCGGGACGGCTCTGCTGCGCTACGGAAACCTCGTAGGAAGTGGCACCCTTCACGCCTTCCCATGCGAACGATATGGACGTCTCCGAAGGAGAATAGGTGATCTTTTCGAGTTCGGGGGCGGGCAGTTTCCCGGTCACTTCGACTTTGTCTCCGGCCATAACGACGATATTGTCGATATTGATACGGTAGCCGGTCTGTTCGTAGGTCTGCGCTCCGATCTTGATGCGTGTTTTATTGGTGGCATTCTGCACTGTGAAAGTCAGCGTCTTCCATTTGCGTCCGGAAGCCGACGTTTGGGCCGGCAGCACGGTATTGTTCACCTCGCCGTTGGTTACGGTTCCGGCCCCTTCGGCCGAAACGATATAGGTGCCCGTTTCATTATCGAATCGCAGGAAATCAATCGAAACAGACACTGTTTCGGGAGCAGCCGAAAGACTTTCGAGCTCCGGCGTCATGATCCAGCCTCCATTGGCCGTGACACCCAGTTTCACATAGCCCGGATGCTCGTAAACACGCTCTCCGGACCACTTCTCGACACCGCGGTTGATGCGATATTGATCACTCATGGATTTGAACACATCCTTCGTACCGTCGCTTCCCGCCGTAATTTGACCCGGCAGGGCCTCTTCCGTGCCGTCGAAAGTCGCGCCGGCAGCCGAAGAACCGTTCGCACCCGGCCCCTTTTTGTTGTTCGGGTAATCACCGCCCCATTTGAACAAGTCGAAGCCCATCCGAAATACTTCGTTCGAAGAACTTACGGACCCGGAAATCTCGCCCTGGAACTTCACGACCCCATCGAGTTTGAATGTCACGTGGCAAACCAACTCTCCCAGTGCCACAGGGACACCGGTGATAGGCAGCGAAATCGTGCCGCTACCCTCATCTTCGATCGCAGACCGATACGGACTGCTGATGCTGAGCCCCTCGGCAGCAACGCCGTCGAGTGTAGCTTCGATCTCTACGACCTCTTTGCCGAAAGCCTTGTCATAGACGATGTCGAGCATCGCAGCGGATTCCGTATTGGATTTGAGAGACCCTGAAATCACGGGGTCGCTCACCGAAAAATTACCGTCGGCCTGCGTAACCTCGATCTTGATCTCTTCACCGTTATTGGGTTTCAAATAGATATATCCCGTGCGTTTGTTTCCGGCATTACGCTCTGCCGTAACAGTCAACCACTGGTAATCGCGCCCGTTGCCGACACTGTTGTCAGGGGAGATGGAAAACCAATTATTCACCGGAGTTCCGCTTTCGTCCGAACACTCAACACGCGCCGACCATGAACCGGCATAGCGTACCGAAACCTGGGTCGTAGCGCCTGAATTGTACGCCAACTCGACAGCATCGGTATCCCGTTTGAGCGGGGCTACATCCGGATCGTCGGAACAAGCCGCCAGACAGAAAGCCGATACAAAGAGTATCGTCGTTATCCAATTTTTCATAATTTCATAGCATTTGATTAGAGTAATCTATTACAAAAAAATAGTAAACCGGATGCGCTGTGATTAGCGCCTCCTTACTCTCAAAAGATATGTCGGAAGACTTGCAAGGCAAATATAAGCACGTTTTTGCTTTTTTGCAATTTTTTACGCCCCAAAAACAATATCACAATGCAAATTATTTCGAATTATTCTTTTTCACAACCATACAATCAACATCCACAAGCACAAAAGGAACAAAAAAGCAAACAAATAAAGTTGCCGAATAAAATACTGATATCGGATGCCGAACGGCTACACTTATAATTATAAAGAACACTTCCAATGCGCATTTTTCCAAACTATGTTTTTTACACATTTTCCACACTAAAAGTTGCATAAAAGAAAATAAAAACATACATTTGGCAATAGAATTAAGAACCTGACAAATAAACCTCACAAATTTAACATGCGTATGCAAACAACCTAAAATTACTTTGCTTACACTCTTCAAAAGAGGCTGTATCGGAAATGGCTTGCAACCGACCGAAATTCCGGAAGAGTCCATAACATGCTTCAGTATGGAATCCGGCAACAAACCGACTGATAACTTAAATTGAAATAAAATGAAACAATGTTACACGCTGACCGAACTTGACGTAGCGGGCAAAATATGTTCGTACATCAGGCTTATGGCGGTCGCCTTCCTGTGCGTGACATTATCGCTCCCAGCCTCTGCGCAAGGGGGGGGGGAAATTTGTTTCAGGCATCGTTAAAGATGATGCCGGAAATCCTCTCGTAGGTGTCACCGTCACTGTCCCCGGCACCACAAAAGGCACCACGACCGATGCCAGCGGAGCCTACACCCTCAAAGTTGAAAAAAACGAATCCTTGAATTTCAGCTACGTAGGCTACAAGCCGCAAACGATTCCCGTAAACAATCAATCCACCATCGACGTTACCATGAGTGAAGACAACACCAGCCTCGAAGAGGTCGTCGTTGTCGGCTACGGCGTGCAGAAACGCCGCGATATCGTGGGCGCGGTCGAGACCCTTTCGAC
This sequence comes from Alistipes intestinihominis, assembly GCF_040095975.1. NCBI lineage: Bacteria > Pseudomonadati > Bacteroidota > Bacteroidia > Bacteroidales > Rikenellaceae > Alistipes > Alistipes intestinihominis. The sequence continues at coordinate 30,454 of NZ_JBBMFL010000005.1, forward strand.
CAAAAGCCTCGAAGAGCGCATGGGGTCGTCGATGAGCATTTCGCGGTCGTTGCAGGGCGCCATCCCGGGCCTTACGATGACATTTTCCGACGGCAAGCCCAACCGCGGTGCCACGATCCGCATCCGCGGTGCGGAGAACTCGATCGGATCGGGCGGTTCGGCCCTGGTGATGGTTGACGGCGTCGAAACCGACATGTCCACCGTGAATCCGGACGACATCGAGTCGATTACGGTGCTGAAAGACGCCTCGTCAACCGCCGTTTACGGTGCGCGCGGCACCTTCGGCGTCATTCTTCTCACCACAAAAAAACCGCAAAAAGGCAGTGCCAAAGTCACCTACAACGGCACGTTCACCTTCTATAAGCGTGCGACCAAGCCGCAAATGGTAACCAACGGCTACGATTATACCACCTCGTTCTTGGAATCCTATGTCAACGCATTCGGCAAAGATCCTTCGAACATCAACAACGTATTCAATTTCTCGCGCACCTGGTACGACGAACTGGCCCGCCGCAACAGCGACCCGTCGTATGAGAAATGGCGTATCAACAACCGCAACCAATACGAATACTTCGGCAACACCGACTGGTACGACGTGTTTTACAAGAACTACACGACCGGACACCAGCACAACATCAGCATAACGGGCGGCGGCGACGTGGCATCGTACTATGTTTCCGGCCGCATGTTCGAGCAGGACGGCATCTACAATGCCGGCGATGAGAAATACCAGCAGTTCAACGTCAAGGCCAAGGGTATCGTCAATGTGAAACCCTGGCTGCGCGTGGAGAATACTACCGACTTCATGTATCGCTACTCCCACCAGCCGACGGGCCACACCGGCATCTCCACCACGCCGATGACCGTATCGCGCATGCTCAACCACCAAGCCTTCCCCGTAACATTAGTCACCAACCCCGACGGCACTTGGACGGAAGCGTCCGTATACACGGGATGGGCCGGCTTCGTCGAAGGCAACTCGTGGCGCAAAGACCGCAAGTTCGACATGAACAACCGCACAGCGGTCACGATCGACCTTCTGAAAGACGTGCTCGTAGCGGCTGCCGATGTCAGCTTCTATTTCAATCAGACGGACCGCCGCCAGGCTGTGAACAGCTATACGTACTACACCGGCCCTGAGAACTCGGGCGAACGTCCCGCAGGTTCGCTCTACGAGGAACGTTCCTACAACCGCCAGAAAGTCGCGTCGAGCGCCACACTGACCTACACGCCCCGCCTGGGCGACAACCATTCGCTGAGCGTTATGGGCGGATGGAACATCGAAGACTATACCTACAAGAGCAACCTGATGAACCGTGAAGGCATCATCATCCCCTCCAAACCCAATTTCAGCCTGTTAGAAGGAGAAGCGATGACACTGAAAGACAACGGCAGCTACGATTGGGGCCTCGTCGGTGCTTTCTATCGCGTAAGCTACTCGTATAAGGGCAAATACTTGCTCGAAGCCAGCGGCCGTTACGACGGAAACTCCAAATTCCCGTCCAATCAGCGGTGGGGATTCTTCCCGTCGGGTTCGGTGGGATGGCGCATTTCGGAAGAGAATTTTCTCCGAAACGCCGCTTGGCTCGACAACCTGAAAATCCGTGCATCGGTAGGGTCCGCCGGCAACGGTCTCATCAGCGACGCCTATGCGTACCTCTCTTCGATGTCCATCGCACAGTCGAGCCTGCTGAACAACGGCGCGGTATTCAACTACACACAGGCCCCGTCGCCGATTCCCGACGGTCTGACATGGGAAAAAGCCACGACCTACGACCTGGGTCTGGACTTCGAGGCATTCAACGGACGCCTGAACTTCTCGGCCGACATCTACCGCAAGAAGACCACCGACATGTACGTCGTCGGCGAGGAACTGCCCGCCGTATTCGGCAACAGCGCCCCCAAAGGCAACTACGCCGACATGCGCACCGATGGCTGGGAGGCGAGCCTCTCATGGCGCGACAGCCACACAGTCGCAGGCAAGGCCCTGAGCTACAACATCAAGGTCGCCGTATGGGACAACGTCAGCAAAATAACACGCTACACCAGTAAAACGGGGACCCTTCCCACCAACTATAAAGTCAACTATTACGAGGGCATGACACTCGGCGAAATGTGGGGCTACAAGTGCGACGGGCTGTTCCAAAGCGACGAAGAGGCGCAAACTTGGGCCAACTACTCGAAATTCACCAACCGCTCGGCAACCTGGCAAGCCGGCGATCCGCGCTATCTCGACCTGAACGGCGACGGATACGTGAACAACGGCAACAATACCATCTACGACCACGGCGATCTGGTGAAGATCGGCAACACGACGCCCCGTTACAGTTACAGCATCCAGGGTGGTGTACGCTGGAATGGCATCGGTATCAGCATGATGTGGCAGGGAGTCGGCAAACGCGACTGGTATCCAGCCAAGGAGTCGGGGTATTTCTGGGGACAGTACGGCCGCCCGTACAGCATGGCGCTGCCGTGGCAGAACAGCGACCGCTGGTCGCCCACCAACCGCGACGCCTACTGGCCCCGTCTGGTCGGTTACTCGGCCAGCGACTCGGGGCTGATCCTCTCACAGCCCAATACGCGCTACATGCAGGATGCTTCGTACATCCGCCTGAAAAACCTGACCATCGACTACAATTTCCCGAAGGAACTGGTTAACAAGATCGGTCTCCAGGCGCTCAAAATCTATGTATCGGGCGAAAACCTGCTGACCTTCTCGCCTCTCAAAAAATACGCGAAGAATTATGATCCGGAAGGCATCTATGCCGGCGATGCAGACTACGGAACCGATAAACTCGGAACCGATAATTTCGGCGACGGCGACGGCTATCCTGTCATGAAATCGTATACGATCGGTTTGAGCATAACTTTCTAAATTCAGACGGCAATGAAAAAGATAATATACATCCTGTTCCCGGCCTGTTTCCTGCTTGCATCCTGTGAAGATTTTCTAAACAGGGACCCTGATGCCGAAGTCGGGTCGGGCGACTATTTCACGGATGAGAGTTCGCTGCTGACCTATGTCAACGGATTCCTCAACAAATACACACCATCTTCGGATGATCTGGGATTCGGTGACGGGTACTCGGACATCGTGGCTACCGAAAAGTCCTTCACGTTCCTGACAAATGCCTCGTGGACACCCGACTTGCAGACCGGATGGGCGATCAGCAACTGGACACCGATCTACAACATCAACTATTTCCTCGTACACATGCGGGAAGCAAAGGGGCTTTCCGAAGCGACCTACAACCACTATGAAGGCACCGGGCGCTTCTGGCGCGCATGGCAGTATTTCGAGAAGGTAAAGACCTTCGGCGCAGTACCCTGGTATGACGAGCCGATCGACCCGGAAGACATGGCGGCGCTCTACAAGCCCCGCGACAGTCGCGAATACGTCATGGAGCGCGTGCTCGAAGATCTCGACTTCGCCTGCGAACACTGCTACACGTCATCCGACTGGATCAACTGCGCACGCATCAACCGATACATCGCCCTGGCCTATAAAGCCCGCGTATGCCTGTTCGAAGGCACCTACCGCAAATACCATCAGGTAGATCCCTCCACAGGCGAGGCATGGGTGGACAAACTGGCGTCCGAGAGATTCCTGCGCGAGTGTGTCAAAGCCTGCGAGGAGTTGATGACCGCCGGTATTTACACCCTCGTGAACAACCCGGCGCAGGTCAAGACCCAGTACCGGGAGCTCTTTACGCAGGAGGCCGTCAACACCGCCGAGGTGATTTGGGCGCGCCAGATGAGCGTCGGCATGACCACATTCCACGACCTGACATGGCGTTATACTTCGGGCAGTTACGGCCAGCGCTGGTCGCTCGACCAAGATTTCGTGAAGACCTACCTCAACCTGGACGGTTCGCGTCACACGGCGACTGGCGAGGAGTTCACCACAGAAATCGAGAACCGAGACTACCGCCTCTCGCAGAGTATCATCACCCCGGGATACACCAAACTGATAGGCGGTGTTTCGACGCCCACAGCTCCCGATTTCACGGTGACGCTGACCGGGTACCAGATCATCAAGTTCAACATCGACGACAAGGCTTACGAATCGGCTAAGGTTTCCTACAATTCACTTCCTATCATGCGTTACGCCGAAGTGTTGCTCAACTACGCCGAAGCAAAGGCCGAATTAGGGGAATTCAGCGACGACATTTGGAACAAAACCATCAAGCCGTTGCGCGAACGTGCGGGTGTCGATGGCAAGCGTCCAACGTCGGCAGACGCCTACTTGCAGGAGTACTACGGTCTGAGTGACTGCGATTTGCTGGAGATACGCCGCGAACGTGCCATCGAACTGCTGCTCGAAGGGTTCCGCTACGACGACCTGATGCGCTGGCATGCCGGCGAACTACTGAACAAACAGTGGTATGGCATCTACATCCCGGCGATGGACACCTCTTACGACCTCAACGGCGACGGCATCAACGATGTCTGTGTGGTATCGGACAAGGCCGGCAACGAGCAGGGCGTAACCTACATCATTCTCGACAACAAGTATTCGCTGGAAAACGGCACGACCGGGCGCCTGCTTTACACCGTGGGCCGCAACTTCGAGGAGAAACGCTATTTGCGTCCCATTCCCAAGACGGCACTGAACATCAACCCCGACCTGGGGCAAAATTATTACTGGAGATAGACAGGGAGTGTGCCCCAAGGCGCACTCTGCATATAAACTTTAATTCAACACACCATGAAACGATATATATTTCGCATCGCCGCCCTGGCCGTCTTGGCATTTTCGGGATGCTCAAATGACAATGACCACCCGGTAAAGACCCCCATAGATCCGTTGACCGACATCTACGGAGTGGTGTCTGACAACCGGGGAAACAGATTGCAGGGAATCGTCGTAAGCGACGGATATACCTGCACGGCCACCGATGAGAACGGCGTATACCAGCTCACGGCCAACGAGTTTTCCTACCATGTTTATCTCTCGTTACCCGAAACATACGAGGTGCCCATAGCCGACGGACTGCCCTATTTCTGGCAAAAACTGACCGATGGCCGCAAACGCTACGATTTCATGCTGACGCCGCTGGCAGGCGGTGCAGAGAACGAATTCAACCTCTTCTGCGTTGCCGACCCGCAGTGCCAGAACACCACCAATGTGTCACGTTTCAACAACGAAACCGTACCTGACATCGCTGCACAGGTCGCAGCATCGACACTTCCCTGCTATGGCATTACGCTGGGCGACATCGGATGGAACACCGCAAACACGGACTACACGAACGACGTATTCCCGTTGATGAAGAAAGCCATGCAGGCAGACAAGGTCGGTCTGCCGCTCTTTCAGGTCATGGGCAATCACGACAACAAGGTGATCGCGGTCAGCAAGAACAATTATACCGTAGCGCATGACATCGCCGCACAGCGGAATTTCGAATACACCTTCGGCCCCGTGAACTATTCGTTCAACCGGGGTAACGCACACATCGTCGCCATGGACAACATCGTTTTCCCGAACCATACGGATTATTTCCTCGGATTCCGCGACGACCAGGTGGAGTGGCTGAAACAGGACCTGAGTTTTGTTCCGAAAGATAAAATGATCATCTTCTGCGTACATATCCCGATGGGTGCCAGCAACAACCAAAACGTGCAGGCCGTACTCGATTTGCTCGAATCGTTTGCCGAGGTGCACATCATGTCGGGGCACACGCACTACGCCAAAAACAATGACTACGGCAGCCGCTACGAACACGTGCACGGCGCCGCCTGCGGGGCTTGGTGGCATTCGACGATCAATACCGACGGCACGCCCAACGGTTACGCCATCTACGGAGTCAAGGGTGCGACTATCGACCACTGGATTTACAAGGCCACCGGACTCGATCCTGATTTTCAGATTCGCCTCTACCGCGGCAGCGATATTTTCATGGAAGGATATACGCCTTCGTACCAATTCTACTACAAGGGCGACAACCAAATCGTAGCGAACATTTGGAACGCTGACGAGAAGTGGAAAATCGAGGTCTACGAAAACGGGCTGAAAACCGGAGAGATGCAACCTTACGAAAACAGTGCGACAAAACGCGACGCCTGGGCTTCGGGATACCATTGCGGAGTACAAGGCCGTTCGACCGACACCTACGACCGGACCAACACGAACCATCTCTATTACTACACGCTCCAATCGTCTGCGGCATCGGTCGAAGTACGCGCTACGGACAGGTTCGGCAAAACCTATACCCAATCGACGTTCACGACCGGCCTTCCGAAAGATTTCCCGGCGGGAGAATAGGATTTCCGGGAAAAATCCGGAACTTTATAAAGTACGGTTCAAAAACCATTACGAAATGAAACGACTGTCAGCATAACAACATAAACCATTGGCGGTTTCTGATTCGCTCCGATGTCCCAGGCGAATTATCTTGACAGCACGCCATTCCTATGGAAGGCCAGCAACCCAACCGCGATGACCAACTTTTGCAAGAATATCTTCGTACCGTCAAAGAGCATTCTTGCGGACTATTAAGTAAAATTAAGATGAAAAAATGTTTCTATTTTTTGTCCGTTGCAATATTTTTTTCGATCGAGGCCATAGGAACTTCAGCTGCTATTCCTCATCGGATCGTCATTCCCGACATCGACGGATATAAGACCCTTAAAGGAGAGTTGCACATACACACCGTCTTTTCAGACGCATCAGTATGGCCTACGACCCGCATTGACGAAGCTATGACGGAGGGACTGGACTTCATTGCCATCACCGATCATGTGGACGCCCGCCTGTTGAAACAGAAAAACAAGGGCCTCATGGATTTTGATCGTAATGAATCGTACAAAATCGCCGCATCAGCCGGTAAATCCCATGATGTGCTGGTAATCCACGGAGGCGAAATATCGCGCGGCATGCCACCCGGACATTTCAACACCCTTTTCGTCAGCGACTGCGAGACTATCGGCAAGGCATCCGATGCGCACGAGGACCACTACAAGGCCATGAAAGCGGGGCTCGCAGAAGCCCGGGAGCAGGGCGGATTCCTGGTCTGGAACCACCCGCACTGGGAGCGTCAGGCGCAGAATGAAACCCGCTGGTATCCTGAACACACCGCGCTTTACGATGCGGGAATGATGCATGGCATCGAGATATACAACGCTTTTTGCGGTTATTCGCCCGAAGCGCACCGCTGGGCGATGGAGCGCGGTCTTACACTCATCTGTGGTACAGACAGTCATGTGCCGATGTTTCTCAGCGTTGATTTTATAAAAGGCGACATCCGTCCCGTAACATTGGTTTTCGCCCGGGAACGTTCGCTCGGCGGAATTCGCGAGGCGCTCGATGCACACCGCACGGCAGTTTTCGCCAACGGCATGGTTTACGGCCGCGAGGAGGTATTGCGCCCTCTGATGAAAGCGCTTTTCGAGGTATCGGACGTGAAATATGCGGAGAAAAAGGTGACTTTCCGTGTCGTGAACCGCAGTTCGATTCCGCTGACGCTCCGCAAAGCACCGGGTAGCGAAAAGATCGTCTATCCACGGGAGATGGTCATTCGTCCTTTCGAGGAAGTGATACTGACCGTTTACGGACTGGACAACAAAAAACCAATTGGGCTCGACGAGTTCGATGTGAATTTTGCAGTAATGAATTTTCTTATCGACGTAGAGAGCCCGATGACCTATTCACTACATTTCGAAATGCCAGAAAAGTACCGGCATTAACCATTCGGATAATGATTTTACACGGGACGTATCCAAGTTTGGCTGAGTCAAAGTCGAGATATGATCTGTAATTTGAATTTCATTTCCTGAATTCATTGGACTGTTTAACAGAGGAAAGACGCTCCGTGCACGTCTTTTCTCTGTTTGTCTTTCGGATGGTACGATCGGCCCATGACAGGGATAACCGGGTGAACTTTGTGTTTGTCCTTTTTGATGTAAGACATAGAAAACAGACGAGGTAACGATCCGGAAACCGTAACCTCGTCTGAAATCACCTTATTAATTCGGAATTTCTCGAAAAAGAAACCCTATGCAAATATTAATTCGCTGAAAATTTAACATTTGCACCCGCCTGCCTCTCTCGGAAAACGGACGGGCAGCACCCGCGTACTATCGGGATGTGCGGAAACAGCCGCTTACGAATCAGAACGGCAGGTCGTCCGGATCGTCCGCTGGAACGGAGGGGGACGAAGGAGCCGCAGCCTGAGGCTGGGGAGCCGCAGCAGGCTGCTGATAGCCCCCCTGCTGATAACCTCCGCTTTGCTGATAGCCCCCGCCCTGCTGGTAACCGCTCTGCTGCGCACCGTAGGCCGGGGCCGGAGCGCCGTCCGAAGCCGGATTGTCGCTGCGACGGCCCAGCAGGTTCATCGTATCGGCCAGAATCTCCGTCGTATAGCGTTTGTTGTTGTCCTTGTCCATCCACTCGCGGGTGCGCAGGCGCCCTTCGATATAGATCTGCGAACCCTTGCGGACAAAGCGGTCCACAACGTCGGCCAGACCCCGCCACAGCGTGATCGTATGCCATTCGGTGTGTTCCTTCGTTTCGTTGGCCTGACGGTCGAACAGCCGTTCGGTCGTCGCCAGGCGGATGCGGGCGACCTTCGCGCCGCCTTCGAGCGTGCGCACTTCGGGGTCTATGCCCACATTGCCGATCAGTATGACTTTATTTACCATTTATTGAAGATTTTTAATCATTTTGCGGAAAAGAACCTCCATGCGCACCCCGGCCTTTTTGCCCTGACGCTGCACGTCCTCGTGGTCGCCCACTTCGTCCGAAAGGCCGCAGTTGGTGATGACCGAGACGCCGAAGACCGGGATCGACATGTGGCGCGCCACGATCACCTCGGGAACGGTTGACATGCCCGCGGCATCGCCGCCGATGGCCTTGAAATAGCGGTACTCGGCCTGCGTCTCGAACGTCGGGCCCGTGCCGCCGACATAGACGCCGTACTGGAGTTTGATATTCTCCTCCTCGGCGATCTTCGTGGCCGCGGCGATCAGCGACTTGTCGTAGCAGTTGTGCATGTCCGGAAAACGGGGCCCCAGCTCGGCGATGTTGGGGCCGATCAGCGGATTGGGCATCAGGTTGATATGGTCGGTGATGACCATCAGATCGCCCACGCGGAACGAGGTGTTGATGCCCCCCGAGGCGTTCGACACGAAGAGGTATCGGATGCCCAGCTGCTGCATCACACGCACGGGGAAGGTCACCTGCTGCATCGTATAGCCCTCGTAGTAGTGGAAGCGGCCCTGCATGGCCACGACCCTGCGGCCCTCGACCGTTCCGAAGATCATCCGGCCCTTGTGGCCCTCGACCGTCGAGACGGGGAACCCGGGTATCTGCTTGTATTCGATGGCGAACTGCGTGTCGATCCGGTCGGCGAAATCGCCCAGCCCGGTGCCGAGCACGATGCCGACTTCGGGCGCGAAATTCCGGGTCTCGGCCTGAATGAAAGCGGCCGTCTTCTTAATTTCCTCTAACATCTTCTTCCAGTTTTTGCAGAAAATCCGTTGCCGAATCCTCTATGAATGAAATATTTATCGGTAGATAATACAGGTTGCGGCGGACCGCCTCGGGAATCTTCTTCCGGTTGGTCATCTTCACCGCATCTTTCTCCGTCGTTACAATCACCGCGCCGGGATGCTTCGCCAGCAGCGCTTTCAGGGCGTTCATGTCGCGGACCTTGTAGACGTGGTGGTCTTCGAGCGTCATCTCAGCCACGACGGCATAGCGTTCGCGGAGGGTTTGCAGGAAGGGTTTGGGGTTGCCGATGCCCGAAAGGGCGATCACCGGACGCCCCTGGGCCAGCGGTTCGTCCGGAGCCTCGCCCACGAAGAGCGGCTGGGGCATGAAACTCTCGAAACGGGTGAAATAGACCCGCTGGTAGGCCACCTGGATCAGCACCTTGCGCAGAATGCGCCGGTCGATGGGCGCCATCCGCTCGGGGCACTTCGTGACCACGAAATAATGGGCGCGGTGCAGCTCTTCGGGCAGGTCGCGCAGCGTGCCCAGCGGCAACATCCGGTCATGCTGGATGGGGCGCGTGGCGTCGATCATCACGACATTGATCTTCGGCTCCACGTAGCGGTGCTGGAAACCGTCGTCCATCACGATCAGATCGACTTCGGGGTGTTCGGCGCAGATGCGGCGGATGCCGTCGGAACGTTTCTCGCAGACGGCGACCACCGTGTCGGGGAATTTGAGCTTGATTTGCAGCGGTTCGTCGCCCACGTCGCGGTAGTGCGAATCGCAGCGCACCTCGCGGTAGCCCTTCGTACGCCGCCCGTAGCCGCGCGAGAGCAGCGCCACGTTGTGCATCTGCGACATGTAAGCGATCACCATTTCGGCCATCGGGGTCTTGCCCGTGCCGCCGACGGTGATGTTGCCGATGCAGATGATCGGGATGTCGAACTTCTCGCTTTTAAGGATGCCCCAGTCGAAGAGGCGGTGACGGAACGTCACCCCCGCTTTATAGAGGACAGCCGCAGGCGCGAGCAGAATTTTCAACATCTTTCCAACCGGTTTGTACAGATAACTTTCAAAGGTAACGATTTTTCCCGGGATTGCCAAACGCAAATCCGCAAATCTCGGCCGATCGCCGCAAATAGCATACTAAATGCAGCGGGCGACGCGTTTTTTTACTATCTTTACGGCATCTATGAAAAATTTCAGACTCACGATATGCGCCCTGCTGCTCATGACCGCAGGCGCCTGCAACCGGACGCAGGGTCCGGCGGCCGGAACGGAAGGGGCGGAGGAGCCCCGCAACCTGCTTTACGGCATCGACGCCGACAACTACCGCACCGAGACGGGCGAAGTGGGGTCCGGAGAGACGATGGGCAAAATACTCAACGGATTCGGCATCCCGGCCTACACGGTCGATCGGCTGGACAAGGCTTCGAAGGAGATCTTCCCGCTGCGCAACATCCGCGCGGGACACAAATACACCGCCTTCATCCACGAGGACTCGCTCTACGCCCCGCACCTCGACTACCTGGCCTACGAACTTTCGGCGACGGATTACGTGGTCTTCGGGTTCCACGACAACGACTCGGTGTCTGTGCGCCGCGACTGCAAGGAGTACACGCTGCGCCGCACGAAGAAAAGCGCCGTCATCAACTCCTCGCTCTGGGGCGCCATCATGGAACAGGACCTGCCCTACGCGCTGGCCGCCGAACTGGAGGACATCTACCAGTGGACGGTCGATTTCTTCGGCATCCAGAAGGGCGACAGCTTCACGGTGATCTACGACGAACGCTTCATCGACGACTCGGTGTCGGTCGGCATCGGGCGCGTCTGGGGCGCGAAATTCTCCCAGGGCGGCAAGGAGTACTACGCCATTCCGTTCCGCCAGAACGGCAAGATCCAATATTGGGAGGCGGACGGCGCGAGCCTCCGCAAGCAGATGCTCAAAGCCCCGCTGAAATACTCGCGCATCAGTTCGAAATTCACCTACGCGCGCAAACACCCCATCTATAAGGTCTACCGCCCGCACACGGGCGTCGATTACGCCGCGCCGAAAGGCACGCCCGTACACGCCGTGGCCGACGGCACGGTGATCTTCAAAGGCTGGGGCGGCGGTGGCGGCAACACGCTCAAGATCAAGCATCCGGGCGGCTTGCAGACGGGTTATCTGCACCTGAGCGGCTATGCCAAGGGCATCACGAAAGGGTCGCGCGTGTCGCAGGGCCAGCTGATCGGCTACGTCGGATCGACGGGCGCATCGACAGGCCCCCACCTCGACTACCGCGTCTGGAAGAACGGCACGCCGATCGACCCGCTGAAAATCCCGCAGGAGCCCGCGGAGCCGATCTCCAAGGAGAACCGCCCGCTGTTCGAATACGTCCGCGACCGCATCACGGCCGAACTTAGCGGCGACGTGAAGCCCGAGGAGCAGATCACGCAGCTGGATTCGCTCGTCCTGCCCGCAGCGGCCGCACAACCCCGACAGTAAAGCCTATGGAGAGCACGGGAATCATCATCGTAGCCGGAGGCAGCGGGCGCCGCGCAGGCGGCGTGCGTCCCAAGCAGTTCGCATTCCTCGCCGGAATGCCCGTACTGGCGCGCACGATCAACAACTTCGCCGCGGCGATGCCCGGGGCGGAGATCGTCGCCGTACTGCCGGAGCAGCACATCGAATTCTGGAAAAACCTCGCGGCCCGTTTCGACGTGGCGGCGCACACGGTCGCCGCAGGCGGCGCCGAGCGTTTCGACTCGGTGAAGAACGGGCTCGCGGCGCTGACGACCGGCCCCGAACTGATCGCCGTGCAGGACGGCGTGCGGCCGCTGGGAACGGCCGGGATGATCCGCCGCGTGGCCGCGGCCGCAGCGCTCCACGGAGCCGCCGTCCCGGTCGTGGAGGCCGTGGATTCGTTCCGCGAAACGGAGGGAGAACCCGACGCGGAGGGCGTCGTACCCTCGCGGATCGTCGATCGGCGCCGGCTGCGCATCGTGCAGACCCCGCAGTTCTTCCGCGCCGAGGTGCTGCGCCGCGCCTACGAGACGGAGTACCGCGCGGAATTCACCGACGACGCCTCGGTGGTCGAAGCCGCCGGATACCGGGTGTGCCTGGCCGAGGGCGAGCGCGGAAATCTGAAACTCACCACCCCGGAGGATTTCACCGTCGCCGAGGCTCTGATCGCAGCCCGCGAGGAGGCCGGGGAAGAACGAGCAACGACCGATGCAGAGCATCTATAAATACCGTTTCGACCGTCGCACGATCTACTGGACGCTGGTCTACCTGGTGGTTTTCATCCTCCTGGGCGGACTGCTCTACCACCTGTACGAAGGGGGTTATCTCTCGGCGTGGTTCACGTCGTTCATCGTGGCGCTGATCGCCCTGATGTCGCTGTCGATCCCCCGCCGGATCGTCGTCTCGGACGAGACGGTCGAAATCCGCTGCCTGCTCGACATCACCGAGATCCGCCGCGACGAAATCGCCTCGGTGCGCCGCGTGGACGCCCGGCGGATGCAATGGTTCGTGCCGATCTTCGGCGGATGCGGATTCTTCGGCTACTACGGCCACTTCATCGACCTGCGCCGGTTCGACCGCGTGCGGCTCTACGCCTCGGAGTGGCGCAACTTCGTCGAGATAACGGACATCTACGAAGACCGGCTCTACGTCTCGTGCGCCGACGCCGACCGCCTCGTGGCCGAACTCACCCCGCCGGGCGGCAACCGCCCCGACGAAGAGGAGGACGAAGAGGAAAGCGGCAGCTAATTTGCAGGAACACCACCATTCACCTTAAATAAAAACAGAAAAAGATGAAAAAGTATCGTTGTGTAGTCTGCGAGTGGATCTACGATCCCGCAGTCGGCGATCCCGACGGAGGCATCGCCCCCGGAACGCCTTTCGAAGAGATTCCCGACGACTGGGTATGCCCCGTCTGCGGTGTGGACAAGAGCAATTTCGAAGAGGTCGCAGAGTAGACCGGAAAGCGAGGCGCATCCCCGAAAAGGTGCGCCTCGCGGCATTTCGGAGAGCCGTTTCAAAAAAATCGGGGGGGGTATACAATCTCCGCCGATTTTTGTTATTTTTGTCCGTCGCGCACGGTGCGCGGCTAAAAATCAAATCAATACGATGATGAAAAAAATCCTATTCCTGATGGCCGCAGCGGCCGTGATGTGGGGGGGGGGTAATGCCGTAACGGCGCAGTCCCTCGAACCCGAATTCGAGGGTGAGGTCGTCGGCGTATTCCCCGACGGCACGTCCAAAAAGCTCGAAAAACACAACGTGCGGATGCGAACGGGCGCCGGCGTCTACATCGCCGGATTCGCAGCCAGCAAATCCAAAACGAAAGTACTCGTGGAAGGCGGTTCGGCCAGCGTGCGGTTCGACGCCTCGCAGCCGATCGCGCTCATCGTCCGCGCCAAGGACAACAAGGCCGATCCCATGTCCATCGTGCGCGTCTTCCGCATGAAGAGCAGCAAGAAGAACCGTTCAGCGGTGATCTCGGCCGTCGGGTCGTTCTCGGTGAGCTCCAACACCATGGACTACCTGCGGTTCACGGCCGAGAAATACGGCGAAAGCTCCTACCGCCTGACCTTCGACGAACGTCCCGCAGGCGAATACGGCGTCATCGTCTCGAACCCCAACAACGTGGACGAGAAGATGGTGATCGTTTCGGCGTTCGCCATCGACGGCGGAGCGAAAGAGTGATCCCGGAAACACGCCGTCGTTTCCGATCAGTGCGGTGCAGAGCTTCTCTGCACCGTTTTTGATTGTCGCGGAGCAGATGCCGTGCATCGTGAAGAATCCCCGGATGGGTAGTCCTCGGCGGACGTTCCATTCGGGGATTCGAGGGATGTGCGGCAGGTGCGCCGCAATCATCGGAAACTAATTGACGTTCGGCAGGAACGAATAGTTCTTCGAATAGCCGAGCATCTGCTCCACGTAATTCGCCGGATAGGAGATCTTCACATCGACGACCTTGCCGTCCTTCTCCACCAGTTCGAATTCGGGGTTTACGAAACCGCCGTAAGGCTCGATGTTGAGCGCATAGTAGCGGTCGCGGACCTCCTTGTGCAGCTCGGGATCGACCACGACGGCGTACCGCTCGACCAACTCGCGCCCGGCCTCGTAGTCGCCCTCGGACTTGATGCGCTGCACCTCGCGGAGCATCTCGCCGAAGAGCCCGCGCAGCTTCTCGAAATCGTTGACCACCACGTAGGTCTTGCCGTTCTCCTTTACCATTTCGATCACGTTGTCGGCCTTGCCGCGCTCGTAGCACCATTCGGAGATCAGCTTGCGGTTGCGCATGTGCGACTCCTCGACGTTCTTGCCCAGCTCGACGCGCGCCAGCTGGGTCATCATGCCGTTCAGAATGTATTTCGCATAGCCCGCCTTGGCCACGTCGAACGACGGCACCAGCCCCAGTTCGACCATCTTCGGGTCGCCCAGGTAGTAGAGGCCGAAGAGGTCGGCGCGGGTCTCTTCGAGCGTCGAACCGTAGCTTTTCAGCTCGCCGCCCTTGACGCCCGGCGCCAGCTGGCCCGAACCGTGGCCCAGACACTCGTGAAGGTCGGTGTGGAGGTCGTCGGCCAGCTTGCCGTATTTGTCCATCCGCTCGCGGTCCTCGGCGCGGAGCACGAACTCCTCGTTGAAACCGTTGCCGTGGGCGGCCATATCATAGGCATAGGTGATGTTGTCGATGGTGACCGACTTCGAACCGTACTCTTTGCGAATCCAGTCGGCGTTGGGGAGGTTGATGCCGATGGGCGTCGAGGGATAGCAGTCGCCGCCCAGCATCGCCACGGTGATGACCTTGGCCGAAACGCCCTTCACGACCGGCTTGCGGTAAGCCTCGGCCACGGGCGAGTGGTCCTCGAACCACTGGGCGTTCTCGGAGATGACCTCCGTGCGGTGGCAAGCCTCCTTGTCCATGAAGTTGACGTTACCTTCCCACGCCGCCTTGCGGCCCAGCGGATCGCCGTAGTCCTCGATGAAGCCGTTGATGAAATCGACGTTCGACACGGTGTCTTTCACCCAGCCGATGTTGTAACGGTCGAACTCTTTCAGATCGCCCGTCTTATAGTAGCTGACGAGCGCCGCGATGTTGCTCTTCTGCGGCTCTTTGGCCACGGCCTGCGCCTTTTCGAGCCAGTAGACGATCTTCTCGATGGCCGGCGAATACATGCCGCCCACCTTCCAGACCCGCTCGTAGATGCGGCCCGTCTTCTCCTCCTTCACCAGCTGCGAGTTCAGGCCGTAGGAGACCGGCTCGGGATTGCCCGCATCGGCGGCGGCCATGTCGGCGTAGAACTTCTCGGCCTCGGCCTGGCGCACGTTGCGGTAGTAGTTGCCCGACGAGGTCCACAGCAGGTCGTCGCCGGCCCGCTGGTTCAGCCGCGTCTTGTACATCTCGGGGTTGAAGATCGCGTTGCAGACCATGCCGATCATGCCGTTCAGCTCGCCGAAACGCTCCACGGGAATCGACTCGCAGACGCCGAGGAAATACGACTCGGTGAATTCGGGCACGAACTTGTCGTTCGAATAGTGGTGGTGGATGCCGTTGGCGAACCACACCTTTTTCAGATACTTCTCCAGCGCTTTCCATTCGGGCGTCGTGCGGTCTCCGGCGTAATTCTCATAGACCACCTCCAGCGTGCGGCGCACGGGGAGGTTGACGGCGCAGTTCTGGTCGAAGAAGATGTCGCGTCCGCATTTGGCGGCCTCGGCCAGATAATAGACGAGCTCCTTCTCTTCGAGGGGCAGTTCGTCGAAGCCGGGGACTTCGTAACGGATGACCTTGATGTCGTCGAAACGATCGACGATCCACGGCGCCTCGCCTTTGGGCGACTGGCTGCACGACGCAAGCGCAATAGCGGTAAAAGACATAGATACGATTTTTTTCATGTCGTTCGGGTTTTTCAATGGAACAAAGATAGTGCAAGCCGAGGGCAATATCAAATTTATTTGAATTTTGCCGAGGCGCAGCCTATCTAAACCGGGAATTGTTTCCCCGGTAAAGTAGTGCAAGCCGAGGGCAATATCAAATTTATTTGAACATTGCCGAAGCGCACGGGCTTAAGAAGCCCGGTTTATGAGCAGCAGAAAGGTCGCATCCGAAACGCTGCGCCCCATTCCGAATCCCGTTTCCCGGACGGGTGTTGCACCTGTTGCAACTATTGTTCTATCCGAAACCGCCCCGATCCTCTATTTTTGCGTAAACGGTTGTTACGCGAAAGTCATTCATCAACAAAAACACGAACCTGAAATTAAAAAAACCTAAAAACAGCAGCCATGAGAAAAACAAGTTTTTCGACCGTGTGTGTGCTTGCCCTGCTGGTCGCCGGATGTCAGAATTCCGACGACGACAACCGGGGACTGGAGTACGACACGCTTCGTGTCAACTTCAAGGGAAGCATGACGAACGGCACCTGGGAAACGGGCGCCGAGGTCGGCATTTTCGCCTCCTGCACACGCAACGACGCACAGGATACGCCGATGAGCGAGAACGCCAACGCCCGGTACACGGCGGCGGCCGAGGGCGAATCGTCGGCGCTCGCCGGCACCACGGAAGCGGACGCCGTGATCGCCGACGCCTCGGACCACAACTACCGCTTCTACGCCTATTACCCCTATTCGGGTGCGGCGGCCGACCCGAAAGCCGTCGCGGCGGCGGCCCCGGCCGAACAGCCCTACACGGGGAAGGCGAACGGAGGCCTTTACACGGCGTCGAAAAGCGTGACGACCGTGGTGCCCACCGTGGAACTGCAATTCCGTAACGTTTTCGCCATGATGGAACTCTATCTGCCCGACGACCTGCTGGACGAGGACGGCAATTCGGTGGTGAAGACGCTGACGCTGAAACCCGCCGTGGCGGAGAATTTCAGCGGGGCGCTGGCCGTGAGCGGCACCTATGACCTGACGACCGGAACCTTCACCGAAAACCCCGCGACGCGGTCGCAGCAGATCGTCGTCGATTTCGGCGTCCAGGGGCTCACGCTGAACAGCGCCTACACGAAAGTGCCGCTCGTCGTGGCTCCCTGCACGGTCCCGGAGGGCGGATTCGAAGTGGCGTTCACCGACAAGAACGACCGGGCGAGTTCGCTGACGATCCTCGCCAAGGCCGAGGATGCAGGCACCGTGCTGGCAGCCGGCGAGGTGTCGAAGCAATACCTCAGCGCCGGCAGCGACGGCATCATTCCCGTAACGTTCCCCGTGGTCTTCCCGCTGGGATACGAGAACAACCTTCCCGTCTTCTCGGCGGCGACGCAGCCGCAATGGCTGACCGACGGCCTCTGGATATGCCCGTCGCAGACCCAGGCCCATGCGAAGTGGATCAAGGCATCCGACCCGAGCGACCAATACAAGCAGAAACTCGAATACGTGGCCAGCAACATCGGCTCCCCGGGCATCAAGGGCATCTGGACGGGCGACTGCTTCGAATTCACGCTGCCGGTCAAGAAGTTCGCGGCAGGGACCTCCGTCACGCTCACCTTCCCGATGTACACCCGTCAGGGCCCGGTATTCTGGGACATCGAGTACCTCGACGGCGAGACATGGAAATGCAACCGGGAGAACGTCACCTGCTACGATCCCGCTTACAGCATGGAGTGCACCTATTCGCTGGTCCGCGGCGGCAAGGTCATCGAGCACACCATGACTTTCGAGAACGAAGTCAAGAGCGGCGAGCTCAAATTCCGGATCAAGTGCGCCGACGGGCGCGTCCAGGCTGCGGCCGCCCAGACGGTCACCGTGCGGGAGATACCCTATACCGATGCGAATGGCTACGGCGCCCCGTTCTACTTCTATCTGGCGGGATCGGACGTAACGAGCGTAACATTCTCGACGAACTGAATAAAGTGAACGAAAAAAACGTAAATTTGTATAGGAACCGATGAAAACTACGAAACTCAGAACGATTTTTCTTACGGCGCTCTGCGCGGGAGGCTGTTCGGAACCGGGCGGCCCTCCGGCGGCGGAGTGCGACGTACGCATAGCGTGGGACCGCGGCACGTTTCAGGAGATGACCTCCGTGCCGGTCGAGAACAAGGGCTACACCGAGCAGGAGCTCCACTACCCCCGCATCAAGGCGCTCTCGGACGGAACGCTGCTGATGACCTTCATGAACGACCACTTCGGCTGGGACGCCTTCGTGCGGCGCAGCGAGGACGGCGGACGCACGTGGAGCGACGCACAGATGGTGCGCCAGCGTTTCGACGCCCGCTCCTCGGCGGGGGCCGACCAGATGGTCTTCGTGAACCCGGACTTCGTCGAATTGCAGGACGGACGCATCCTGCTCGCCTACCAGTGGCGCTACAAGAAGGGCTACAACGACATCGCCCACACCAACGAGAACTGCGGCGTCGAAATCATGTTCAGCGACGACAAGGGCCGCAGCTTCTCCGAACCGCGGAACATCTACACGGGCCGCTGCTGGGAACCGGCGATGCTCCAACTCCCCTCGGGCGAAATCCAGATGTACATCACCGACAGCAACGAGACCCTCAACGGCGTTTCGCAGCCCTGCACGATCCTCATCCGGTCGTTCGACGGCGGCCGGACGTGGCAGGGCAAGGAGAGCTGTTCGTACCGCGACGGCGAGATCATCTCCCGGACGTTCGACGAACGCTGCACGGCCGACGGCATGCCTTCGGGCGTATGGCTCGACGACGATTACGGGATCGCCGTGCCGTTGGAGGTCTGGAGCGGCAAGTACAAGATGGACCAGACCCCGGTGGTCGTGCGCACCGACGCCGCGACGAACTGGCGTTCGGACCAGTCGATCCGCAGCGAGGGAGGCCCCGAATACCCCCGGAAGAAACAGCTGAACAAGGATTTCGTGGGATTCGGCCCCTATTCGACCAAACTGCCTACGGGCGAGATGATCGTGCTCTCGAACGGCGTCTACAAGAACGTACAGGGCATGTGGGTCTTCATCGGCGACAAACGGGCCGACAACTTCCGCTTCGCCACCTCGCCGTTCGTCGGCTACTGGGGCTCGATCGACTACATCGGCAACGACCGCGTGCTCGGAACCGGGACTTTCCGCTATCCGGACGGGGAGCGTTCGCGCGGCGGCGTGCGGCTGATGGTCGGGCGGCTGAACCGCGCCAAGACCGTCGCCAAAGGCGATGTGGAAATGGCGCCCGTCGGGGAGTTCGACCGGGAGAACAACGACTACTGGTTCCTCGGCAAGGAGACCGCCGCATCGGTTTTCACCGACTTCGGCTACACCGACGACTGCTTCATCGTGGCGACCTACCTCTTCGATGAAAACCTCGTGGCCTTCACTCCCGAGAACTCCGACGCCCCGGCCCTGCTGCTGGCGCGGCGGTCGGCCGGCGGAGGCTGGGACACGTATAAGATCCTCGTCAACGCCGAGGGCCGCTGGCTGGTCTACCGCGAAGAGAACTCCTCGTGGCGGCCCGTCGCCAAAGGCCGGACCGAGGTCGATCTCCAAGGCACGGTCAACGACGCCGGCGACACCGACCTGGGCTTCGGAGCCCGGCTGTGCATCGGCTGGGAGCTGCTGGGCGGCAAACCCGCGCCGGGCGAGGAGCTCCGCGCACACCTCCGCCACCACTACAAGGAGACGGTGAAAGAGGGGCCCGTATTCGCGCTCGTCGAGGAGGCCGAGGGCGAGAACAGCGACTACCCCGGGGAATGGCTGCGCATAACGTTGAAATGAACGCCGTGAAACCGGACAGACGGACAGCGAAACGGGCGGCAGGCATGCTTCTATGCCTGCTGGCCTTTTTCGCGGCTGTTCCGCAGGCCGGGGCGGTCAACCCCGGCGCGCGGTATTTCACCCATCTGAAGACCACCGACAGTGGACTCTCCTACAACTGCGTGCACGCCATCATCCAGGACTCACGGGGATTCATCTGGCTGGGGACCTCGGACGGCCTCAACCGCTACGACGGCATGCGGTTCCGGACCTTCCACAAGAACGAGCTCGGCGGCAATTCCGGATTCATCGTCTCGCTCTGCGAGGACGACCGGGGCGACATCTGGATCGGCACCGACAGCGGCGTGGTGCTCTACGACGCCGCGACCGACCGTTTCAGGACCCTCGACACGCCCAGCGACCGGGGCACGGTGATCCACAACAAGGTGACCACCATCAAAAAAGACCGGCAGGGCGTGATCTGGATGGCCGTCAACAACCAGGGTCTCTTCTCCTGCGACCCGGAAAGCGGTGCGCTGAAAAACTATTTCGTAGAAGAGGGGCGGCAGACGCTCCCCGCGAACATCACCTCGTTCTGCTTCGACGTGAACAACGAGTGCTGGCTCTCGCTCTACTTCTCGAACCTCTACCACGCCGACAAGGCGCTGACCGAGGCGACGCCCGTGGAGTTCGGCGACCGCGGGCAGCTCTTCCGCAACGACAACATCATCGAGATCATCGAAAGCCCCTACAACACGCTCTACGTGGCCAGCGTTGACAAGGGCGTCTGCGAGATAGCGCCCCGGAGCAGCAAAATCCGGACGCTGATCCCCAACGCCGAGAACCGCTACGTTCCCGAATCGCTCTTTTCGGGCCGCGACGGCGAACTGTGGGCGGCCACCACCAAAGGCATCTACGTCTACAACCCCGGCAGCGGCGAAACCATCCGTCTGAAAGCCGACCGGCAGGACAAATTCTCGCTCTCGGACAGCCACACGCTCTCGGTGCTGGTAGACGACTCCGACGGCATCTGGATCGGCACCAACGCCGGCGGCGTGAACTACTCGGGGGCCTTCCACCAGAATTTCGACAAATATCACATCGTCGGGGACGAACCGCTGGCCAACTGCCTCGTGCGGGGATTCGCCGACGACGGCGAAGGACGGCTCTGGATCACCACCGAGAAATCGGGGCTGATGACCTACTCGCTCAAAACCAAAGAGTTGCGCAAATACCGGAACAAACAGCTTCCCGAAGCCCTCTTCGGCATCGGCCACGACGACGGAAAGCTGTGGCTGGGTTCGTTCCAGGGGCTCTACCGGCTGGACCTGAAAACCGGAGCGGTGAAGGTATACAGCCGCCGGGACGAGTCGTCGAGCCTGCACGACAACAAGATATACACCATCTACAAGACATCGGAAGGCGATCTGCTCGTGGGCACGACGCTCGGCATGCTGCGCTACGACCGCGCGGGCGACAGTTTCACGCCCATCCCCGTCTTCGAGGGCATGTTCATCACCGACATCGCCGAAGACATCTCCGGCGACCTGTGGGTGGCCACCTACGCCAACGGGCTCATCCGCTACGACCCCGCGGCGGGAGCGATCGTGCGCAGCTACACCTATGCGGCGGACAATCCGCGCTCGCTGCCGAGCAACAAGGTGCTTTCGGTGTTCCGCGACAGCGCAGACCGCATCTGGGCGACGACGTTCAGCGCGGGATTCTGCCTCTACGACGGGCAAAACGACGATTTCGTGGTCTATGACCAAGCCCTGCTCGGTGCGGGAAACCTGCCGAGCGACATCAACTACCGGATCGTCGAGGACGACAGCGGCAACCTCTGGATCTCCACCAACAAGGGGCTGATCTGCTTCACGCCCGCCACGCTGGAAACCAAAGCCTACACCACCACCGACGGACTGCTGAACGACGAATTCAACTACAATGCAGGGTTCAAGACCTCCGACGGCACACTCTATTTCGGGTCGTCCGACGGCTTCGTCCGCTTCAACCCCCGCACGTTCCACACCGACACACGCGTCCCGGAGATCGTCATCACGGACCTGCGCATCGGCGAGCGGATCGTGAAGGCGGGCGAAGAGGGATCGCCCCTCGCATGCAACATCGACCGCACGCAGCACATCGCACTCAACGCACGCCAGAACTCCTTCGGGTTCGGATTCGCGCTGCTCGGATTCGCCTCGCCGGCGAGCAACACCATCCTCTGCCGGCTCGAAGGCTACGACACCCATTGGCGGAAGGTTCCGGAGAGCAACCGCATCTTCTATTCGAACATCCCCGCGGGCAGCTACCGCCTGCAAGTCAAGGGCGTCAACAGCAACGGCATCTGGAACGACCGGCATCCCGCCGTGGAGATCACCGTGGCGCAGCGTTTCTACAAATCGACGCCGGCGATCCTGCTCTACGTCCTGCTGCTGATCGTCGCAAGCATCCTCGTGTCGCACTACTTCTACCGCAAGGCCGTGAAACGCGAGCGGCAGCGGCAGAACGAATACAAGCGGGCCCGCGAAATCGAACTGTTCAACGAAAAGATGGCTTTCTTCTCGAACATCGTCCACGAGATCAAGACCCCGCTCACGCTCATCCGCACGCCGTTGCAAAACATCCTCGCCTCCGGGGAGTGCGGCGGCGAGGTCCGCGAGGACCTGATGGTCATCAACAACAACACCGAATACCTGTCGCAGCTGGTGAAGGAGCTGCTGGACTTCGTGAAGATCGAGTGCCACGGCTACATGCTCAACTGCGGCAACCTCGACCTGATCGAGAAGATCGGCTTCCTCTGCTTCAACTTCGCGGAGACGGCCAAGAGCAACAACCTCCGGCTGACGTTCCGCCACGAGGAGGAACAACTCTCCATCCTGGCCGACGAACCGGGACTGAACAAGATCCTCAACAACCTGCTGCACAACGCCCTGAAATACGCCGAATCGTATATCGAGGTCGAAGCCCGCAGCGAGGGCGGCAATGCCGTGGTCTCGATCCGCAACGACGGCCCGATCATCCCGAAGGAGCACCGCAGCCGGATATTCGAACCCTTCGTGCAGTACGGTAACGACGCCAAAGGCGTCGGCATCGGGCTTTCGCTGGCCCACACCCTCGCCGAACTGCACGGCGGATCGCTCGTCCTCGACGACGGCACGGAGTGCACCGACTTCATCCTCACGCTGCCCCTGCGCCGCACCGCGGCGGAGCCCGCCAACGGGGAGGAGGCGACAGCCGCACCCGAAGGCGGTCCGGAGAAGCCGGGACTTCCGACGCTGCTCATCGTGGAGGACAACGCCGATCTCTCGGCCTACCTGAAACGCAAGCTGCAAGGCGAATACCGCATACTCACCGCCGCGTCCGCCGAACGGGCGCTGGAACTGCTCCGCCAGCAGGAGGCGGACCTCGTCCTCTCGGACATCGCCCTGAACGGCATGAGCGGACTGGAACTCTGCAAGCGTATCTGCGGGGATTTCGAGACCTCGCACATCCCGGTGATCCTCCTCTCGGCGCTCTCCTCGACGCGGTCGAAAGTCGTGGGCATGGAGTGCGGCGCGAGCCTCTACATCGAAAAGCCGTTCAGCATGGAGTATCTCCAAGCCTGCATCCGGAACATCCTCGACAAGCGGAGCGCCATGAAGAACGCCTTCAAGAACAAGGCCATGCCCCTCGCGGCGCACCTCTACAACCTGCCGCACAGCGACGAGGAGTTCCTCTCGCGGCTCGACGCGATCATCCTAGCCAACATCAGCGACCCCAACTTCTCGAACGAACAGCTCGCCGAAGCCTTCTGTCTGAGCAAATCGACGCTCAACCGCAAGATCAAGGGACTGCTCGACACCACGCCCAACGACTATATCCGCACCAAACGGCTCGTCGTGGCCGCGCAGATGCTGACCGAAAACCACTGCCGCATCAATGAAGTCTGCTATTCGGTGGGGTTCAACACCCCTTCCTACTTCGCCAAATGTTTCAAAAAATTCTATGGTATCCTCCCCGCAGAGTACATGAAGGAGCATAATGCCGACTGACGGGGCGTTGTTCCCTGAATTGCATTTTTTGTTCTATTCCGATTCGCAGTTATTCGCCAAATTTGTGATACGGCCAGCCCGACCCCGGCCGTGCCGAACTACCATGAACCGAACCGCAACCATCCTCACACGTACCGCCCGGAGCAAACCCGGACAATAAACCGCCGGACTTTCGCAACAACCGCATAACCGAATTTACTAACCATCAACCAATGGCCTTATGATTACATCAAAACAACGATTCGTCCTGGCCGTGCTGCTGTTCGCAGCGTCTTTCGCCTTCGCACAGCAGCAGTCCGCCAGGATCACGGGAACTGTCTTTGATGATGCCCGGAAACCCCTCGTCGGGGCCTCCGTGGCTGTCGCCAATACAACCCGCGGCGTGAGCACCTCCTCGGACGGCAAGTTCGAGATCGTCGCCTCGCCGAACGAAACCCTCGTGATAAGCTACCTCGGATACGCCACGCAGGAGATCCGCGTAGGCTCCCGCACCCGCATCGACGTAACGCTGGAACCCCAGGCGAACCTTATCGAAGACCTCGTGGTGGTCGGATACGGCATCCAGAAGCGTGTGAACGTCACCGGCGCCGTGTCGTCGGTCAACTACGCCAAGGAGGCCGAGTCGCGGCCCGTGACCTCGACCGCCCAGCTCTTGCAGGGCATGAACGCCGGACTGATGGTCTCGCAGACCTCGGGACAACCCGGACAGGAAGGGATGCTGATGCGCATCCGCGGCATCGGGACGCTCAACAACTCGGCGCCGCTGGTCATCGTCGATGGCTTCGAGAGCTCGATCGCCAACGTCAGCCCCGATGACATCGAGTCGGTGTCGGTGCTCAAAGACGCCGCCTCGTGCGCCATCTACGGCAACCGCGGCGCCAACGGCGTAGTGCTCGTCACCACCAAGACGGGGGGGGGTAATGCCGGCAAGTTCAACATCTCGTACAACGGCATGGTGGCCTTCAACCGCCCGGCGAATCACTTCGAACTGATATCGAACTACGCCGACTACATGGAGCTGATGAACGAATCGGCCGAGAACATCGACGGCACGCTGCCCTTCTCGCAGGCGATGATCGACCTCTGGCGCGAAAAGGAGAAAGACCCCAACGGCATCGCCGACTCGGGCTACCCCAACTACGTCGCCTACCCCAACACCGACTGGATGAAAGCGATGTTCGAAAACAACGTCTACCACAAGCACAACCTATCGGCCAGCGGATCGTCGGGCGGCACGAAATACCTCATGTCGTTCTCCTACGTCAACAACCCGGGCGTCGTGGCACGGACCGGCACCGAGCGGTTCCAGCTGCGCACCAACGTCTCGTCGCAGGTCACCAAATGGCTGGAAATAGGCACCAAGCTGTGGGGATACGAGGGCACGCGCGAACTGAACGACTTCGGCGGCGCCTCGGACTACATGTCCCGCGCCACGCCGGGCATCTATCCCTACTACGACGGGAAATACGGCTGGGTGGAGAATCCCGAACAGGGCTCCTCGTCGCGCAACAACCTCTACTTCATCAACCGCTTCGGCGGCGAGGAGAGAAGCCACTACGTCAACGCCGCGGTCTTCGCCAACGTCAAACTCCCCTACCGCATCCGGTACAACGTCTCGTTCAACTACGCCCGGTCGAGTTCCGAACACCGGTTCTACGGCAAGACCTGCAACGCCTTCTCGTTCTCGAAGAACGACTGGGCCTACCGCTACGAGGACCTGAGCAAGCTGGAACTGACCCAGACCGACAGGGGCACCTACCGGTGGACATTCCAGAACAACCTTTCGTGGGACTACACCTTCGCCGAGAAGCACGACCTCACGGTGCTCGCGGGATTCGAAGCCATGTACAGCAACACGTCGAACTTCAAGGCCCAGAAGACCGGATTCGCGCAGGACAAACTCGTGGAGTTCGACACGGCGACCACCGTGACGAGCATCGACGGCACGCAGACCGACTTTGCGACGGCTTCGTTCTTCGGCCGCCTGACCTATGCCTACGACAACCGCTATCTCTTCGAAACGAACCTCCGCTACGACGGCTCGTCGCGCTTCGCCCGCAAGTCGCGCTGGGGCATATTCCCCTCGGTATCGGCCGGATGGCGCATCTCGCAGGAGGCTTTCATGCGGGATTCGGGCATCGACAACCTCAAACTGCGCGCCTCGTGGGGCAAACTGGGCAACCACTCCATCGACAACTACGAATATCAGGCGACCTACGCTTCGGGCTACCTCTACTCGTTCGGCGGCAAGCAGTCGCCGGGCATCGTGGCCTCGCTTTCGAACGACCTGCTGGAGTGGGAGACCACCACGTCCACCGATGTCGGAGTGGAGCTGGGCGTGCTGCACAACCGCCTCACCTTCGAGATGGACTATTATAACAAGGTGACCGACGACATCCTCTACCGGGCCCCGATCTTCGCCACCATCGGCCAGAAGAGCGCCCCCAACCAGAATCTTTGCGAGGTGACCAACAACGGTCTGGAACTGACGCTCGGCTGGCGCGACCGGGTCAAGGATTTCTCCTACGGCATCTCGGCCAACTTCACGCGCAACTGGAACGAGGTGACCAAATACAAAGGACGGCTCAAAGCGGGCTGGGTGACCGGCGAAGACGGCACGCGCGTCTACGACACCAATCTCGGCGATGTCACCACGGCCGTGGGAACCACGCGCCGCGTGATGGAAGGCAAACTCATCAACGAATTCTACCTGCTCGACACCTACAAGGGCAACGGCAGCTACTTCTTCAGCGACGGCTCGGTCAACCCGCAGGGCGGCCCGCGCGACGGCATGATCCGCACCGAGCAGGACATGGAGTGGGCCCAAGCGATGGTCGCCGCAGGCAACACGTTCCTTCCCAACCAGACCATCGGCAAAAAGGGCATCTGGTACGGCGACTACCTCTACGCCGACACCAACGGCGACGGCATCTACGGCAACGAGAACGACTATACGTTCCAGGATGTCTCGATGAGTCCGAAATACTACTACGGATTCCAGGTCGATCTGGCGTGGAAAGGCATCGACCTCTCGATGACGTGGGCCGGGGCCGGAGGCTTCTCGATCTATTGGCGCTACCTCGGGTTCAACTCCTACTCCACGCGCGGCAACACGACCATCCCCAAAGAGATCGCCTACGACCACTATTTCTTCGATCCGGAGAACCCCGCCGACCCGCGCACGAACCTCACGTCGAAGCACGGCCGCCTGACGATGAACTACGGCTCGGAGCAGAACGGCGGCTCGAACTACTCGACGCACTGGCTCTACAAGGGCGACTACCTGAAACTCAAGAACCTGACCGTCGGCTACACGCTGCCGAAAAAATGGCTGCGGAAAATCCGTCTGCAAGATGTCCGCATCTACCTCAGCGGCGAGAACCTCTGGACCATCACCGACTATCCGGGCATGGACCCCGAATTTTCGGACACGATGAACTACTACGCCAGCCTGAAACAATATTCGGTCGGCCTCAACATCAAATTCTAAATCCTCCAGTCCACTATGAAGCATTTACATAAGACACTCATCGGGTCGGCCCTGACACTCGCGCTCGCCGGTTGCAACGACTTCCTGGACCTCTCGTCCTACGACGAGGTCAGCTCCGGCACGGCGTTCTCGACCACCACGCTGGCCGAATCGGTCGTCGTCGGCGCTTACAGCAACATCCTCTACGACTATATCGACGGCACCCGCTCGCGCCTCAACTGGGACGCATTCTCGTCGGTCATGGACCCGTCGAACTCCATGATCTACCTCAACTACTCCTACCTCACGGGAACGATCCAGCCCAACGACGCTTCGTTCCTGACCTACTGGAAACGCTTCTACGAAGGCGTCAACCGCGCCAACGACGTGATCAACAACATCGCCTCGTGCCCCACGATGAGCGACGCCCTCAAACGCCAGCGCATCGCCGAGTGCAAGTTCCTGCGCGCCTTCCACTACTACCGTCTCAACTGTCTCTGGCGGGGCGTTCCGGTCTATCTGGAAAACCTCGCGCCCGGGGAGTACACCCGCGCCCGCTCGTCGGAGGAACAGGTGTGGGGCGTCATCATCGACGACCTGAACGACTGCATCGCCTGCGAGGAGCTGCCCGGCAAGTACAAGTCGAGCGACAGCGACTACGGCCGCGTGACCAAGGGAGCGGCCTACACGCTGCGCGGGAAAGTCTACCTGTGGCTGAAGAAATGGGAGGAGGCCGAAAAGGATTTTCTCGAAGTCGGCAAGCTGGGCTACGACCTCTATCGGGGCGACTATGCCGACCTCTTCAAGCTGGCCAACGAGAAGTGCGACGAGATGATTTTCAGCGCCCAGATGGAGGACATCGACGGTTTCGGCAACGTCTTCAGCTACACCTACGGCAACATGGTCACCAAAGGCAACGGCGACTCGAAGTTCTTCATGAACGCCCGCTTCGTTGACTCCTACGAGTGGGCCGACGGCAGGCCCTTCGATTGGGACGACGTGATCGAAGGCTACGACGCCATGCAGCCCAAGGCCCGCAGCGTCTATTTCCTGCGCGACAACATGACCGCAGCCGAGAGTTCGACGATGCAGACCTACGGAGCCGACCTCTCGAAATACCTCGAGACGGGCAACGAAGCGCGTATCCGCGCGGCCTACACCGGCCGCGATCCCCGTCTGGAGGCGACGGTCATCACCCCCTACTCGACCTACAAGGGCGGCGCGTCGGGCGCAGAGCTGACCTATACGCTGCGGTGGCCTTTCCGCTCCAGCGCGGCGCCGTCGCTCGACCTGGAGACCCGTGCGAACAGCTACATGCTCTACTCGATCCGCAAATTCGTGACCTCGGGCAACGAATATGCGCACATCCAGTACAACCCCGTCGATGTGCCGATCTTCCGTTATGCCGACGTGCTGCTGTGCCTCGCGGAGGCCGTCAACGAACAGGGACGCTACGGCGAAGCCGCAGGCTATGTGAACGAGGTCCGCAAGCGCGCGGGCGTCGCGGAACTCAACGCGCCGGGCAACTCCCACGTCGCCGTGACCAGCGCCGACGAACTGCGCCCGCGCATCCGCAACGAGAAGAAATGGGAGCTGGCCTGCGAAGAGCAGCTCTACTGCGACGAACTGCGCTGGGGAACGTGGCAGGCGGACAAGTTCGCCGCCGGAAACGGTCTGCAAGAGACCTGGGGCGCTCCCGTATACGAATACCGGTGGGGCGGACCGGCCTACCTCAAATGGCCCATCCCCTCGTCCGAACGGGAGAAGAATCCCGCCCTGGTCCAAAACGAAAACTGGCATTAGAAAACACCCAAACGAATATCCGATGAAACGAAAAATCCTGATGACGCTCTCCCTGCTCGCCGGCATTGCGGCCGGCGCCCGGGCCCAGCAAACCGCCGTCACGGCCCGGGAGGGAACGCTCGAACTCCCCACCTACGTCCTCAACGCAGCCGAAACGGCGCCCATCTTCGAACGCGACTGGTCCTACCAGCGGGCGCGCCGCTCGGTCTACCCCTATGCGCTCGACGACAACATGACGCGCGACAAAAAGACGGTGAGCTACAAGGCCCTCTACCTCGAAAACGAATACGTCGAACTGTGCGTCCTGCCGGAGATCGGCGGACGGCTGTTCTACGCCATCGACAAAACCAACGGCTACGACATCTTCTACCACCAGCACGTGGTCAAGCCGGCGAACGTCGGCATGACGGGAGCGTGGATTTCGGGCGGCGTCGAATGGAACGTCTTCCACCACCACCGCGCCACGTCGAACATCCCGTGCGACTACCGCATCGTCGAGAACGGGGACGGCAGCAAGACCATCTGGGTCGGCGAGACCGAACTCCGCCACCGCATGTCGTGGGCCATCGGCATCACGCTCCGTCCGGGCAAATCCTACATGGAGATCACCGGACGGCTGGTCAACTCGACCGAGAACGACAATTCGATGCTCTACTGGTCGAACGTCTCGACGCTCGTGGACGACAACTACCAGATCATCTTCCCCCAGAGCACCGAATTCGTGACCTTCCACTGCAAGAACTGGTTCGCGCACTGGCCCGTCACCCGCGAGCCGTTCAACGGCATCGACGAATACGCCGACGGCATCGACGCCTCGTGGTGGAAGAACCACTTCATGTCCAACTCGATGTTCGTGCACGACCTCAAGGAGGACTTCATCGCCGGATACGACCACGGCCGCAAGGCCGGCACGATGCTGGCGGGCAACCACCACATCGTCAAGGGCGGCAAATTCTGGCTCTGGGGCCCCAACTCGGAGTGGGACACCCGCATCCTGACCGACAGCGACGGCCACTACTGCGAACTGATGGTGGGCGCCTACTCGGACAACCAGCCCGACTACAACTGGAGCGCCCCCTACGAGGTGAAAGAGTTCACCCACTACTGGTACGGACTGCGCGACATCGGCGGCGTGAAGACCGGCAACCGTCAGGCGGCCCTGAACCTCGACCTCGTGGCCCCGGGCAAGGCGCTGATCGGCGTCAACGCCACGGAGAAACTCTCCGGAACGACCGTCGCGCTCACGGCCGGCGGGCGGACGCTCTTCACGCGGCGGACGGACCTCGCACCCGACGCGCCGTTCGTGGAGACCGTCGCCATCGACAAGACGATCCGGCCGACCGACCTGCGGATCACGCTCACCGACGCCGCAGGCAGGGAGCTGCTGGCCTACTCGCCCGTGGAGCGCGACCCGGACAAACCGCTGCCGGAGATCGTGAAGCGTCCGCTGCGTCCCGAACAGATCGAAAACACCGAGGAGTGCTATCTCGTCGGGATGCGCAACCTGCAATTCCACAACCCGTTCATCGACCCCACGGACTATTTCGAAGAGGTGCTGCGCCGCGATCCGGGCGACACGCGCGCCAACACGCAGATGGGCGTCTGGTGGCGTCAGCGCGGCGACAACGAGAAGGCCGCCCGCTACCTGCGCAAGGCGATCGAACGCCAGACCAAGGACTATACCCGTCCGAAGGACTGCGAGGCGATGTACAACCTGGGGCTGATCCTCAAACAGGAGGGCAAGGTCGAAGCGGCGATGGACACGCTCTACCGCGCCGTCTGGAACTACAACTACAATTCGGCGGGGAATTTCCAGCTGGCGCAGCTCTACGTGGCGCAGGGCGACATTCCGATGGCGCTCGAACGGCTGGACGAGGCCATCGCCCGCAACGCCGACAATTTCAGCGCCCTGAACCTGAAAGCCACCATCCTGCGCACACAGGGCGACAAGGCGGGCGCCTCGGCCTGCGTGAAGCGTGTATCGGAGACCGATCCCGTGAACGCCTACGCCGCCTATGAACAGCTGCTGCTGGGCGAGAGCGACTATTTCGAAACGCTGATGCGCGACGAACCGGAATCGTATCTCGAACTGGCCCTCGCCTACCTGCACAACGGATTTCCGGAAACGGCTGTGGAGCTGCTCGAACGGATCGACGCCCGAACGGCCTACCCCACCGTCAAGATGTGGCTGGGCTATCTGGCCGGCAAGGCCGGCGACAAGGCCGCGGAAAAGAAGTATTTCACGGCGGCGCTGGCGATCCCGACCGACCGCTGCAACCCGTTCCGGCTGGAAACGGTCGCCGTACTGGAACGGGCCAAGGAGCTCTGCCCGGAGAGTTACAAACCCTGCTACTACCTGGGAAACCTCTACTATAACAAACAGCCCGACCGCGCGATGGCCGAATGGGAGCAGTGCATCGCCAAAGAACCCTCGTTCGCCATGGCATGGCGCAACCTCGGATGGGCGCACTGGCTGCACACGAAGAACTACGGCGAGGCGGTGAAATACTACCGCAAGGCCATCGACCTGGCACCCGAAGAGGCGCTTTTCCTCGAAGAGATAGATCAGGTCTACGAAGCCAAGGGCGAGGACGTGCAGGTGCGCTACGACCTGCTGAAAAGCCGTCACGCCGTCTGCACGAAGCGCTACTCCCCGCTGGCCGGAGAGGTCACGGCGGGCATCTTCGTCGGGGATTACGACTATGTGCTCAAACTGCTGAAGGAGTGCTATTTCCCGACGCGCGAAGGCGTCGCCAATTTCCACGATGTCTATGTCGATGCCCTGCTGCTGGCCGGGGAGGAGAAATTCGCCGCAGGGCAGCGGAAAGAGGCCCTCGGGCTCTTCGAAAGCGCCTTCGACTATCCGGAGAACCACCAGGTGTTCCTCGTTGACAAACGCACGCCCCGCGACGCCCAGATCTACTGGTTCATCGGCAACGCTTACGAACGAATGGGCAACCGCTCCAAGGCCATGCTGAACTACAAAAAGGCCGCGGCGGTGAACGTCAAGAAGACCGACTACCGCTACTGGCAGGGCCTCGCGCTCGAAAAACTGGGCAAAAAGGCCGAGGCCGAAGCCCTGTTCGAAGCGCTCGTCGAGGCCGGAAAGGCCGCCGTCGTCGAGGACTACGTGAACTTCTACGGCGCCGAGGGCACCACGGGCAAGACCGTGGCGACGATCAACACCCGGGCCTGCTACACCCAGGGGCTCGGACAACTGGGACTCGGCAACCGGGACGAAGCCCGGAAATGCTTTGCGAAATCCGTGGAGCTGAAACCCGACAACCTCTGGTCGGCGGTGATGCTCCGGGAATTGAAACGATAAACGACTGCAAAAATGAATCTTCAACGAACACTGATGCTCGGAGGCTTCGCGGCCGCTGCCCTGACCGGGCAGCAGGCCGCAGCCCAGAAGCGGCCCAACATGGTCGTCATCCTCGCCGACGATTGCAGCTGGTATGACATCGGCTGCTACGGCGCGGTCAACAACCGCACGCCGCACATCGACTCGCTGGCCCGCGCAGGCATGCGCTTCACGAACACCTGGAACTCCGTATCGACGAGCGTGCCCACACGCCACTGCCTCTATACGGGCATGTACCCGATCCGCAACGGCGGGCACTACAACCTCAGCGCGATCCGCGAAGGGGTCGAGACCATGCCCGTACGCCTTGCGCGGCTCGGCTACCGGGTGGGGCTGGCGGGGAAATGGCACATCCACCCGAAAGAAGCCTTCCCGTTCGAACGGGTCCCCGGATTCGCGGTCAACTGCCTGACGAAAGACCCTTCGCACACGATGGAGGGGGTCGAGGAGTTCATTTCGCGCGACCGTGAAGAACCCTTCTGCCTGGTGGTGGCCTCGGTCAACCCGCACGTTCCGTGGACGGGCGGCGATCCTTCGAAATTCGACCTCGGGAAACTGGTTCTGCCGCCCCATTTCGTCGATACGCCGCAGACGCGCAAAAGCTATGCGGCCTATCTGGCCGAAATCGACCTGCTCGACCGGGAGGTGGGCGACGTAGTACGGGTACTGCGGGAACGGGAGCTGCTCGACGACACGCTGGTGATCTTCCTCTCGGAACAGGGGACGCAGCTCACGGGCGCCAAGTGGACCAACTGGAACGCCGGGGTGCACGCGGCGATGATCGCCCGCTGGGACGGCCGCATCCGCCCGGGCCGCACGACCGACGCCATCGTGCAGTACGAAGACATCCTGCCGACGCTCGTGGCGCTGGCAGGCGGAAGTCCCGACCGCGAGATGGACGGCCGCAGCATCGCGCCGCTCCTCGAAGGGCGCAGCGACCGCCACCGCAAATATGCCTTCCACCTCCACGACAACTACCCGTCGGGACCTCCCTATCCCATCCGCGCAGCGGGCGACGGCCGCTACCGGCTGATCTGGAACCTGACCCCCGATCAGAGGATGATCGCCAAAAACATGGAAAACGAGCTGTGGCTCAAATCGTGGAAAGCGACCGACACGGAACATGCGAAATTCATCGTCGGACGATGGTATCACCGTCCGGAGTTCGAGTTGTACGACACGGCGGCAGACCCCTGGGAACTGACCAACCTGGCCGGGAAAAAGGAGTATGCCCGCATACAGGCCCGGCTGTTCCGGGCACTGAAGAAATGGATGCGCGAGCAGGGCGATCCGGGCATCGGAGCCGATACAGAACAAAACAAACCGGCGAACCGCCCCGCACAAAAAACCGTTCAGCCATGAAACGAATCATCCTTGCGGCCGTTTGCGGCGCGACGGCGGTCCTGACCGCCTGCACCGCAGGCGCGCCCTCCGTGGAAACCGCCCCGTTCGGACGGCTCTCGTCCGGCGAGGAGGTCACCCTCTACCGGCTCCGTAGCGGCAACGGCGCCTCGATGGAGGTCATCGACTACGGCTGCCGCGTGGTACGGATCTGCGTTCCCGACCGCAACGGCGTAATCGCCGACATCGTGCCGGGATACGACGACATCCGCGACTTCGAGACCGGAAGCGAACGCTTCTTCGGGGCCCTGATCGGCCGCTACGGCAACCGCATCGCCAATGCCTCGTTCCCGCTCGACGGCGACACCGTGCGGCTCACCGCCAACGAGTGTCTGGCCGGATGTCCGGGCCACCTGCACGGCGGAACGAAGGGATTCGACCGCGTGATGTGGCAGGCCGAGCCGCTCGTGGAGGCGGACCGTGCGGGCGTACGCTTCACGCGCCTGAGCCCCGACGGCGAAGAAGGCTATCCGGGCAACCTCGCCTGCACGGTCACCTACTGGTTCACGAAGGACAATGTCTGGCGGGCCGAA
This sequence comes from Alistipes intestinihominis, assembly GCF_040095975.1. Lineage (NCBI taxonomy): Bacteria > Pseudomonadati > Bacteroidota > Bacteroidia > Bacteroidales > Rikenellaceae > Alistipes > Alistipes intestinihominis. The sequence goes on from NZ_JBBMFL010000005.1 coordinate 65,140, forward strand.
TACGAGGCCGCGACCGACCGTCCGACGATCGTCAACCTCTCGAACCACACCTATTTCAACCTCAAAGGCGTGGACGACGGCGGCTACGTGATGGATCACGTGATGCAGGTCGAGGCGGACCGCTACCTGCCCAACGACGCGCGCTTCGTGCCGCTGGGGCCGTCGGAACCCGTGGAGGGCACGCCCTTCGACCTGCGTGAGCCTCACCGCGTGGATTATGCCATCGACACCCCCAACGAACACCTGCGCACGATGCGCGGATTTTCGGTCTGCTGGATGCTCCGCAGCCAGACGGGCGAACTGGCCCGGGCCGCCGATCTCTGGGAGCCGCGCAGCGGCCGCGGGATCGAACTCTGGACCACGGAACCCGGCCTGCTGACCTACACCGGGCGGCTCTTCTCCCCGAAGGTCGTGGGCAAGGGCGGCCGGGCGGTCGAGAAGTTCGGCGGCATGCTGCTCGAAACACTCCGCTATCCCGACTCGCCGAACCACCCCGAATACCCGTCGGCCGTGCTCCGTCCCGGCGAAACCTATCATTCAACCACCGAGTTCCGGTTCTATGCCAGATAGCTCCGGACCCTCAATGAACCGAACGCCATGAAACAAACCATCACGAAATTCGCCCTGGCGGCGCTCAGCCTCGGCATCCTGGCCTGCAATGACCCGGACAACGCACCCGGACCGAACCGGGGAGGGGCCTCCGAATCGCAGGAACTGACCCTGACGCCCATCGGGCGGCTGAACCAGGGCGCGGACAAAATCAATTCCCACGCCGACATCACCGCACGGTCGTCGGTCAAGATGAACTACCGCAGCTACGTCAACCTCGGCCAAAGCGTCACGGGCAACGACAACCCGAACTACGCCCGCGTCAAAAAGCTGTCCGACGGTTCCTACATCCTGTTCAACCATTACGGCGGTCAGGGGAACGCGAACGGCTTCGACATCTATTATGCCACGAGTCCCGATCTGGAAAACTGGACCGGCCGGGGGCTGTTTCTCGAACGCTACGTCATCACCAATTCGCGCGGCAAGCAGGACAAGCGGGTCTTCACCAACCCCAATGCCCTCGTGCTGGCGAACGGCGACCTCGTGGCCTTCGCCTCCTACCGGGCCAACATGAGCGTCAAGTACGAAGAGTGCCAATACGACCACGGCATCGTCATGCTCCGCAGCACGGACAACGGCAGGACGTGGAGCGCCCCGCAGGAGATCTACCACGGCCTGAACTGGGAGCCGCACATGATCCAGCTCCCCTCGGGCGAACTGCAATGCTATTTCTCGGAGAGCCGGCAGTGGATTTCCGGCGGACACTCCGGCACCGCCATGATCGTATCGACGGACAACGGCGCGACCTGGAGCCCGGGGCTCGACCAAACCCCTTACCGGGTCATCCGCCAGCACTGGTACAACAGCGACAAGGACGCCACCCTCTACACCGACCAGATGCCGGTGGTCGTGCGCCTCAACGACGGCGACAGACTGGCCGCTGCGGTGGAGTCGTCCGTGAGCTGCGTCAACGGGAACACCTCCTACGCCATTTCGTTCGCCTATTCCGACAGCGAAGGGCAATGGCCCCGCCTCGAAGGGGACGAAACGGGCCCCGCCGACCGTCAGAACCACCTGTTCAACGGCGCGGGACCTTTCCTCGTGCAGTTTCCGTCGGGCGAAACCCTCGTGTCCTACGGACTTTCGAGCCATCTGAACATGCGTCTCGGCGACGCCGAGGCACGCACGTTCGGCGAACCGTTCGTCGCGCTGCCGGGCAGAGGCTCGTGGGGCTGCATGGAGCTGAACGGCAGCCACGAGGTGATCGCGGCGATGCGCAACAGCGAAAAGTCAGGCGACATCACGATCGCGCTGGCCCGTTTCGAACTCAACCACCGCATCACGGCGACCCGCCGCACGGTCAATATCGACGGCGACAACGCCGAGTGGGCGGCGACCGACGACGCGCTGTTCGTCGGAGAAAAGTCGCAGGCGCAAGCCACGCTCCGCTGCTCGTGCGACGACAGGAACGTCTATTTCCTCGTGGAGGTGCTCGACGAAGCCATCTCGCGCGACGACTACGTGAACATCCTGCTATCGCCCGCCAACGAAGGGAACAAACTCACCTCCGCGGCCCGGCGCATCAAGGTCTCGCACAGCGGACTGAAAAGCACGGATGTCTATGCCGGCGGCTGGCGCGAGACCGACATGGGCGTCACGGTGCAGGCCGCCTACGACGGCACGATCTCGGACAACGGCGACACGGACAACGGCTATCTGGTCGAGGTCGCCGTGCCGCGTTCGCAACTGGACCTCGCATCGGGGGAGATTCTCGTGAATCTCGTGCTGTTCGACAGCCAGGGCGGCGAGGACGCCATCAGCCCCACGTCATCGCGCAGCATCGCAGGCTGGGTGCCCGTTGCGGGACTGTAAAGACAACTGCGGGACAAAGGCGGCGCAGAACGGAAATCGTTCTGCGCCGCCGCCCTTTCGGAACGCCGCCGAACTATTTTTTACGATTTTCCTTCGTTATGTCTGAGGGAATTTCTACCTTTGCCCCGCAACTCGTTTCAAAAAGAGATGAAAGTATTTACAAGCGTCAAGGAGCTTCGCGCCGAGTTGGACCGGACGGAGCAATCGGGCATCGGATTCGTTCCCACGATGGGCGCCCTGCATGCGGGGCACCGTTCGCTCGTCGAGCACGCGCGGAAGGAGAACGCCACAGTCGTCGTGAGCGTCTTCGTGAATCCCACGCAGTTCAACGACAAGAACGACCTCCGTCACTACCCCCGCACCCCGGAGGCGGACCGGAAACTCCTGGAGGAGGCCGGCGCGGACCTCGTGCTGATGCCCTCGGTCGAGGAGATCTACCCCGAGGAGGACACCCGGGTCTTCGACTTCGGGCAGATCGACAAGGTGATGGAGGGCGCGACGCGTCCCGGCCATTTCAACGGCGTGGCGCAGGTCGTCAGCCGCCTGTTCGACATCGTGCGTCCGGCGCGCGCCTATTTCGGGGAAAAGGATTTCCAGCAGATCGCCGTCATCAAGGCGATGGTGGCCCAGCTGCGGCTGCCGGTCGAGATCGTGGAGTGCCCGATCGTCCGCGGCGACGACGGGCTGGCGCTCTCCTCGCGCAATCAGCTGCTCGACGCCCCGCACCGCGCCGCCGCACCGCACATCTACGCCGTGCTGCGCCGTGCCGCGGAGAAATCGCACGAACTGACGCCCGCCGGACTGAAAGCGTGGGTGACGGCCGAGGTGGAGAGCGATCCGCGGCTCAAAGTGATCTACTACCAGTCGGTCGATGCGCTGACGATGCAGGAGGTGCCGGCATGGGACGCCTCGGAACGCATTCAGGGCTGTATCGCCGTACAGGCGGGAGACATCCGTTTAATCGACAATATCCGAATCCGATAATGAAATTCCAGATTGAAGTCATCAAATCGAAGATCCACCGCGTAACGGTCACGCAGGCCGACCTGAACTACGTGGGGAGCATCACCATCGACGAGGCGCTCATGGAAGCCGCCAACATGATCGAAGGCGAGAAGGTCCAGATTATGGACATCAATAACGGAGAGCGTTTCGAGACCTACATCATCAAGGGCGAACGCGGCAGCGGCTGCATCTGCCTGAACGGCGCCGCAGCGCGCAAGGTACAGGTCGGCGATGTCATCATCATCGCCTCCTATGCGCTGATGGATTTCGAGGAGGCCAAGCAATTCCGGCCGTGGATCGTATTCCCCGACACGGCGACCAACCGGCTCGTCGAATAACGCCGCAGGCCGGCAGGCCCGGCCGCGGAAAAGCATGAAATCACCCGAAGCCTCTTCCGATGGACATCACGCTCTCCCTGCTCGCTTTCGCACTCTCGATACTGGGCATCATCGGTTGTATCGTGCCCGCCCTGCCGGGCGTGGTGCTGAGCTACGCGGGGCTTCTTTGCGCCTATTTCACCTCCTATTCCCAGATGAGCGCCTCGGCGCTGTGGCTGTGGCTCGGGGTGACCGTCGCCGTGAGCGTCGCCGACTATTTTCTCCCGGCGTGGATGACGCGCTGCTTCGGCGGTTCGCGCGCGGGCGCCATCGGCGCCACGGTGGGCGTCTTCGCAGGGTTCTTCCTTTTCCCGCCCGTGGGCATCTTTCTCGGTCCCTTTCTGGGCGCCGTGCTGGGCGAACTGCTCAACGACCGCAGCGACGTGCCGAAAGCCTTTCTGATAGGGTTCGGTTCGTTCCTCTCGTTCATCGTCGGCACGGGGATCAAGATCGCCGCCTCGGCGGGCATGCTGATCCACGTCGCGGCCGACACATGGCCCGCGCTGAGAGGCTGGTTCGCAGTGACCTTCTGAAAACAAAGAGGCGGCCCGACAAGAGCGCTTTCAACGATTTCACCCCTGTCGGAGCAAGCTCCGGCAGGGGTGATTTTCAATTCCGGGGACTTGAGAGTCCCTTTTCCCTACTCCGTAACGCCGTCAATAGCGGTAGTGCTCGGCCTTGTAGGGTCCCTCTTCGGGAACGCCGATGTAGGCGGCCTGCTTGGGAGTCAGGTGTGTCAGTTCGACGCCCAGATTGTCCAGATGCAGGCGTGCGACCTCCTCGTCGAGGTGCTTCGGCAGGCGGTAGACCCCCACTTCGAGATGCTTCTCCCACAACTCCATCTGCGCGAGGCACTGGTTGGTGAAGGAGTTCGACATCACGAACGAAGGGTGTCCCGTGGCGCATCCGAGGTTCACCAGACGCCCTTCCGCCAGAATGAAGATCGAATGTCCGTCGGGGAAGGTGAACTTATCGACCTGCGGCTTGATGTTCAGTTTCACGGCAGCCGATTTTTCGAGGCGCGCCATCTGAATCTCGTTGTCGAAATGGCCGATGTTGCAGACGATGGCCTGATCGCGCATCTTCTCCATGTGTTCCAGCGTGATGATGTCGCAGTTGCCGGTACAGGTGACGTAGATGTTGCCCTCGGCGAGCGCGCTCCCCACGGTCTTCACCTCGAAGCCCTCCATCGCAGCCTGCAAGGCGCAGATGGGGTCGATCTCCGTGACGATCACCCGGGCACCGTAGGAACGCATCGAGCGGGCGCATCCCTTGCCCACGTCGCCGTAACCGCACACGACGACCACCTTGCCGGCGATCATCACGTCCGTAGCGCGCTTGATGCCGTCGGCCAGCGACTCGCGGCAGCCGTAGAGGTTGTCGAACTTCGACTTGGTGCACGAATCGTTGACGTTGATGGCCGGAACGAGCAGCTCGCCGGCCTCCTGCATCTGGTAGAGGCGGTGTACGCCCGTGGTGGTCTCCTCGCTCACGCCCTTCCACTCGGCGACCGTGCGGTGCCATTTTTCGGGCTCCTCGGCCAAAATCCGCTTCAGCGTGTCGAGAATCACCTCCTCCTCGTAGGACGAAGGCTCGTAGTCGAGCGTCGAGGCGTCGTTTTCGGCCTTATAGCCCTTGTGAATCAGCAGCGTGGCGTCGCCGCCGTCGTCCACGATCAGCTGCGGCCCCTTGCCGCCGGGGAACGAGAGCGCCATGGCGGTGCACCACCAGTACTCGGGCAGCGTCTCGCCCTTCCACGCGAAGACCGGAACGCCCGCGGCGGCGATGGCCGCGGCGGCATGGTCCTGCGTCGAGAAGATGTTGCACGAGCACCAGCGCACGTCAGCGCCCAGCTCCACGAGGGTTTCGATCAGCACGGCGGTCTGGATGGTCATGTGCAGCGATCCCATCACGCGCACGCCCTTCAGCGGCTTCCGGGGCCCGTATTTGCGGCGCACGGCCATCAGTCCCGGCATTTCGTGCTCGGAGATCTCGATCTCCTTGCGGCCCCACTCGGCCAGCGACATATCGGCGACCTTGTAGGGAAGTGTCAAATCCAAATACATATTCCTATCTGTTTCTTAAAATATATTCCTTGTCCCGGGCGATCTGCTCCCGAAGCTCCTCCACCGTGGCGAACTTGCGTTCGTCGCGGATTTTTTCGAGCAGCTCGACGCGCAGCGGACGGCCGTACAGCTCGCCCCCGAAATCGAAAATATGGGTCTCCAGACGCCGTTCGACGCCTCCGACCGAGGGGTTGCGCCCCAAGTTCGACATCGCATCGTAAGTCCGTCCCCCGACCTCGGCCCGCGAACGGTAGACCCCGTCGTCGGCCGCGACCGTCTCCGGAACGGCCAGGTTGGCCGTCGGAAAACCCAACTCACGCCCCAACCGGCGTCCGTGCTCCACAACGCCCTCGATCAGAATCCGTTCCATCAGATTTTTTCAGTCAGTTTGCGCACCAGCCGGAACTGCGAGAAGAACTCCTTGGCAAAGACGCGGATCACCGTGTAGGACGGGATGGCCAGCAGCATGCCCAGAATCCCCGCCAGCGACCCGGCGATGAGGATCACGAGGAAAATCTCCAGCGGATGAGCCTTCACCCGCGCCGAATAGAGCGCCGGCTGGAGGATGAAATCGTCCATCCCCTTGATAATCAACAGCGACCCGACGATAATGAAGACCGTATGTCCCACGCCCATCCCCTCGATCGGCGAAACGATGCCCACGAAGACCGAGACGATGCCGCCGATCAGCGGCCCGGCATAGGGAACGACGTTCATCACCCCCATGATGAGGCCGATGAACGCAGCGTCGGCGGCCTTCATCCCGAAAGCCATCATCACCAGCGACACGGCGACCGTCAGCAACAGGCTCTCCGAGAGGATGCCCGTGAAATAGCGCGCCAGCAGCACCGTCACCGAATCCAGCGCCCGGGTGATGTTGTCGTGGTAGTGTTCCGGGAAGACCGCCGTGACCATCGCATAGAAGAGCCCCTCCTCCTTGAGGAAGAAGAAGGTGATGAATGAAATGGAGAAGACGGCGATCACCGACGACAGGACCACGTTGATGACCGACGAGAAGATCGTATTGAGCGAATTGATGTCGATGACCTGTTTGAGGGCCGAGGTCAGTTCATCCGAGAGCGAGAAGGTGCTTTCGGGCAGCGAAAAGAGCACCTGCAAATCGTGCTGCATCCGGGCGATGGGTTCGCCGATCCTCCCCACGACCGCGGCGAAATCGACATGGGCGAACTGGTTGATCTTGTTGAAGACCAGCGGCACGAACAGCGAGCACAACGTGGCCACCACCACCCAGATCACCGCGAGGGTCGCCAGCGCGGCCAGCCAGCGCGGCACCTGCCACCCTCTGAAATGCACGCCCGCAAGACGTTTGACCAACGGGCGCCCCATGACGGCCAGCACGGCCGAAACGAGGATGTAGACGACGATCGACGAGAAATACCAGACCAGAAAGAGCACGACCGCGGCGATTGCCGCGCCCGCGATGAACCGCAGGAAGGTCTGGGGCGTCGCCTTCATCGTCCTATGCGTTTTCTATGTTCTTGCGCAGCCGGGCGATCGGGGTCTGCGACCCCACGGTGGGATCGCCGATCTCCACCAGCAGTTCGCTGTCCTTCGGCACGAGCACATCGACGCGCGACCCGAACTTGATGAATCCGCAGACGCTGTTCTGCTCGACCTGATGGCCGACGGTCATGTACGAGATGATGCGCCGGGCGATCAGCCCCGCGATCTGGCGGAAGAGCACCTTTTGGCCCGAGGGCATCCGCACCACGGTGGTCGTGCGTTCGTTCTCGGTCGAGGACTTGGGGTGCCACGCCACCAGGAAACGCCCCGGATGGTATTTGAAATACTCCACCTCGCCGCCCACGGGAACCCAGTTCATGTGGACGTTGGTGATGGACATGAAGATCGAGATCTGCAACATCTCCTCTTTGAGGTATTCGTTCTCCGACACGACCTCCGTCACGACCACGCGGCCGTCGCAGGGGGCGAAGACCAGGTCGGCATCGTGGATGCGCACCCGGCGGGGCTCGCGGAAGAACGCCACGATGAAGAACCAGAACAGCAACAGCACGACGGCGCTGAACCACAGCAGCGAGATGTTCGCGTCGTGGACCAGCAGATGATAGAACAGCCACCACAGGAGCAGGCAGATAACTCCCGAAACGCCGATGATCTTATATCCTTCCTTATTGATTCTCATAAACGTTAAGGTTTGCAGTTACATCACAAAAAGCATATAGACGAAGACGAACGGCGCCGACAGCAGCATGGCGTCGAAACGGTCCAGCACTCCGCCGTGGCCGGGGATCAGCGCCCCGGAATCCTTCACGTCCGCGGCGCGCTTGAACATCGACTCCACCAGATCGCCCAGCACGCCCGAGACCGCCGCGACCAGCGCCAGCCCGGCCCACGCCACGTAGCCGCCGTCCAGCACCCGGGCTGCGACCAGCCCCATGACGACGGCCCCGGCGACGCCGCCGAAGAATCCCTCCCACGACTTTTTGGGCGAGAGGCGTTCGAACAGCCGGTGACGGCCGACCGACATGCCCACCAGATAGGCGAAAACGTCGTTGCACCAGATGATGAAGATGTAGAAAAGCATCACCCAAGGGTTCCAGACATCGCTGCCGATCATCGGGATATAGCACATCACCGAAAACGGCAGGGCCACGTAGACCACGCCCATCAGGGTCGTGCCGATATCGGCGGCGGGATTCCCCTGCCGGCGGTAGAGTTCGCAGATGAACATGGCGGGCAGCGACAGCAGCAGGAAGGCCAGTCCGCAGGCAAAAGCCTGCCGGGCGCTTTCGAGTATCTCGATGTCGTCCGAGACAAAGGCGAAATTGAGGGCGAACAACACCGCCCCGGCCACCAGTCCCACGATCCGCTGGGGATGGCTGCCCTGCTTCTCGGCCAGCGTGTAGAACTCCGACATGCCGACCACGAGCAACGCCATCAGCAGCAGGCCGAAGCTCCACTGCGACCAGATTACGGCCCCGAGCACCACCGCCGCGAGGACTGCCCCGCTCAGCGTGCGCACCCGGAGGTTCTTCATTTTTTCACTCATCTGTTTTCAAGGGTTGTAGAGGGTTCGACGGGGTTATTCGGCTTCGGGTGCAGCGACGGACGGGGCTGCGGGAGCCGCTTCGGGTTTGTCGGGCCCAGCCTCAGGGCCGGCGACCGCGGCAGCCTGCGTCCCGGCCCCGGGTTCCTCCCCGGCGGGAGTGCCGCCCCCGGCCTTGGCTTTCGCCTCGGCCTCCTTGCGCTCGCGCTCGATGTCCTTCTTGCGCTTGCCGAAGATGCGCTCGACATCCTCGGTGAAGACCACCTCGCGGGAGAGCAGCAGCTCGGCCAGCTCTTTCAGGCCGTCGGCGTGCTCGCGCAACACCTGCTCGGCCATCTTATAGGCTTGCTCGATCACCCGTTTGGCCTCGGTGTCGATCTGCTGGGCCGTCTGCTCCGAATAAGGCTTGGTGAAAGCCATGTCGCTCTGGCCCGTGGAATCGTAGTAGGAGAGCGTGCCGACGTTCTCGCTCATGCCGTAATAGGCCACCATAGCGTAAGCCTGCTTGGTGACGCGCTCCAGATCGTTCAGGGCGCCCGTCGAAACCTGCCCGAAGGTCAGCTGCTCCGACACGCGGCCGCCGAGCGTGGCGGCCAATTCGTCCATCATCTGCTCGCGCGTGGTGATCTGACGCTCCTCGGGCAGATACCAGGCGGCGCCCAGCGCCTTGCCGCGCGGGATGATCGTCACCTTGATCAGCGGGCTGGCGTTTTCGAGAATCCAGCTCACCGTGGCGTGTCCGGCCTCGTGGAAGGCGATCACGCGCTTCTCCTCGTCGGTGATGATCTTGTTCTTGCGCTCCAGACCGCCCACGATCCGGTCGATGGCGGCGAGGAAGTCCTCTTTCGAGATGAATTTCTTGTTGTGGCGGGCGGCGATCAGCGCAGCCTCATTGCAGACGTTGGCGATGTCGGCGCCCGAGAAACCCGGCGTCTGACGCGCCAGGAACGAACGGTCGAGCTGCGGATCGAGTTTCAGCGGACGCAGGTGGACGTTGAAAATCTCCTCGCGCTCCTTCACGTCGGGCAGCCCCACTTCGATCTGACGGTCGAAACGCCCGGCGCGCATCAGCGCCTTGTCGAGGATGTCGGCGCGGTTCGTGGCCGCGAGGACGATCACGCCCGTATTGGTCTGGAAACCGTCCATCTCCGTCAGCAGCTGGTTCAGCGTATTTTCACGCTCGTCGTTGCCCGAGAATCCGGCGTTCTTGCCGCGGGCCCGGCCGATGGCGTCGATCTCGTCGATGAAGACGATGCACGGAGCCTTCTGCTTGGCCTGCTCGAAGAGGTCGCGGACACGCGAGGCGCCCACGCCGACGAACATCTCCACGAAATCCGAACCCGAAATCGAGAGGAACGGCACGTTGGCCTCGCCCGCGACGGCCTTGGCCAGCAGGGTCTTGCCGGTTCCCGGAGGGCCTACCAGCAGCGCGCCCTTCGGAATCTTGGCGCCCAGCTCCTTGTATTTGTCGGCCTTTTTGAGGAAGTCCACGATCTCCATGATCTCGACCTTGGCCTCTTCCAGACCCGCCACGTCCTTGAACGTCACGCGCTTGGCGTTGTCCTTGTCGAAGACCTGCGCCTTGGCCTTGCCCACGTTCATAATGCCCCCGCCGCCTCCGGCGCCGGCGCCGCGCGACATGGAGCGCATGACGAAGAACCACGCCCCGATGATGACCACCCACGGCAGCAGGTTGATCAAAATGCTGGTCCAGTCATTGGCCTTGTTCTCATAGATCACCGGGACCGTCTGCCCCGAGGTCTCCTCGGCGACCTTCAGATCCTCGCGGAACGAATCGACCGACCCGATGGTGAAGATCAGCTGCACACCCGTATCGGGCAGGCGGCGGAAGCGTTTGTCCGTCGAGTCGCTGCGGTATTTTTCGGCGGCGTCCTTTTTCAGGAACACCTGCGCCTGGTCGCGGTTGACGACCTGAATCTTCTCCACGTCGCCTTTCTCGACCATCTCCCGGACGGTGGTCCAGTCGCTGGGCAGGGGCGTGTCGTTGACATCGCCGAAGACGTACCAGCCGATGATGAACGCGCCGATCAGGCCGTAGATCCACAGCATCGAGGGCCGCGGCATGTTCATATTCATTTTATTGTTGTTCTTGCGTTTCTGTGCCATAATGCCTTTCTACTCTTCGTATTCGTACTTCACCATCGGCGCGTCGGCCCACAGCTCCTCGAGCTTGTAGAAACCGCGCAGTTCGGTCTGGAAAATGTGGACCACGACATCCACATAGTCCATGGCGACCCACACGCCGTTCTGCTGGCCTTCGACGCGCCAGACCTTCTCGCCCAGCTTCTCGAGCACCCGTTCCTCGATTCCGTCGGCGATGGCGCACACCTGCGTCGTGGAATCCGCGTTGCAGACGATGAAATGTGAACAAATCGCCCCGTCGAATCCCGAGAGGTCCAACGATACAATATTCTTACCTTTTTTATCTTCAATCGCGCTGACGATCGTTTCGATCAGTTTATCCATAAATATGCAATAGGAGTCTATAACCTTGCAAAGGTACGAAAAGAGAATGAGATTTGAAAGCAACCGCCCAAAAATCGCGCGCCGTGCGGCATATTGCCCGGAGGGGTATTCATTATTTCGCTCTTTTTGTCGGCAGTTTCGTTTTTATCGTCCTATCCGGGCACTCGCCGGTCCGCCCGCCGCAGGGCTTTCCGACGAACAATACATCTCCGCCGGATGGAAAGGCGCGGCAAAAAAAGCGGAGATTTCCGAATAAACGCGGCCTGAAACAACGCGCCCGGCAGAAAAACTGCCGGGCGCGTTGTTATCGGTTGCGGAGGCTATGACTTCGCACCCGGGACATTGGCCAAAATGGTTTCGGTCAGGGCCCGGATGATCGAATTCTTGACGTAGGTGCGGCGCACGGCGACGGCGATCTTACGCGACGTAGCCCCCTTGGCGAGGGTTTTCAGCCGGTCGCGGCGGTCCGCAGGAATGTATTCGAGGGCCATCTCGGGAATGATCGTCAGACACGACGTGCAGTCCACGATGCGCATCAGCGTGTCCAGCGACCCCGATTCGAACGAATAACGCGAAGGCATGTTGCGGCGCGCCTGGCACAGCTCGATGATCTGGTCGCGCATGCAGTTGCCGGGGCTCAGGATCACGAGGTCCTTCAGGTCGATGTCCTCGATGCGGATGTTCTGCCGTTCGTAGAGCGGATTCTCAGGCGACACGTAGGCGTAGAAACGGTCGTTGAAAAGCTCCTGTTCGAGGATGCCCTCCCCGCAGGTGCCGCTGGCCACCAGCGCCGCGTCGATGCGGTCGCGCTTCAACGCATCGACGATGTCCGACGTGATCATCTCGGAGATCTCCAGCTCCACCTTCGGATAGTCGCGCACGAACGCCGGGATGAACTTGTGCAGCAGGTAGGGCGCGATGGTCGGAATGACCCCCAGCCGCAGTTTGCCCGCCGTCTCGCCCTTCAGCTCCGCGACGGCCTCCCGGATGTAATTGTAAGCCTTGATCGTCTCGCGCGCCTGCTCCAGCACCACTTCGCCCGCCTCGGTGGGGATGACGGGCTTTTTCGAGCGGTCGAGCAGCACCACGCCCAGCTCCTCTTCGAGCGACTTGACCTGCATGCTCAGCGAAGGCTGCGTCACGAAGCAATGTTCGGCAGCCAGCGAGAAACTGCCGCAGTTGGCCACGGCCAACAGATATTCGAGTTGGATTATCGTCATAGCAGAAGTCTATTTTACCCTGCGAATATATAAAAAAAATCTATATCGGACAACTTTTTCGCATTGCCGCATAGTTTTTCGTATCTTCGGGGTCGTAACGACCCTTTTAGGAAGTCGGAAAGTTTTGCCGCACCGGATGCAATTCGGTTTTGGCGTCGTCAGTTCTTTTTCGTATCTTCGCCCGCAAAATGTATTTTCTCTAAAAATATGGCAAAAATCATCCTCACCGGCGACCGTCCCACGGGCCGCCTTCATCTGGGTCATTTCGTAGGTTCGCTGCGCCGCCGCGTCGAACTGCAAAACTCGGGAGAATTCGACAAGATATTCATCATGATCGCCGACGCGCAGGCGCTCACCGACAACGCCGACAATCCGGAAAAGGTGCGTCAGAACATCATCGAAGTCGCGCTGGACTACCTCTCGGTGGGCCTCGACCCCGCACAATCGACGCTCTTCATCCAGTCGCAGGTCCCCGAACTGTGCGAGCTGGCGTTCTACTACATGAACCTGGTGACCGTGCAGCGTTTGCAGCGCAACCCGACCGTGAAGGCCGAAATCGCCCTGCGCGGATTCGCCGAGGGCGCCGCCGAGGGCGACACCGCGCAGCGTCAGGGCATCCCCGTCGGATTCTTCACCTACCCCATCTCGCAGGCGTCGGACATCACGGCCTTCAAGGCCACGACCGTCCCCGTCGGCGAGGATCAGGAGCCGATGATCGAGCAGACGCGCGAGATCGTCCACAAGTTCAACGCGGTCTACGGCGAAACGCTCGTCGAACCCGAAATCCTGTTGCCCGATAACGCCGCCTGCCTGCGTCTGCCGGGCACCGACGGCAAGGCCAAGATGTCCAAGTCGCTCAACAACTGCATCTATCTGTCGGACACGGCCGACGAGGTGAAAAAGAAGGTGATGGGCATGTACACCGATCCCGACCACCTGCGCGTGGAGGACCCGGGCAAGGTCGAGGGCAACACGGTCTTCACCTATCTCGACGCCTTCAGCCGTCCCGAACATTTTGCGAAATACCTGCCCGAATACTCCTCTTTGGAGGAGTTGAAAGCGCACTACCGCCGCGGCGGACTGGGCGACGTGAAGGTGAAAAAGCTGCTGATCGCCGTGCTCAACGAAACGCTCGATCCGATCCGCGAACGCCGCCGCTACTACGAGGGCCGCATCGGCGAGGTGTACGAAATCCTGCGCAAAGGCTCGGAAAAAGCCCGCGCAACGGCCGCCGCGACCCTCGCCGAAGTCCGCGCCGCCATGAAGATCGACTACTTCGACGACAAGGAGCTGATCGCCGGCCAGGCCGAACATTTTGCGAATACAGTTAAAAATTAAAGATCCCCATTCCGTCCGTTTTGCCGCACGCCCCGGACCTCAATGAAAATTCTTAATTTTTAGTTCTCAATCCTTAATTGCGCCGCATGTCTTTCCGCGCCGACCGCATCTACCTCGAATTCCTCCGGCTGACCCGGAGGCTGTCGAACAGCCAGATCATGATGCTTCTGGCCGTGGTGGTCGGCGTGCTCGCGGGGCTGGGGACCTATCTGTTCGAAATCCTGCTCCACTTCATCAAACAGGGGCTCATCAGCTGGTTCCCGGTGGACAGCGCCCATTTCCTGCTGCTGATCTACCCCGCCGTGGGCATCATTCTGGCGACGCTCTTCGTCAAATACATCGTCCGCGACAACATCTCCGAGGGCGTGACGCGCGTGCTGTACGCCATGTCGCGCCGCAACTCGCGCATCGCCGGCCACAACTGCTGGACCTCGGTCGTGGGCGGTGCCACGACCATCGGATTCGGCGGTTCGGTGGGTCCCGAGGCCCCGATCGTGCTGACGGGGGCCGCCATCGGGTCGAACATCGGACGGCTGGCGCGCCTCAACTACAAACACACGACGCTGCTGCTGTGCTGCGGCGCCGGAGCCGCCCTGGCGGCGATCTTCAAGGCCCCGATCACGGGCGTGGTCTTCGTGCTGGAGATCCTGATGCTCGACATCACCGCCGGCTCGGTCATCCCGCTGCTGATCGCCTCGATCACCGCCACGACGATGGCCTTCATGCTGCGCGGCTTCGACCCGATTCTGGCCATCACGCTGGCCCCCGAAGATGCGTTCGAACTGTGGCAGATACCGCTTTTCATCCTGCTGGGCGTGCTGAGCGGGCTGATGTCGTGGTATTTCACCTCGATGAACTCCCGCGTCGGGAACTTCTTCAAGGGCATCGACAAGCAGTACAAGAAGTGGATCTGGGGCGGCGTGGTCCTCGGCGTCCTGATCTTCATCTTCCCGCCGCTGTACGGCGAGGGCTACGAGGGCTTCACCTCGCTCATGCACGGCAACGCGCAGGAGCTGTTCAACAACTCGCTCTTCTACCGCTTCCGCGACATCGACTGGGTGGTCATCCTCTTCGTCATCGCCACGATGTTCTTCAAGGTCATCGCCATGGCTTCGACCAACGCCGCGGGCGGCGTGGGCGGAACTTTCGCCCCATCGCTTTTCGTCGGGGCGTTCACGGGCGCTTCGCTGGCGCTCGTCTGCAACACGCTGTTCGGCTGGGAGGTCTCGATCGTCTCGTTCACGCTGGTGGGCATGGCGGGCGTCATGTCGGGGGTGATGAAGGCCCCGCTCACGTCGATATTCCTCATCGCCGAACTCTCGAACGGCTACGGACTCTTCATCCCGCTGATGACCACGGCCTGCATCTCGTTCGCCGTGGGCTACTACCTCGACCCCGACTCGATCTACACCAAACAGCTGCGTCTGAACGGCGAACTGCTGACCCACGACAAGGACCAGTCGGTGTTCGTCTTCCTGAAGCTGGAGGAGCTGATGGAGACCGATTTCCTGCGCATCAAGGAGAACATGACCCTCGGGGACATCGTTCACATCATCTCGACGGCGCGCCGCAACATCTTCCCCGTGATCGACAACTTCGGACGGCTGATCGGCGTGGTCCAGCTCGACGACCTGCGCGAAGACATGTTCAAGCACGAACGCTACGGCCGTCCGATCTCGGACTACATGATCCCGCCCCCGGACAGGATCATCGAGCACGAAACGATCCTGAGCGTCATGGAGAAATTCGAGGACAAGCACACGTGGATGCTGCCCGTCGTGGACAAGCAGGGGCGCTACCTCGGGTTCATCTCCAAGTCGCGCATCCTGAACGCCTACCGCGAACAGTTAGTGAAAATCCAGCAATAGTCATGGAAAACCCCTACCCCTGGGCCGAGGAGGCCGGTTACGCCGTCACGGTGTGCGACACCGAGGGCACGATCCTCTACATGAACGAAAAGGCGCGGGCCGCTTTCGCCAAACACGGCGACCTGATCGGCCGGAACCTCTTCGACTGCCACAACGAACGTTCGCGCGGGATGATCCGCCGGATGCTCGCCACGGGAGGCACGAACGCCTACACGATCGAGAAGCAGGGCACGCGCAAGATGATCTACCAGACGGCCTGGAAAGAGCGCGGCGAGGTCCGCGGGCTGGTGGAAATCTCGATGGAGATACCCGCCGAGATGCCGCACTACATCCGGAAATAAAAAAGGAGGTTTTTCAAAACCTCCTTTCGTCTTACAGAAACGCCTCGAATCCGGGCAGGTGTTTCGTCGGCGAAAACTCGACGATCTCGTAGTCGGCGACGCCGTGGATGCGGAACGGATCGTCGCACGTCAGGGCCTCGACGGCCGCGCGGTCCGAGGCACGGCAGAGGATGATGCCTCCCGAGCGGGGATTCTGCGGCCCCGAGCAAAGGAACGCCCCGTCGGCATAGTGCCGGTCGAGGTATTCACGATGCGCCGCGAGGTGCCGCTCCACCTCGGCAAGCGGCTTCTTGTAGGTGAGTCGGACGATGAACATAAAGATGTTACAGTTTGATGTCGTAAATCTGAATCACGCCCGAGAGTTTGCCCGCATCGTCCGTCACGAGCAGCGAGGTGACCTTGTTGCGGGTCATCATCTTCTCGGCCTCGATCAGCTTCTCATCCGGCGCGATGGTCTTGGGATTGCGCGTGGCGATGTCTGCGGCTTTGATATTGAAGAACTCCCCGCGCAGGCGCTCCATCGCACGGCGCACGTCGCCGTCGGTGACGATGCCCTTGATGCGGTCGCCGTCGCAGATCACGATCAGCCCCAGCCCGCCTTTCGAAATGGCGTGGATCATCTCCGTCGCCGGGCAGTCGGGAGCCACCACCGGCAGGTCGTGGTCGCGCATGACGTTGCCCACGGTCATCAGCAGACGCCGCCCGAGGCTTCCGCCCGGATGCAGGCGCGCGAAATCGACGCTCGTGAACCCCCGCATCTGCATCAGCGACACGGCCAGCGCATCACCCATAGCGATCTGCGCCGTGGTTGACGAAGTGGGCGCGAGGTGCAGGATGCAAGCCTCCTCGCGGACCCCGACATCCAGATGCACGTCGGAATTCCGGGCCAGCGCCGACTCGGGATTGCCGGTCATCGAAATGAGCCGGTTGCCGTTGGAGTGGATGAAGGGAACGATTTTCAGAATCTCGTCCGTCTCGCCCGAATAAGAGAGCGCCACCACGATATCCTCCTTCGAAATCATGCCCAGGTCGCCGTGGAAAGCCTCTCCGGGATGCAGAAAAAAGCTCGGAGTGCCGGTCGAGGCGAGCGTCGCGGCGATCTTGCGCCCCACGAGGCCCGACTTGCCCATGCCCGTGATGATACACTTGCCGCGGCTTCCGAGAATCATCTCCACGGCCGCGGCGAACTCGTCGCCCAAAGTCTCTTCCAGATGTTTGAGCGTCAGCATCTCCGTATGGACCGCCTTGCGGGCCACCGCGAGAATCTGCGCCTTTGTCGTATCGGTCATTTACAGCAGGGATTTAATTAACGCTTCCAAATCATCGAGCCGCAGCATGTTCGCGGCGTCGCTCAGCCCCTTGTCGGGATCGGGATGCACCTCGAAGAAGAAGCCGTTGGCCCCGAACGCCTTGGCCGCAAGGGCCATAGCGGGCACGAACTCCCGGTTGCCGCCCGTCTTGCCGCCCGCCGCGCCGGGACGCTGCACCGAGTGGGTGCAGTCCATGACGACCGTGGGGGCGATCTTCAGCATGTCGGGGATGTTGCGGAAATCGACGACCAGATTGTTGTAACCGAACGAATTGCCGCGCTCGGTCAGCCAGATGTCGGAGGCTCCGGCCTCGCGGGCCTTTTCGTAGGGATATTGCATGTCGGGGCCCGAGAGGAACTGGGCCTTCTTGATGTTCACCGTCCGTCCGGTCTTCGCCGCGGCGACTACCAGATCGGTCTGGCGGCAGAGGAAAGCCGGAATCTGGATTACGTCGGCCACCTCGCCCACGGGCGCGGCCTGCGCCGGTTCGTGGATGTCCGTGAGGATTTTCAGCCCCCATTTGGCCCGCACGTCGGCAAGCATCTGCAACCCTTTTTCGAGCCCCGGGCCGCGGAACGACGCGATCGACGTGCGGTTGGCCTTGTCGAACGACGCCTTGAAGATGATGTCGGTGCCGAGCGTCCGGTTGATGGCCGTCAGCCGTTCGGCCACGGTGTCCAGCAGTTCGGCAGACTCGATCACGCACGGGCCCGCGATGAATTTTATTGCCATAAAATTTAATTAAAAATTAAGAATTAAGAATTAAGAATTTGCCGAACTCCCAATTTTTAATTCCATGCATAATATTTTGTCATTGCGAAGCCTCATCAGAGGCTGTTGCAATCCGCTTACGAATCCGTAACGTCGCAACGCTTCTCCGCAGATTGCCACGTCGCTTCGCTCCTCGCAATGACCTCGCTCATTAAGCGGAGGTTAAAGACAATTGCAGGATGTGAAACCCGAGTCCACACACCTAATTATTCATTTTTAATTGCAAAAAGCGTTCTGCTTTTTGCAGGTCTTCGGGGGTGTCGATACCGACGGTCTCGACCTCCGAAATCCCCACGCCGATCTTGTATCCGTTCTCCAGCCAGCGCAGCTGTTCGAGCGATTCGGCCTTTTCGAGCGCCGACTGCGGCAGGTCCGTCACCGCGCGCAGCACGTCGGTGCGGAAAGCGTAGAGCCCGATATGTTTATAAAAGGTGTGGCGCGCAAGCCACTCCTCGCGCGGAACGCCCCGCAGATAGGGGATCACCGAGCGAGAAAAATAGACGGCCCGCGACTGTGCGTCGAGGAGCACCTTGGGGGAGTTGGGATTTTCGAGGGCGGCGAGTCCGTCGGCCTCCGTGAAAGGTTTCACGAGCGTGGCGATGTCGGTCGCGGGGTCGTCGAAACACCGCTTCACGGCCTCCAGCTGCGAGGGCCGGATAAAAGGTTCGTCGCCCTGCACGTTCACGACCACGTCGTACTCCACGCCCAGCCGGTCATAGGCCTCCCGGCAGCGGTCGGTGCCGCTCCGATGATCCGGGGAGGTCATTTCGACCCGCCCTCCGAAAGCCCGCACGGCGTCGTAGATACGCTCGTCGTCGGTAGCCACCACGGCGTCGTCCAGCACGCCGGCGACCTGCTCGTAGACCCGCCGGATGACGGGTTTCCCGCCCAGCAGGGCCAGCGGCTTGCCGGGAAAGCGCGTCGAAGCGTAGCGCGCGGGAATGATCGCAATGAATTTCATAGCTGCTTATCTTTTTCGGCCAGTTCGGCCCGCTGCTTTTTCGTCAGATGCGCCGTCGCCAGTTCATACGACTGCCGGACCAGCTCCTTCAGAAGTTGCCCGGGCACGTCGCTGTCGAAGCGGACGCTGATCCAATGTTTTTTGTTCATGTGCCAGCCCGGGCCGATGCCCTCGTAACGCTCCCGCAGTTCCGGAATCCGCTCAGGAGCGCACCGCAGGTTGCAGAAATCCCACGCCACGGCGTTCACGAAGCAGAACCACTTGTCCAGCACGTAAAAGACGAGTATGTCCCGGTCGTAATCCGACGACGATTTGCCGAACGGGAAATCGTCGTGCGTCCCTGCGAACGAGAGGCAGTAGGTCCGGAACTCCTCGACATTCATCTACTCCAAAGCCAGTTTCAGCACCTCGTCGTTGGTCTTCACGTAGTGGAACGTCAGCCCGGCGATATAATCGGCCTTGATCTCGGCGATGTCCTTGCGGTTCTCCTCCGAGAGGATCAGCTCGGTGATGCCGGCGCGCTTGGCGGCCAAAATCTTCTCCTTCACGCCGCCCACGGGCATCACCCGTCCGCGGAGGGTCGTCTCGCCCGTCATGGCGATGCGCTCCTTCACCTTGCGGCCCGTGTAGGTCGAGACGATCGAGGTGACCATCGTGATGCCGGCCGAGGGACCGTCCTTCGGGATCGCACCCTCCGGCACGTGGATATTGATGTCGTTCTTCTCGAACATCTCCGGGTCGATGCCCAGCTCCTTGTGGTGGGCCATCACCCACTCGTGGGCGATCGTGGCCGACTCCTTCATCACCTCGCCCAGGTTGCCCGTGAGGCTCACCTTGCCCTTGCCGGGCGTCAGCACCGATTCGATGTAGAGGATGTCGCCGCCGACCTCGGTCCATGCGAGGCCCGTCACGACGCCCGTCATGCCGCCCACCTCGTACTCTTCGCGGAGGAATTTGGGCATGCCGAGGATCTTCTCGACCTCCCGGGCCGAAACCTCGGGCGCGAAAGCCTCGTCGAAGGCGATCTGCTTGGCGCGGGCTCGGGCGATCTTCGCCAGATTCTTGTCCAGCGAGCGGACGCCCGCCTCGCGCGTATAGCCCGAAACGATCCCTTCGACGGTCTCCGCCGACATCGTCATCTCCGGCTCCTTGATGCCGTGGGCCTCACGCTGCTTGGGCAGCAGGTGGTCCAGCGCGATGCGCACCTTCTCCTCCACGAGGTAGCCGGGGATGTTGATCATCTCCATGCGGTCGCGCAGTGCCGGGGCGATGTTGGCGATGTTGTTGGCCGTGGCGATGAACAGCACCTTCGACAGGTCGTATTCCATGTCGATGTAGTTGTCGTGGAAAGTGGTGTTCTGCTCCGGGTCGAGGACCTCCAGCAGGGCGCTCGACGGGTCGCCGTGGTTCGAGACCGTCACCTTGTCCACCTCGTCGAGAATAATCACGGGGTTGGACGATCCGCACCGTTTGATGGTCTGGATGATCCGGCCCGGCATGGCGCCGATGTAGGTGCGGCGGTGTCCGCGGATCTCCGACTCGTCGTGCAGTCCGCCCAGCGAGATGCGGCCGAACTTGCGGCCCAGCGCCGCGGCGACCGACTTGCCCAGCGAGGTTTTGCCCACGCCCGGAGGGCCGTAGAGGCAGAGGATCGGGGATTTGAGGTCGCCCTTGAGCTTGATGACCGCCAGGTGTTCCAGGATGCGTTCCTTCACCTCGTCGAGACCGAAGTGGTCGCGGTCGAGCTGTTCGCGGGCGCAGGTCAGGTCGAGATTGTCCTTCGTCACGTCGTTCCACGGCAGCTCCAGCAGCAGTTGCAGGTAGGTCATCTGCACCGAGTATTCGGCCACGGCGGGGTTCAGCCGCTCGACCTTCTGCAACTCCTTCTCGAAGGTTTCGCCCACCTCCTTGGGCCAGTTCTTCTTCTTGGCCGCCTCGCGCATCTTCTCGATGTCGGCGTCGGCGCCGTCGCCCAGCTCGTCCTGAATGGTGCGCATCTGCTGTTGCAGGTAGTAGTCGCGCTGCTGCTTGTCGATCTCCTGCTTGACGCGCTCCTGAATCTGGCTCTTCAGCTCGGCCAGCTGCTGTTCGCGGATGAGTATCTCCAGCAGCTTGCGGGCGCGGGCCAGCAGGCCGGGGGCCTCCAGCAGCGACTGGCGGTCTTCGTCCGTAAGCTCCATGTTGGAGCAGATGAAGTTGATGATGCCGCGCTTCGAGTCGATGTTCTTGATGGCGAAGGCCGCCTCCTTGGGCATCGACGGCGAAACGTTGATGATGTTCAGCGCCACGTCGCGGATCGAATCCACGAGGGCCTCGAACTCGATGCTCTTCAGATCGGGGGTCGAGTCGCGCAGGGCCGTCACCCGGGCCTTGAAATAGGGCTCGGTGGTGATGTACTCCGTGATCTCGATCTTCTCCAGACCGTTCAGGATCACCGTCAGGTTGCCGTTGGGCATCTCCAGTATCTTGATGATCCGCGCCGCGGTGCCGACCTTGTACATGTCGTCCGGCGCGGGGTCCTCGACATCGCTTTCGCGTTGCAGCACGGCACCCAGGATGCCGCCCTCGGCATTCACGGCGCGCACGAGGTTGATGCTCTTGTCGCGGCCCACCGTGATGGGGGTTATCGCTCCCGGGAAAAGCACCGAGGAGCGCAGCGTGAGGATGGGTATGATCTCGGGGACCTCGACCTCCTCCACGGGCTCGTCACCGCCGGTGACGATGGGAATCACGTGGTGTTTGCCGTCGAGCAGTTCGGGGACCAGGTTCATGTCGTCCACTTCGAAGGTTTCTATCTTTTTTTTGCTCATAGTATACAAATATATAATGTTGCAAAGGTAACGTTTTTTCAGGAATTTTATTTTATCTTTGACAGAATGTTAATAACTTTGCATCCCTGAAAACAAAGTAAAATCTACGCGCCATGCAAATCGCCGACAAATACGCACCGCAGCAGATCGAATCCAAGTGGTACGACTACTGGATCGACCGGGGCATCTTCCACTCGGAGCCCGACGAACGGGAACCCTACACGATCGTCATCCCGCCCCCCAACGTGACGGGCATGCTCCACATGGGGCACATGCTCAACAACACGCTGCAAGACGTGCTGGTGCGCCGCGCCCGCATGTCGGGAAAGAACGCCTGCTGGGTGCCGGGCATGGACCATGCGTCGATCGCCACCGAGGCCAAGGTGGTGGCGATGCTCCACGAAAAGGGCATCGAAAAGGCGTCACTCACGCGCGAGGAGTTCCTCCGCTACGCCTGGGAGTGGAAAGAGAAATACGGCGGCGTGATCCTCAAGCAGTTGCGCAAGCTGGGCGCCTCGTGCGACTGGGACCGCACGTGCTTCACGATGGACGAAGCCCGCACGGAGAGCGTCCTGCGCGTCTTCTGCGACCTCTATGAAAAGGGGAAAATCTACCGCGGCGTGCGGATGGTCAACTGGGACCCCGCGGCGCAGACGGCCCTTTCGGACGAGGAGGTGGTCTTCAAGGAGTCGCACGGCAAACTCTACTACCTGCGCTATGCGGTCGAGGGCACCGACCGGACGATCATCGTCGCCACGACGCGCCCCGAAACCATTCTGGGCGACACGGCGCTGTGCGTCAACCCCAACGACCCGCGCTACGAGTGGCTGGCCGAGGGGGCCCGCGTCATCGTGCCGCTGGTGGGCCGTTCGATCCCCGTGATCCGCGACGAATACGTGGACATCGAATTCGGAACGGGCGCCCTGAAGGTAACCCCGGCGCACGACGTGAACGACTACATGCTGGGCGAGAAATACGGGCTGGAGACCATCGACATCTTCAACGACGACGGCACGATCAACGACAAGGTGGGCCTCTACGTGGGTCAGGACCGTTTCGACGTGCGCCGGCAGATCGAGAAGGATCTCGACGCGGCGGGCCTGCTGGAAAAAACCGAGGAGTACACCAACAACGTGGGCTATTCGGAGCGCACGGGCGTGGCCATCGAACCGAAGCTCTCGATGCAATGGTTCCTCTCGATGCAGGAACTGGCCGTACCGGCGACGAAGGCCGTGATGGAGGACGCGATCCGCTTCGTGCCCGAGAAATACAAGAACACCTACCGTCACTGGATGGAGAACATCAAAGACTGGTGCATCTCGCGCCAGTTGTGGTGGGGCCAGCGCATTCCGGCCTACTACCTGCCCAAAGGCGGCTTCGTGGTGGCCCTGACGGCCGAAGAGGCGCTGGAAAAAGCCCGCGCGAAGAGCGGCGACGCATCTCTGCAACTGACGGACCTGCGACAGGACGAGGACGTGTTGGACACGTGGTTCTCGTCGTGGCTGTGGCCCATTTCGGTGTTCGACGGCATCCGTCACCCGGACAATAGGGAGATCAGTTACTACTACCCCACCGACGATCTGGTGACCGGCCCGGACATCATCTTCTTCTGGGTGGCCCGCATGATCATGGCCGGGTATGAATACCGCGGGGAAAAGCCCTTCGGAAACGTCTATTTCACGGGCATCGTGCGCGACAAGATCGGCCGCAAGATGTCGAAGCAGCTGGGCAACTCGCCCGACCCGCTGGACCTGATCGACAAGTTCGGCGCCGACGGCGTGCGCATGGCCATGCTCATCTCCTCGTCGGCCGGCAACGACGTGATGTTCGACGAGGCGCTGTGCGAGCAGGGCCGCAACTTCGGCAACAAGATATGGAATGCCTACCGGCTGGTGAACGGCTGGACGACGGACGCCGCGGCCGCGCAGAGCGAGAACAACCGGCTGGCCGTCGCATGGTTCGGGCAGGCTTTGGGCCGCTCGCTGCGGCAGATCGCCGAGGATTTCAGAAACTACCGCATCTCGGAAGCCTTCAAGGAGGCTTACCGGCTGTTCTGGGACGATTTCAGCGGCTTGTACCTCGAAATGGTGAAGCCCGCCTACGGACAGCCGATCGACGCCCCGACGATGGAGGCTACGAAGGGCTGGTTCGACGCCCTGATGCGCGTGCTGCACCCCTTCATGCCGTTCGTCACGGAGGAGATCTGGCAGGACCTCGCGCCGCGGGCCGAGGGAGCCTCGATCTGCGTGGCGCAGATGCCCGAACCCGCGGCCGAAGACGCCGCGATGCTGGCGCGCTTCGAACTCGCCCGGGAGATCATCACCTCAGTGCGCAGCATCCGCAACCAGAAGAACCTGCCCCAGAAAGAGGCGCTGACGCTGCGCGTGATCGCCGACGAGAACTATCCGGCGGAGTTCGCCCCCGTGATGATGAAGATGGCCAACCTCGCGGCCATCGAGCCCGTCGCGGAGAAGGACCCGGCAGCCGTGGCGTTCATCGTCAAGACGACGCAGTATTTCGTGCCGATGGCGGGCAAGATCGACGCCGAAGCCGAGCGCAAAAAACTCGCGGACGACCTGACTTACTACGAGGGATTCCTCGCCTCGGTGATGAAGAAGCTCTCGAACGAACGCTTCGTCGCCTCGGCGCCCGAAAAGGTCGTGGCCAACGAGCGCGCCAAGCAGGCCGACGCCGAAGCGAAGATCGCGGCGATCCGGGCACAGCTTTCCGCACTGAAATGAGTAAAAAGCGGAAAACTGAAAATCTGCTTCCCGTCATTGCGAGCGAACAAAAGTGAGCGTGGCAATCTGCGCCACAGCGTCGCCACTCCGGCGCAGATTGCCGCGTCGCTGCGCTCCTCGCAATGACATCGCCTGTCAATCTTACATTTTCGCTTTTTTAACCCTTCACCTCGAATTTGGCACAAATCACGATCTATACCGACGGTTCGGCCCTCGGAAACCCCGGCCCCGGGGGCTACGGCGCGGTGCTCCTCTCGGGGCATCACCGCAAGGAGCTGTCGCAGGGCTTCCGGCTGACGACCAACAACCGCATGGAGCTGATGGGCGTGTGCGTGGCGCTCGAAACCCTCAAATTCGAGGGTTCGGAGGTCGTGATCTACTCCGATTCGAAATACGTCGTCGATGCCGTCACCAAAGGCTGGGTCTTCGGCTGGGTGCGCAAGGGATTCGCGGGCAAGAAGAACCCCGACCTGTGGATGCGCTTCCTGCGCGCGTACAACCGCCACAACGTCCGGTTCGTCTGGGTCAAGGGCCACGCCGACACGGTGGAGAACAACCGCTGCGACAAGCTGGCCGTGGCGGCGGCCAACGACCGGACGCACTGGCTGGAAGATACGGGATACGATCCCACGGAGCGGTGACGGAAACGTCGCCGCTCTTTTTTTCTGCTCCTTCGGGCGCAAACTTTCGCCGAAATTTCCTGCGAGTCTCCCCCTGCCGGACCACCGTTTCCGGCCCCGGAGCCGCTGCGGCCGCCATACCCCGGACCGAGCCGCCCGCAGCCCGGTTTTGGTGCTGTCAATTCTTTTTCGTATCTTTGGCTGCGCCGAAGATACTTCCGCCCGGCAAAATGCAAGTAAACTTGCTTTTGCCCTCGCTTATTCGTATCTTTGTCCGATTATTGCGTAACCACCAAACCATACGCCCGGAATGTTCAAGACATACATGCGGCTGTTGGGCTTCGCCCGGCCGATCAAGAAATACGCGATCCCCTACTTTTTCTACTCCCTGTTCTACGCGCTGTTCAACTCGCTGACGTTCATGCTGATCATCCCGATCCTGAACACCATGTTCGACGCGAACTACTCGTTCGAATACGTCGAGAAACTGCCCCCCGTGGAGCTGAACAAGGAGTATCTGGCCACGCTCTTCAACTTCACCTATTCGCATATTTTCCAGGAATACTCCACGCAGAACGTCCTGATGCTGCTGGCCATAGTGGCCATCTGCATCAGCCTGCTGAGCAACCTGTTCCGCTATCTGGGCGCCTGGACCATGGAGAATATGCGCACCCGGACCCTGCAACGGATGCGCAACGAGATGTTCTCGCGCGTGATGGACATGAACGTGGGCTACTTCTCGGACCAGCGCAAGGGCGACATCATCTCGAAGATCACCTCCGACGTGGGCGTCGTGCAGTTCTGCATCACCAACACGCTCCAGGTGTCGTTCCGCGAACCGTTCCTCATCATCGGCTACATCGTGATGATGGTCTCCATTTCGTGGGAGCTGGCGATCTTCTCGGTGCTGTTCCTCCCGGTGGTCGCGCTGCTGATCGGCAGCATCGTCAAGAAACTCCGCCACCCGGCCCGCACCAACCAGCAGCGCATGGGCGAAATGGTCGCCACGCTCGACGAATCGCTCGCAGGCATCAAGGTCATCAAGAGCTACAACGCCGTCGAGTACATCAAGCAGAAATTCTACGCCATCAGCGCCGACCTCGCACGGCTGACCCTCTCGATGGCCCGCCGCCAGCAGCTGGCGTCGCCGATGAGCGAATTTCTCGGCATCACGGCCGTGGGCGTGATCCTCGTCTTCGGCGGATCGCTCGTCGCCAAGGGATCGCTCGACCCCGGCGGATTCATCGCCTTCGTGGCCATCTTCTCGCAGATCACGCGCCCCGTGCGCACCTTCATCGACCAGTTCGCCAACATCAACCAGGGCATCGCCGCCGGTGAACGCATCTTCTCGATCATCGACACGACGCCCGAAATCCAGGACGCCCCCGGCGCCAAGGAGCTGACGGGTCTGAAAGAGAAGATCGAGTTCCGCGACGTACACTTCTCCTACGACGGTTCGCGCGAGGTGATCGACGGCGTTTCGTTCGAGATCCTCCGCGGGCAGACCGTGGCGCTGGTGGGACCCTCGGGCGGCGGCAAATCGACCCTGAGCGAACTGCTGCCGCGGTTCTACGACCCCACGTCGGGCGACATCCGCATCGACGGCGTCTCGCTGCGCGACTACACGCAGGAGAGCCTGCGCGAACACATGAGCGTCGTGGCGCAGGACACCGTGCTATTCAACGACACCATCGAAGGCAATATCGCCATGGGCAAACGCGGCGCCACGCACGAAGAGGTGGTCGAGGCGGCGAAGGTCGCCAACGCCGACTGCTTCATCCGCGAGAGCCCCGAGGGTTACGAAACGAACATCGGCGACCGGGGCGTGAAGCTCTCCGGCGGACAGCGCCAGCGGCTCTCGATCGCCCGCGCGGTGCTGAAGAACCCCGACATCCTGATCCTCGACGAGGCGACCTCGGCCCTCGACACCGAGAGCGAGAAACTCGTTCAGGAAGCCCTCAACAACCTGCTCAAAGGCCGCACGTCGGTGGTCATCGCCCACCGGCTATCGACCATCCACAACGCCGACCAGATCATCGTCGTGGACCACGGACGCATCGCCGAGCAGGGTACGCACACCTCCCTGATGGAGCGCAACGGCATCTACGCCAAACTGATCGAAATGCAGTCTTTCGACTAAATGAAATTCGACTAAATATAAAAACGGCCGAATGGAAAAACAGTCCCTTTCCATGAACGCAAAAAATCCCGTATCCACTGAACTATTACAACAACTTCTCAACGCATCGGACATCGGATGGTGGCAGCTCGATTTCGGAAAACGCGAAATGACCTGCTCCCCGCTGGCAGCTGAACTCTTCGGCACGGATCGTACGCGCATCACGTTCGACGAAGTTTGCCTGCTTCCCAGAGAAGAACACCGCGCGCAGATCTACACCCGCTGCGCCGCACTCAAAGTCACCGACACGCTCGATGAGACATTCGTCACGACGAACGGCAACAAGTGTCTGCAAATCAAAGCCGTGAAAGTACGCACCGATCCGCGGACGAATACCTGCACGGCCTTCGGCAGCGTGCGCCGCGTCACGAGCGGCAACCCCGAGAGCGCGGAACTCGCCGCCATCAACCAGAACTACAAGGCGGCGCAGCGCAATTACAGCCATCTCGCGCAGCTGATCGAACATCTGCCGATCGGCTACCTGCGCATCAACATCCTGCGCGACAAAACCGACCGGGCCGTCGATTACCTGCTTTCGTACATCAACCAGCAGGCAGGCCGGATACTGGGCATCCGCACGCAGGACTTCACCGGAAAAACGGCCAGCGAAACGGGTGTGAATCCCCAAGAGAATATCCCGAAATTCATGCACATCCCCTCCGGAGACTCCCGGGAACACCTCTGGCAGGCTCCGGATTCGGGACGCTATTGCCGCAGCCTGATCTACAATACCCCGAACGACGACGACGAGCTGGTCATCCTGCTCGAAGACATCACCGAAGCCCGCCGCAGCGAGGAGCAGCTTCGGCGGGCCAAGGAGCGCGCCGAAGAGTCCAACCGCCTCAAATCGGCCTTCCTGGCCAACATGAGCCACGAGATACGCACGCCGCTGAACGCCATCGTCGGATTCTCGGAACTGCTCGCCAAAGAACCCAGGAGCAAGACCCGCAAGGAGTACAGCGACATCATCCGGCGCAACAACGAACTGCTGTTGCAGATCATCTCCGACGTGCTCGACCTCGCGCTCATCGAATCCGGACGGTCGGAGGTCGTCCGCACGACTTTCGACGCCCGGGAGTTCGTCCGCGAAACGGTCGAGGTGTTCCGGCCGCAGTGTCCCCCGGGCGTGGAGCTCCGCATGGAGGAGGAACTTCCGCCGCGCCCGATCCGGGCATACCGGCAGGGAGTCACCCGGATCATCGGCAACTACCTGCGCAACGCCCTGAAATTCACCAAGAAGGGGTCTATCACGGTGGGATTCTGCGAGATCCCCGGCTACGTCCGCTTCCACGTCCGGGACACGGGCATCGGCATCGCCCCCGAAGACCACGGGCGCATCTTCGAACGCTTCGTCAAACTCGACACCTTCACGCAGGGAACCGGACTCGGACTCTCGATCTGCAAATCGGTCGCCGAACAGCTGGGCGGCCGCGTCGGCGTCGATTCGGCCGTCGGACGGGGTTCGTGCTTCCGGCTCGACGTTCCCGTCCGGAAATAACGCCGGCGCGGTCCCGCTTCGCAACAATCGGGCTTGAAAAAGTCCGATTTATTAAATCTTTTTTATATCTTTGCTGCTTGTCAGAAAAACAGCGAAGAAATTTCTTACCGATATGAAGTTCAAGGAGTATAAAGGTCTCGATCTGGCCGGCGTAGCCGCCGAAGTGCTCGGCGAATGGGACGCCCGCGACACATTCCACAAAAGCATCGACACCCGCGAGGGACACCCCGCATTCGTATTCTACGAAGGCCCCCCCTCGGCAAACGGCATGCCGGGCATCCACCACGTCATGGCACGCACGATCAAGGACATCATCTGCCGCTACAAGACGCAGCAGGGCTATCTCGTGCACCGCAAGGCGGGATGGGACACCCACGGACTCCCCGTGGAGCTGGGCGTCGAGAAGAAACTCGGCATCACCAAGGAGGACATCGGCAAGAAGATCTCCATCGAGGAGTACAACCGCACGTGCCGCGAGGCGGTGATGGAGTTCACGGGCGTCTGGGAGAACCTCACGCGCAAGATGGGCTACTGGGTCAACATGGACGATCCGTACATCACCTACGACAACAAATACATCGAGACGCTGTGGTGGCTGCTGAAGCAGCTCTTCGACAAGGGCCTGCTCTACAAGGGCTACACCATCCAGCCCTACTCGCCGGCCGCCGGAACGGGCCTCTCGACCCACGAGCTGAACCAGCCGGGCTGCTACCGCGACGTGAAGGACACGACCTGCACGGCGCAGTTCCGGGTGATCCGCGACGCCAGGAGCGAGAAGCTCTTCGAAGGTGTCGAGGGCGACCTCTACTTCCTCGCCTGGACCACAACGCCGTGGACCCTGCCGTCGAACACCGCGCTGGCCGTGGGCCCCGCGATCGAATACGTGCAGGTCAAATGCCGCAATCCCTATACCGACCGGCCGCAGACGGTCATCCTGGCCAAGGAGCTGCTGGGTTCCTACTTCACCAAAAAGATGGAGGGTACCTACGAAATCATGGACAAGGTGTGGAAAGGCCCCGAACTGGAAGGCATCCGCTACGAGCAGCTGCTCCCGTGGGTGAAGCCGATGGGCGACGCATTCCGCGTGATCGTCGGCGACTACGTGACCACTTCGGACGGTACGGGCATCGTGCACATCGCCCCGACGTTCGGCGCCGACGACGACCGCGTGGCGAAAGCCGCAGGCATCGCGCCGCTCTTCATGGTTGACCGCGCCGGCAAGAACCAGCCGATGGTTGACAAGCAAGGCAAGTTCTTTCTCGTGGAGGACCTCGACCCGGAATTCGTGAAGACGAACATCGACGCCGAAAAATACGGGGAGTATGCGGGCCGCTACGTGAAGAACGCCTACGACGAACGGCTGAGCGACGCCGACACGACGCTCGACATCGACATCGCGGTGATGCTGAAAGCCGACAACAAGGCCTTCAAGATCGAGAAGCACACCCACTCCTACCCCCACTGCTGGCGCACGGACAAACCGGTGCTGTACTATCCGCTCGACTCGTGGTTCATCCGCACCACGGCGCTGCGCGACAAGATGATCGAACTGAACAAGACGATCCGCTGGAAACCCGAATCGACCGGCACGGGCCGCTTCGGCAAGTGGCTCGAAGGGCTGGTGGACTGGAACCTCTCGCGCTCACGCTTCTGGGGAACCCCGCTGCCGGTATGGGCCACGGAGGACTACTCGGAGGTGAAGTGCATCGGTTCGGTCGAGGAGCTGATGGCCGAGATCGAGAAGTCGATCGCCGCGGGCGTGATGAAGGAGAACCCCTACAAGAACTTCAAGGTCGGCGACATGTCGAAGGAGAACTATTCGACGGCGAACATCGACCTGCACCGCCCCTATGTGGATTCGATCGTGCTGGTTTCGTCGAAGGGCGAGCCGATGAAGCGCGAATCGGACCTGATCGACGTGTGGTTCGACTCGGGCGCCATGCCCTATGCGCAGGTGCACTATCCGTTCGAGAACAAGGAGGGCTTCGGCGAGGTCTACCCTGCCGACTTCATCGCCGAGGGCGTCGATCAGACGCGCGGCTGGTTCTTCACGCTGCACGCCATCGCCTCGATGCTGTTCGACTCGGTGGCGTTCAAGAACATCATTTCGAACGGACTGGTGCTCGACAAGAACGGCAACAAGATGTCCAAACGCCTGGGCAACGCCGTCGATCCGTTCGAGGTGCTCGACACCTACGGAGCCGACGCGACGCGCTGGTACATGATCTCCAACTCGCAGCCGTGGGACAACCTCAAATTCGACAGGGACGGCGTCGATGAAGTGCGCCGCAAGTTCTTCGGAACCCTCTACAACACCTATTCGTTCTTCGCCCTCTACGCCAACGTGGATTCGTTCACGGGCCGGGAGCCGGAGGTGCCGATGGAGAAGCGCCCCGAGATCGACCGCTGGATCATCTCGCTGCTGAATACGCTGGTCAAGAACGTGACCGAATCACTGGAAAACTACGACCCGACCCCGGCGGCCCGCGCCATCCAGGAGTTCGTGGGCGAGAACCTCTCGAACTGGTACGTGCGCCTCAACCGCAAGCGGTTCTGGGGCGGCGGCATGTCGGAGGACAAGCTGGCGGCCTATCAGACGTTATACACCTGTCTGGAAACCGTCTCGATGCTCGCGGCGCCCTTCGCGCCGTTCATCTCCGACCGCATCTTCACGGACCTCAACGCCGTGAGCGGCCGCCACACCGACGAGTCGGTGCACCTCTCGACCTTCCCGAAGGCCGACGAACGGCTGATCGACACGCGGCTGGAGGAGATGATGTCGCTGGCCCAGAAGGTCTCGTCGATGGTGCTGGCCCTGCGCCGCAAAGTCTCGATCAAGGTGCGCCAACCGCTGACCAAGATCCTGATTCCGGTGCTCGACCCGGCAACGGCGGAGCATATCTCGGCCGTGAAGAACCTCATCATGGGCGAAGTCAACGTCAAGGAGGTCGAATTGATCGAGAAGACGACCGGACTCATCACCAAGCGCATCAAACCCAACTTCAAGACCCTCGGGCCGCGCTACGGCAAGTACATGAAGCAGATCGCCGCGCTGGTGGCCGGATTCTCGCAGGAGCGCATCGCCGAAGTGGAGGCGGCGCCCGAGACGGTGCTCGACCTCGGCGGCGAGAAGATCGCCGTGACGCCGGCCGATTTCGAGATCACCTCGGAGGACATGCCCGGATGGCTGGTCGCCTCGGAGGGAAAACTCACCGTGGCGCTCGACATCACGGTCACCGAAGAGCTGAAAGCCGAAGGCGTGGCACGCGAGTTGATAAACCGCATCCAGAATATCCGCAAGGACTCCGGGTTCGAAGTCACGGACAAAATCCGCGTCGAAATCGAGTCGAAGCCCTGCGTGGCCGACGGCATCGCCCGCTTCGCCGACTACATCGCATCGCAGACCCTCGCCGTGGAGGTGAAAGCCGCGGCGGAGCCGGCCGGCGAGGCGGTCGTGGAGACCGATGTCGATGAAGAGCCCCTGCGCATCGCGGTAACGCGGATATAGCCCCGATATTCCTGTAAAATTTGGTAATATCGGAATTATTGCTTAATTTTACATGAAACCAAACAAGGAGGATACGACTATGGCAGACGAAAGAACACGGTACAGCGACGCGGAACTCGAAGAGTTCAAGCAGCTTATCCTGAAAAAGCTCGAAAACGCCCGTGCGGACTACGAGCTGCTGCGCGCCACGATCACCCATACGGCCGACAACGACACCGAGGATACGTCGCCGACGTTCAAGGTGCTGGAAGAGGGTGCCGCCACCCTCTCGAAAGAGGAAAGCGGCCGGCTGGCAGCCCATCAGATGAAGTTCATCCGCAACCTCGAAATGGCGCTCGTGCGCATCGAGAACAAGACCTACGGCATCTGCAAGACCACCGGCAAGCTCATCCCCAAGGAGCGCCTGATGAAGGTCCCCCACGCCACCGAATGTATCGAGGCCAAGGAAGGCCGCCGATAACCCGGGGGGGGGCAGGAGAGAGAGGAGGGCTGGGAAAAGCCCGGCGCCGAGTCCCCGTACGGTTCCGAAACACCCTGCCGAACGCCTCCGTCCGGCCGACGCAATAGAAAAAGGTTCACCTTCGGGTGGACCTTTTTTCGCATCCTGAGGGCCTCCGGATGCGATTTTCCATACTTAATACCGGAAAAAAACGTTATCTTTACCGAATGTATGCCCGGTTCTGCATATTGGTACTGACCCTGACTGCGGCGGCGACCGCCTCTTTCGCCCGCGTCGCAGGCCCCGGTGCGCATATGCCCGACCGTTTCACCCCCGACAGCGCCCGGGTGTCGAATCCCGACGCCTCGGCCCGCAACCAGCGTCTTTACGACAGCATCGAGTCGAAAACCAACCGCCGCGCCGTGCCGCGCATGCTCTACAAGATGCTTTTCGTGAAACCCGTCCTCGACACCACCATGAGCGGCCGCGTGACCGACGAAAGCCGCCTGCTGCAACCCTACTCCGGAAAAACCATCGGCGAAATCACCATCGACCGCCGGCAGGTCTTCGACCCCGGAGGCAACTGGCTCGAACGCACCGCCAACAAGACCCACCGCCTCACCCGCGAACGTGTCATCCGCCGCGACCTGCTCTTCGAACCGGGCGACACGCTCGATCCGGAACTGATAGTGCGCAACAAACAGCTGATCCGCTCACGCGGCTACATCGCCGACATCGACATCGCGGTGCTGCCCGACGCCTTCGACTCGACGCGCGTCAACCTGGCCATCACCACGCGCGACAGCTGGACCATCTCGGTTGACGGAGGATGGTATTCCGAAAGCCGGACGATGGTCGGGCTCTCCGACGCCAACATCCTCGGCTGGGGCAACAAGCTCAAACTCATGACCAACTTCAGCCGCAAGGACTTCTCCTACGGCGGCAACATGGTCGAATACGAAATCCCCAACGTACTGGGGAGCTTCTACACCGCGGAGTTCGCCGCCGGGCGCGACTTCTACAACTCGACGCTCGACATGGGGCTGCGCAAGGAGTTCATCAAGCCCACCGACTACGAGATCGGCCTCACGTACAGCGACATCAAATCCAAACGCTACATGGTCGAGCAGGACACCTCGCTGCTGGTCAAGGAGCGGAACCTCGACGCCTGGGGCGGCTACTCCCGCTACCTGCGGCGGATCGGTTCGAGCGTCTACCTCACGGGACGCTACAACTACCGCCGCGTCAGCCGGCGGCCCCTCGTGGGACCGCATTTCAACCCGGCGCTGCACGATCAGGACGCCCTGCTGGTCGGGGCGGGACTCTACCGCGAAAAATTCTACACGGCCAACATGATCTACGGATTCGGACGCCGCGAGTATCTGGCGACGGGCTACAAAGCCGAGCTGACGACGGGCTATTCGTGGGGCGAATTCAACGATGCCATGTACCTGGGAATGAGCTACGAGACCGGAGGCTTCCGCGGCGTGGGCTACATCATGGGCGGATTCACGCTGGGAAGCTACATCGACCTCAACGACGGCATGTGGCACCGCAGCGCCGTGGATGTCGATCTGCGGTGGTTCTCCAACCTGTTCCTCTTCCGGCGCAGCCGCATCCGCCAGTTCCTCGCCTTCAACTACACCCAAGGGTGGAACCGCGGCACGGGCAGCGACGAAAGCATCCGATTCACCCGCACCGACGGATTGCAGGCCCTCGAAGAGCATATCATCGGCACCAACCGCATGATCCTCAACACCGAAACGGTCGTTTTCACCCCCTATCAGCCGCTGGGATTCCGCATCGCCGTCTTCGGATTCGCCGACTTCGGGCTGATCGGCTATTCGCCCAACATCTTCAAAAACGACTTTTTCACCTCGCTCGGTCTGGGCGTGCGGCTGCGCAATGAACGGCTGGTATTCAACACGATCCAAATCCGGCTGGGCATCGCCTTCGGCAAAAACGGACTGGTCGAAAGCGAGTATTTCCGCCTCTCGAACTCCACGCGCATGGAGCAGTACCGCTATCGCCCGACACGTCCCGAGATCGTCGAATTCAAATAGGACGAAAAAGGGACGGAGTCCGAAACTCCGCCCCCGCTGAACTTTTTAATTTATCCGCTTACGGCACTTCCCCGAAGTGCTTTTACCTGCGGGCGCTGATCCCGGCCGCGCCGTCGCACCCCTTTTCGCCGCAGCGTCGCAAGAATCACGCCATTCCTGTTCTGCGGATAATTAGTCGGCGCGTTTTCTTCCGATTTTCCATATTAATACGTATATTTAACCCATGCTAATCATTGCCGACAGCGGATCGACCAAATGCACGTGGGTCGCGGACGACGGCGCGCGGACGACATCCGTACGCACGCGGGGAATCAACGCCGTGCAGCACTCCGCGGAACAAATCCGCGAAGCGCTCGCCGAACTGCCTCCGTACGGTGCGGTGACGGCCGTGCGGTTCTACGGCGCCGGAGGCGGCGCGAGTTTCCCCGAGGCGAGCGAAAAGCTGCGCCGGGAGCTGGCGGCGCATTTCGGAACGGAGGAGATCGTCGTCGAATCGGACCTGCTGGGTGCGGCGCGCGCCCTCTTCGGCCGCGGCGAAGGCATCGCCTGCATCCTCGGCACCGGCTCCAACTCGTGCTGGTGCCGCGGCGGCGAGATCCTGACAAACGTGCCCCCGCTGGGCTATGTGCTGGGCGACGAGGGCGGCGGCGTGCATCTGGGGCGCAATTTTCTGAACGGCATCTTCAAGGGGCACATTCCGCTGAAAGAGGAATTTTTGGCGGCGACCGGACTCAGCTACGAGGAGATCATCCGCCGCGTCTACCGTGAACCCTACGCCAACCGTTTCCTGGCGTCGTTCGCCCCCTTCATCCTCGCGCACACCGATTGTCCCGAGGTGCGCGAAATGGTCCGCCGCTCGTTCGGCGAATTCGCCTCCCGCAATCTGAGCCGCTATCCGCAGGGGCTTCCCGTTTCGTTCGTGGGCGGCATCGCGGCCCGCTTCGGGGAGCTGCTGCGCGAAACGCTGGAGGCGGAGGGCTACCGCATCGGAACCATCGTCGAATCCCCCGCCGAGGGGCTTTTGAAATACCATCATGGAAGATAGAATCACCGAACAGGCTTCGCACTACGACAATCTGCAACAGATGTCGGTGCACGACATACTAACGGGCATCAACCGCGAGGACGCCCGCGTGCACGAGGCCGTGCGGGCAACCATTCCCGTCATGGAACGGCTCGTCGAACGCATCGTCGAACGCATGCGGCGCGGCGGGCGGATGTTCTACATCGGCGCCGGGACGAGCGGCCGTCTGGGCGTCACCGACGCTTCGGAGCTGCCCCCGACCTACGGCGTGCCGCACGAGCTGGTGATCGGACTGATCGCCGGAGGCGACGGGGCCCTGCGCCGGGCCGTGGAACACGCCGAGGACGACACCAAGGGAGCCTGGCGCGACATGGCGCCCTACCGCCCCACGGCCAACGACACGCTGATCGGCATCGCGGCGTCGGGAACCACGCCCTATGTCGTCGGCGGACTGCGCACGGCACGCCGTCACGGACTGCTGACCGCCTCGATCACCTGCAACCCCGCGTCGCCCGTAGCGGCCGAAGCGGAGTATGCCCTCGAAGCCGTCGTGGGGCCCGAGTTCGTGACCGGATCGACGCGCATGAAGGCCGGAACGGCCCAGAAATTGATGCTCAACATGCTCTCCACGGCCGTGATGATCCGCCTGGGACGCGTCGAGGGCAACCGCATGGTCAACATGCAGCTCACCAACGACAAACTCGTGGCCCGCGGAACGCGCATGGTCGCCGAAGCGTCGGGACTCTCCGAAGCCGAAGCCCGGCAGTCGCTGCTGCGCTGGGGCTCGGTGAAACGGGCGCTGGAAGAGATCGAAAAACAGCGGAAAGATGGCTAAATTCTTTTCAGACCGCGAGATACGCGCCGTTGCGATATTCCTGCCGCTGGCCGGACTGCTCATCACGGCGCTGGTGCTGGTGCGCCCGTCGGCCGACCCCGAAGCGGCCCGGCGGGCCGAAGCCGCGATGGAGACACGCCGGGACAGCGTGGTGCTCAGACACTTCGACCCCAACACGGCGACGCTGGACGAACTGCTGGCGCTGGGGCTTTCGAAACACGAAGCCGTGAGCCTGCTGAAATACCGCGCCGCAGGCAAGGTATTCCGCATTCCCGAGGACCTGGCGCTCTGCTACGGCATCGGCGACTCGCTCTACCGCCGGCTGGCGCCGTGGGTCCGCATCGGCCGCAAATACGCCATCGCCCCGGAGGAGTACCGCACGGGGCGCATCCTCCCCGAACCGCTGGCGCCCCAGCCGTTCCGCATCGACACCGTGAGCGTCCGCTACCTGCGGGCCATCGGGGCCCTGTCGAAACGGCAGGCCGAGGCTTTCATCCGCTGGCGCGACCTGAGCGGCATCTACGACATGGAGGAACTGCGCGACTGCTACGTCGTGAGCGACTCGGTGGCCTCCGCGCTCGAACCCTACGTCATCTTCCCCGAGCGGAAGCCCCGTCCGATCGAGGAGCCCGTCGAGCTGAACACGGCCGATTCGGCCGCCCTGCGTTCGGTTTCGGGCATCGGCCCCAAGACCGTGGTGTCGATCCTCGTCTACCGCGAACGGCTCGGAGGATTCCTCCGCGCGGAGCAACTCGCAGAGGTTCCGGGAGTCACGGAACGCAATTATGAGAAAATTTTGAAACAAATTTACTGCGATAGTTGCAAAATTCGGAAAATTGATATTAACTTTGCAAGTCCGAAAGTGTTGGGGAGACATCCCTACATAGCACCGCGGACATTACGAAAATTACTGAAAGCAAGACAGTTGAAAGGAGGTTGGAGCACCGCTGAAGAATTAGTCGAAGAGAACATATTGACCCGCGAGGAGGCAGCACGGCTGGCTCCCTATCTGCGATTCGGGTCTGTCAGCGGACCTGCCGACGAGTAAACGGAGCATTTCCGGGGAGAGGGCATCGAGGATGCACGCCCCGCCAAAAAGGAGAGAGAACGAAATTAAAAAACAACAAAAAACTGAGAATATTATGATTATCATGCCGGTAAAAGAGGGCGAAAACATCGAGCGCGCCCTGAAAAAGTTCAAACGTAAATACGAGCGTACGGGCGTCCTGAAGGAGCTTCGCCGCCGCCAGTACTTCACCAAGCCTTCGATTGCGAAGCGCGAGGCGATGCAGCACGCCATCTACGTGGAACACATGTACCGCGACGAGGAATAGACCCTGCAAGGTCGAACGAAAACCGGGAACATCTTTCGAAGATGTTCCCGGTTTTGATTTGATGAAACCGGTTCATGCCTCCTCCGGACACAGGGGGGGGGCGTCAGCAACTGCCTGACACGGGGTATCGTAAAATAAGCCGGAGCAGGAAATACATCCGTATTACCCACTCCGGCTCGTTCGGAATGTACCGCAAAGCGGCTTATCACAGAGAATCAGCGGAGGAACAGCAGTTCGCGGTACTTCGGCAACGGCCAAATCTGGTCATCGACGATCTCCTCCAACTTGTCGATGTGGCGGCGGATCTCGTCGAAGCAGACGGCGACGGTGTCGTGGTAGGCGATCGCTTTCGCACGCGGCTCCTCGATCTTGTTGGCGACCTTGCGGGCGTCGATCATCTCGCCCGTGAGCCGCTGTATCTCGGCCGTATGGTTCTGGATCTTCTTGATGAGCCGGATGTCCGACGAAGCGTCCAGCCCCCCGATCTGCGACATCTTGTAAACCTTGTCGAGCAGCTGCGCTTCGTATTTCGATGCGATCGGCACGATGTGATTCATCGCCAGGTCGCCCAGCACGCGTCCCTCGATCTGGATCTTCTTGGTGTAGGTCTCCCACTTCACCTCGGTGCGGGCTTCGAGCTCGACCTTCGTAAAGACGCCCATATCGCTGAACAGCTTCACGCTCTCCTTGTCGATGTAACGGTCGAAGATCAGCGGCGTCGAAGTCTCGCAGTCCAGCCCGCGCCTCTTCGCCTCGGCCTTCCACTCTTCGGAATAACCGTTGCCGTCGAAGCGGATGGCCTTGCAAGCCTTGATCATCTGTTTGAGCACCTCGTAGATAGCCTTCTCCTTCTTGATTCCGCTCTCGATCTTGGCGTCCACGGCCTTCCGGAACTCCGTGAGCTCGCTGGCCATCGCCGTGTTGAGCGCGATCATCGCCTCGGCGCAGTTGTCCGACGAACCCACGGCGCGGAACTCGAAGCGGTTGCCCGTGAAGGCGAACGGCGAGGTGCGGTTGCGGTCGGTGTTGTCGAGCAGCAGCGTCGGGATGTGCGAGATGCCGCTCATCTTGAAGACGTTCTTGGCGTCGAAACGGATGGCGTCGTCGCCCTTCGAAGCGGCCAGTTTGTCCAGCACGGCCGACACCTGCGTACCGAGGAAGGTCGAGATGATGGCCGGGGGCGCCTCGTTGGCTCCCAGACGGTGAGCGTTCGTGGCGCTCATGATCGACGCTTTCAGCAGACCGTTGTGCTTGTACACGGCCGAAATGGCGTTGACCAGGAACGTGATGAACTGCAAGTTCTCCGAAGCGGTCTTGCCCGGACCCAGCAGGTTCACGCCCGTATCGGTGCCCAGCGACCAGTTGTTGTGCTTGCCCGAGCCGTTGATGCCCTTGAAAGGCTTCTCGTGGAGCAGCACCCGGAACTGATGGCGGCGGGCGATCTTGTCCATGACGGTCATCAGCAGCTGGTTGTGGTCGTTGGCCAGGTTGGCTTCTTCGTAGACCGGAGCCAGCTCGAACTGATTGGGCGCCACCTCGTTGTGGCGGGTCTTGACGGGAATGCCCAGTTTCAGACACTCGTATTCGAGGTCCTTCATGAAAGACATCACCCGGCTCGGAATGGCCCCGAAATAGTGGTCCTCCAGCTGCTGATTCTTGGCCGACTCGTGTCCCATGAGCGTACGGCCCGTGAGCATCAGGTCGGGACGCACGGCCCAAAGGCTCTCATCGACAAGGAAATACTCCTGCTCCCAGCCCAGGTAGCAGAAGACCTTCTGGACGTTCTTGTCGAAATAGCGGCACACCTCCGTGGCGGCCTTGTCCACGGCCGTCAGCGAGCGCAGCAGGGGCACCTTGTAATCGAGGGCCTCGCCCGTGTAGGCGATGAAGACGGTCGGGATGCAGAGCGTCGTATCGACGATGAAGGCCGGCGACGCGGGGTCCCAGGCCGAGTAACCGCGCGCCTCGAAGGTGTTGCGGATACCGCCGTTGGGGAACGACGAGGCGTCGGGCTCCTGCTGCACGAGCAGCTTGCCGGAGAACTCCTCCAAAACGCCCCCGAATCCGTCGGGTTCGGCAAAGGCGTCGTGCTTCTCGGCCGTGCCGCCCGTCAGGGGTTGGAACCAGTGGGTGTAGTGGTCGGCACCGTGCTCCAGCGCCCATTGGCGCATGCCCGCGGCAATGCTGTCGGCAACTTCGCGCGTGAGCGGCGTACGGTTGTCCATCGTGTCGAGCAGCGCCGCGTAAGTCTTCTTGTCGAGATACTTACGCATGGCGGCGCGTCCGAATACCTTCTCTCCGAAATAGTCCGAAGGACGACCTTCGGGAGCCTTGACCTCCACGGCGTTGTGATTTATCGCCGCATCGACCATCTTGAACCTGAGTAATGACATAGTTTAGAGGAATTTGTGGGGTTCGAAAAAAACCGCGCGGGGAAGTTTCCAAAAAATTGCAAACTAAAACCTAACCTAAAAATTCAAGCGGATGGCTGCCTCCCGGCAGGGGCCGCCGACCTAACTAACCCTGGGATCGCTTCCCCGCGTCGGCATGTTTTCTGTTCTGGTTGCAAATGTATGAATTTTATCGTTACGTTGTTTTTACAAAATCACTATTTTTTCGAAAAGCAGTCGATTTTTTCAGCATTTTCCCGAAAAGCAGGGTCATTTTTTCGAGAACACCCCGATTTTTTCAGCGTTTTTCCGAAAAATAGCCCCATTTTTTCACCGAATGCCGAAAAATCGCAAATTTCGATTTTCCCGAATTTTAAGGGTATTTCAGCCTAATTTTCAACCATAATTCCACAACCGACGGATTCCCGGCACCGGAGCGCCGAAAACGCCGCCGCCGGCAAAATCCACAAAATCCCCGGAATACTGTTATTTTTCTAACAATTTCTTGTTACAATTCGGTAATTAATTTGTACCTTTATGCGCTATTTCGAAACAAAAAGAAACATCACTCATACTAATCTCTAAATAATCATGGCAATTACCAAACGTGAAAAGCTGTTCACCGAATTCCCGCCGGTCCCGACCGAGAAGTGGGAGGAGGTCATAACAGCCGACCTGAAAGGTGCCGACTACGAGCGCAAACTGGTGTGGCGCACGGGCGAAGGCTTCAATGTCCGCCCCTACTACCGCGCCGAGAACCTCGAAGGCATTCAGTTCCTGGGCTCGCAGGCAGGCGAGTTCCCGTTCGTGAGAGGTACGCGCACCCACAACCGCTGGCACGTACATCAGACCGTAGCGGTCGAGTGCCCGAAGGAGGCCAACGCCGAGGCGTTGAAACTCCTCAACTCGGGCGTCGATTCGCTGGGCTTCTCGATCGCCAAGGAGGGCTTCACGGCCGCCGACCTCGACGAACTGCTCCGCGAAATCTCGATCCCGGCCGTCGAACTGACCTTCTGCGGCGTGCAGACGGGCAACGTCGCCGGACTGGTGCTCGACAAACTCGAAAAAGAGGGCCTCATGGCCGATGCGCACGTTGCGTTCTGCATCGACCCGCTGGTGAAGGGCCTCTCGCAGAAGGGCGACTTCTGCTCGCCCGACGGCGAAAAGTGCTTTGCGAAGATCGTGTCGCTGATCGAACGGACCCGCGAGTACAAACACATCCGCATCGTGACCGTCTCGGCCGGCATCTTCTCGAACGCCGGATCGACCATCGTCGAGGAGCTGGCATTCGCCCTCTCGGCCGGTAACGACTACCTCGCGCGCCTGACCGACGCCGGCGTCGATGCCGACACGGCAGCCCGCAAACTGCGCTTCTCGTTCTCGGTGACCTCCAACTACTTCATGGAGATCGCCAAGTTCCGCGCCGCGCGCATGCTCTGGGCCAACATCGTCAAGGGCTACGCCCCCGCGAAAAACTGCGCCTGCAAGATGATGATCCACGCCCGCACCGCGGACTGGAACCAGACCGTATACGACCCCTATGTGAACATGCTCCGCGGCACGACCGAGGCCATGTCGGCCACGATCGCCGGCGTGCACTCGTTGGAAGTGACGCCGTTCGACGCCGCATTCGAAAACCCCACGGAGTTCTCGAAGCGCATCGCCCGCAACGTCGAGCTGCTGCTCAAGAACGAGTCGCACTTCGACCAGGTGGTAGACCCCGCCGGCGGTTCGTACTACGTCGAAAACCTCACGCAGTCGATCGCCGCCGAGGCGTGGAAGCTCTTCCTCGAAATCGAGGAGAAAGGCGGCTACACCGCGGCTTACAAGGCCGGCTTCGTCAAGGAGCGCATCGCCGCGTCGGCCGCCGCCAAGGACAAAGCCATTGCGACGCGCCGCCAAACGCTGCTCGGCGCCAACCAATATCCCAACTTCACGGAAGTCGCCGACAAGGCGATCACCGCCGAGGCCGTGACGCGCAAGCAGGCCGAGGGCAACACGCTGGCACCCTACCGCGGCGCCATGGCCTTCGAAGAGATGCGTTTGCACGTGGATCGCTCGGGCAAGCAGCCCAAAGCGTTCATGCTCACCTGCGGAAGCCTGGCAATGGCCCGCGCCCGCGCCCAGTTCTCGTGCAACTTCTTCGGCTGCGCCGGCATCCGCGTGCAGGACAACACCTTCTTCAAGTCGATCGAGGAGGGTGCGAAAGCCGCCCTCGAATCGAAAGCCGAGATCGTGGTGGTATGCGCCGCCGACGACGACTACGCCGAGGCCGCTCCGAAGGTCAAGGAGCTGCTCGGAGGCAAGGCGATCCTCGTGGTCGCCGGAGCTCCCGCCTGCATGCCCGAACTGGAGGCACAGGGCATCACGAACTTCATCAACGTGAAATCGAATGTCCTGGAAACCCTGAAGTTTTACCTTAAAGAGATGGGAATCTAAGCACTGAGTGCTTTTTATGGGCATGAGCGTTATCCGATAGGGGAACTTTCCGAAGTGAGCTAATGCCCTAACAATCTTATCGCACTACAATTATGAGACCGAATTTTTCTGAATTGAAATACGAAGCGGGCGCACAGAAAAGCTGCTGCGCCTCGAAGGGCTGCGGCCAGGTAGAACCGTGGCTGACGGCCGAGGGAATTCCCGTCAAGGGCTCCTATACGGCCGAGGATCTCGAAGGCATGGAGCACCTGAACTATGCGGCGGGTATCGCCCCGTTCCTGCGCGGCCCCTATTCGACGATGTACGTGATGCGTCCGTGGACCATCCGCCAGTATGCCGGCTTCTCGACCGCCGAGGAGTCCAACGCCTTTTACCGCCGCAACCTCGCGGCCGGACAGAAGGGTCTGTCGGTGGCCTTCGACCTCGCCACACACCGCGGCTACGACGCCGACCACCCGCGCGTGGTGGGCGACGTGGGCAAGGCCGGCGTGTCGATCTGCTCGGTGGAGGACATGAAGGTCCTCTTCAACGGCATTCCCCTCGACAAGATGTCGGTGTCGATGACCATGAACGGAG
The DNA here is from genome assembly GCF_040095975.1 of Alistipes intestinihominis. Taxonomy (NCBI): domain Bacteria; kingdom Pseudomonadati; phylum Bacteroidota; class Bacteroidia; order Bacteroidales; family Rikenellaceae; genus Alistipes; species Alistipes intestinihominis. The sequence goes on from NZ_JBBMFL010000005.1 coordinate 108,789, forward strand.
CCGTGCTGCCCGTGCTGGCCTTCTACATCGTAGCCGGTCTGGAGCAGGGCTGCACGCTCGACCAGCTGGCAGGTACGATCCAGAACGACATCCTCAAGGAGTTCATGGTGCGCAACACCTATATCTATCCCCCCGAGTTCTCGATGCGCATCATCGCCGACATCTTCGAGTACACCTCGAAGAACATGCCCAAATTCAACTCGATCTCGATTTCGGGTTACCACATGCAGGAGGCGGGCGCCACGGCCGACATCGAGCTGGCCTACACGCTGGCCGACGGTCTGGAGTACCTGCGTGCGGGTATCAACGCCGGCATGTCGGTGGATGCTTTCGCGCCGCGTCTGTCGTTCTTCTGGGCGATCGGCATGAACCACTTCATGGAGATCGCCAAGATGCGCGCCGCGCGTATGCTGTGGGCCAAGATCGTGAAGCAGTTCGACCCCAAGAACCCCAAATCGCTGGCCCTGCGCACCCACTCGCAGACCTCGGGATGGTCGCTCACCGAGCAGGACCCGTTCAACAACGTGGCCCGCACGGCCATCGAGGCCATGGGCGCCGCCCTGGGACACACCCAGTCGCTGCACACCAACGCGCTGGACGAGGCTATCGCCCTGCCGACGGACTTCTCGGCGCGTATTGCGCGTAACACGCAGATCTACATTCAGGAGGAGACCAACGTCTGCCGCGAGGTCGATCCGTGGGCAGGCTCCTACTACGTGGAGACGCTGACCAACGAGATCGCACACAAAGCCTGGGAGCGTATTCAGGAGGTCGAGAAGCTGGGCGGTATGGCCAAGGCCATCGAGACCGGCATTCCGAAGATGCGTATCGAGGAGGCCGCGGCCCGCAAGCAGGCCCGCATCGACTCCGGCGAGGAGAAGATCATCGGCGTGAACGAATACCGTCTGGAAAAGGAGGCCCCGATCGACATCCTCGCCGTGGACAACACGGCCGTGCGCGAGAGCCAGATCAAGCGTCTGAAGGAGCTGCGCGCCAACCGCGACGAAGCAGCCGTGCAGAAAGCGCTGGCCGCCATCACCGAGTGCGTGAAGACCAAGCAGGGCAACCTGCTGGAGCTGGCCGTCGAGGCCGCCAAGGTCCGCGCATCGCTGGGTGAGATCTCCGACGCCTGCGAGGTCGTCGTAGGCCGCTACAAAGCAGTTATCCGTTCCATTTCAGGTGTATACTCTTCAGAAGTGAAAAACGACAAATCCTTCGAGCGCGCCAAGGAGCTGTGCGCCGAATTCGCCAAGAAAGAGGGCCGTCAGCCGCGGGTCATGATCGCCAAGCTGGGTCAGGACGGACACGACCGCGGTGCCAAGGTGGTCGCCACGGGTTACGCCGACATCGGCTTCGACGTTGATATGGGCCCGCTGTTCCAGACCCCCGAGGAGGCCGCCAAGCAGGCCGTCGAGAACGACGTGCACGTGGTCGGCGTATCGTCGCTGGCCGCCGGTCACCTGACGCTCGTGCCGCAGATCATCGCCGAGCTGAAAAAGCTCGGCCGCGAGGACATCATCGTCATCGTGGGCGGCGTGATTCCCCATCAGGACTACGACGAGTTGTACCGCGACGGCGCCGCCGCCATCTTCGGCCCCGGCACGCCGATCGCCACGGCAGCCATCAAGATCCTCGAAATCCTGCTCGCCGACTAATTTCCGGCGACAAATCGGAAAAGCCTCTGCAAATGCAGAGGCTTTTTTATTCCAAAAAGGCTCCGATCGGCGAAAAAATCCGTATATTTGGCAAAACCTCACCCCTCTCTTAAAAATCATTCGCATGAAAACATTTTTGAAGATCGCTTTATGCCTGCTGCTGGCCGCAGGATTTGCCGCCTGCGATAAAGATGAAACACCCGTTATCGGTCGACTGGAAGTCGAATATAAAGGGGCGAAAGCAAATTTGGTCAGCATTGATACAGAAGCCGGAAATGAAATCTATTCACAACTCAATCCCAGAAGTAAGTTTTCGATCGATCTGAATCCCGGCAACTACGCCATTTTTTCAGGGGGATTCAATAATAGCCGTAGCAAATATTTTCAGATTCAGGCCGGACGCATGACACACGTTACCTATGACAATTCCGGAGATCCAGCTATAAAATACGAATAACTTCATCCTCAAGGTCTCCTGGCCGGATAGCCGGGAGACTTTTTTTGCGTATTTAGTCCGAAAAATTGTCGAAAAAGTTGTCATAAAAACAGGCAATTTTTATATTTGCAAGACTAAACGCCTTTTTTATATGAAAAAACTTTTCTGCACGGCCCTTTTCGGGCTCTTCGTCGGCGGCGCTTTCGCGCAAACGCCTCAAATCCCCGAACCCGATTTCATCGGAGAGGTCGTCACCGTCCTGCCCGACGGCAAAACGTCCAAACTCGAAAAGGAGACCGTCCTGCTGCGTACGCGTGCAAACGCCAGCGCCCAAATCTTCGGCATCGGCAAGGCCAAGACGAAACTCATCATCGACACACCCGAAGCCGCCGTCCGCCTAAGGCGATGATGACATCCGCTTTATCGTCAAGGCCGTAGACAATGCCACCGACCCGATCTCAATCATCAACATTTTTCGGTTCGAAACCAACAAAAAGAAACGCCTTGCCGAACTCGCCTCGGTCAGCACTTTCGGCAGTGTAAAGTCCAACAAACTGGAACGTCTCCGCTTTTCGGCTGAGAAATACGGCGAGAAATCCTATCTGCTGACACTGATAGACAAACCCGCCGGGGAATACGGCATCACAGTCAGCAACCCGAACAGTCTCGACGAAAAAGGGACTATCGTCTCGACCTTCGCCATCGAATAAACATTCCGTCCCGCATAAGAAAATCCCCACGGCCTCATCGACCGCGGGGATTTTTCAGACAAAGCCGATCCCGTCAGAGGCAGGCTTCGAGAATCCGCCGGGCCATGACGCCATCGACATTCCCCTCCTCGCCGTATTTCCAGCCCCCGGCGTTGAAGCGCCGTTCGATCTCGGCAACGGTCTCCTCGCCGATGCCCTCCTCCGAAAGCCGCGTCGAAAGCCCCAGCGAACGGAAAAACGCCTCGTTGGCCGCGATCGTACGGTCGATGCGCTCCTCCTCCGTGCCCCCGGCGATGCCCCAGATACGCTCGCCGTATTGCAGCAGCTTGCCGCGCTTCTGCTCCCGCAGGACGCGCAGCGTACCGTTAATGACGATAGCCAGCGTCGCACCGTGCGTCAGCCCGTGCAATGCCGTGATTTCGTGACCGATCATGTGCGTCGCCCAGTCCTCCCGGACGCCCATGCGGATCATGTCGTTCAGCGCCAGCGTCGCCGAAAGCATATATTCCGACATCACGTCGTAATCGGGATTGTCGGAGAGCGCCTCGGGCGCGATCTCGCTCACCGTATGCAGGATGCCCTCGGCCCAGCGGTCCATCAGGCGCGACTGCCCGGGCGCGGTGAGGTACTGCTCCAGCACATGCACGAAGGTATCCGCAAGCCCGCAGGCGATCTGCCGCTTCGGAAGCGAATAGAGCACCCCGGGATCGAGGATCGAGAAGAGCGGGTAATCGCCCGAAAAGGGATATTTCTCCTTGGTTTCATAACGCGAGATCACAGCTCCGGAGTTCATCTCGGAGCCCGTCGCCGAAATGGTCAGCACCGTCGCCAGAGGCACGCTCTTTTCGGCACGTCCCCGAAGCACGATCTCCCAGGCGTCGCCGTCGTAGAGCAGTCCCGCAGCGATGAGTTTCGTGCCGTCGATCACCGAACCGCCGCCCACGGCCAGCAGGAAATCGACCTTCCGCTCCTTGCCCAGCGCGATGGCCTTGCGCAGGGTCTCGACCGAGGGATTCGCCTCGATGCCCCAGAACTCGATGAAATCGCGTCCTTCGAGCGCCCGGACCACCTGGTCGTAGACGCCGTTGCGTTTGACGCTGCCGCCGCCGAAAGTGACCATGATCCGCTTGTCGGCGGGAATGAGTTTCGGCAGGCGGGCGATCTGCCCCTTGCCGAAAACCAGCTCGGTAGGATTGTGATAGATGAAATTGTTCATGGCGAATATCTGTTTTATTCCATACAAAGATAATCAATAACCGGTTTCGGTTTCAGAAAAACAGGTTTTGTTCCAACGAAGTTCGCCCCGGATGGGATATACCGGCGTATTCCCATTCGGGGCGAACAAGGGGCAGAGCGAAAGCCCTGTAAAATCGGAAATTTAGAAATAACGGCCGCGCAGGTCCTGAATCTTGGCCATCTGCTGAATGGCCGGGATCGAGAACTGCTGGGCCATACCCTCGGCCATAGCCTGCGCACGGACCTTTTCGCCCTCGGAATTCTGCTTGTCGGCGGTCTGAACGTCCTCCACTTCGAAGACATAGACGCCCGACATGCCCTTCACGGGAGCGGAGAGCGCACCCTTCTCAGCCGATGCGATGGCACCGACCAGACGGGGTTCGACACCCACGCCGTTCACATAGAACGACCCGAAAGTCACATCGGAGAACTCCTCCACCTCCGAACCGAGGCTGGCGGCCTGCTCGGCAAGCGTTGCGCCCGAAAGTTCCTTGACGATATAGTCGTATTTCTTGTCGCGGAGCACCTGCGAGCGAACCTGCGCCGAAACCTTCTCCAGCGAAGCGTACTCGTTGTCGTCGATCTCGGTCACCATCGCAATCACATAGTCCTTGCCCACGTTGAAGATGTCCGAAACGTCGCCCTTCTCCGCACCGTAAGCCCAGCGGGCCACCTCGCGCGAATCGTCCAGACCGCGGACTGTGCGGTCCCCCTGCGCGATACCAGCCACACGAGGCGTCACGGCAGCAGCCGAAGCGGCGTCGGCAAAGGCGCCCGTCGAACCGCCCTTGGCAGCCACCATGAAGGAGCCGGCCTGGTTGTGCACATCGCGGCGCGTAGCGGCCGAAGCCTCCACGGGATAGGTGATCGAGGCGATCTGAATGTGCTTCGAGGGTTTGTCGGCACGGTACACCTGCATGAGCTGGATGGCGTCGCCTGCGGAGATCTTCACGATGTCGCCCTTCTTGGCGTCGGCAAGCGCTGCGGCGAACTCACCCGAGAAGGCCGAGAAAGGCATCACGCCCACCTCGCCGCCATTGGCAGCCGTAGCGTCGTAAACCGAGTAGTTGCGGGCGGTCTGTGCGAAATCGGCGCCGTTGCGCAGCGTCGTCAGCAGGCTGTCGGCCAGCGCCTCCTGCGTATAGGGCAGCACGATGTGACGAATGCCCACCGAGTCGGGAGCCATCTTCGAATCGAGCACACGGGCCATCGTCCACTCGTTGTTTTTCAGCACGGGACCGTACATCTCGCCGGCCATCAGCGCCTTGGCCTCCTCGTCGGGAAGCTGTGCGGCCGAAACGAAGCTGTCGGCGATCTTGCCGTTGCGGTTGCCGCGCACGAAGCTCTTCACCTCGCCGGCGGCAGCGAACTCGCGGCCCACCTCGGCGACGCTCTTTTCGAGCGCCAGCAGGTCGTCGTCCGTGGGAGCCACCTCGAACACGACATAGGAGATCGTGCGCGACGGGCTCTGCTTGAACATATCCTTGTGGCTGTTGTAATAGGCTTTCAGGTCGCTCGACGACACTTTGAAGAGCGAATCGGGAACGGCCGAATATTTCTTGCCGGCCCATTTGCCTGCGAAGGTGTTGTTGGCGGCCTTGACACCCTCGGCGACCTCCAGCGAGTTGACGTAGACGCCGCCCTTCACCAGACCGAGGTATTTCTGCACTTCACGTTCCAGACGGGCCTGTTCGTTGATCTGCGCCCAGGCGTCTGCGGCCTGGGGATTGGTCTCGGCATGCGCGAGGAACTGGCTGACGGCCGCCACGTCGTAGTGACCCGTGCGGGGATCGGCGAAAGCATTGTAGAAAGCCTGCGAGGGCGTCTGTCCGCTGACCATCGCCAGACGCTCGGGCTCCGTGACGCGGAGACCCATCCGGTCGAAACCGGGCGTCATCACGTACTTGGCGATCAGCGTCTGCCAGACGGCGTTGGCCAGCATGGCCGACTGCTGCTCGTCGTTCTCCTGCACGTTGTTCTGCTGCTTGATCTGCTCGTACTGGTCGTAGTATTCCGAATAGTTGATCTTCTTGCCGTCGATCACGCCGACACGGGGATCGTTGCCCGAAAAGCCCATTTCGGTCTTCAGAGAGAGGATGAATGCCAAGAGGGCCAGTGCGATAATGATCGAAAGCACGATGCCGAACTTGGTTCGTAAAGTGTTTAGACTTGCCATATAAATTGTTAATTATTCGTTTGTTTCGAATTATCAGCCAAAGGTAGTAAAATTATTGTAAAAATAACAGAATAATAATAAAAAATACTCACGGCGTGCCACCGTGTTTACACATCTGACCCACCCCCAAATCCCCGCCCCGGCAGGGACTTTCAGCGTGGAACCCGGAATGCCCCGAGGTCTGGCTGCCGCTATAATTTTTTCACCCGCGCCAGTTCGATGCGCGAGCGCGTCGTGCGGAGAATCCGGAGTTGCAGGCCGTCGATGAAAATCGTCTCCCCGGCGGTGGGGATGCCTTCGTAGTTGAAGATGATCAGCCCGGCCAGCGTGTCGTACTCCTTGCTCTCCTCGATTCCCAGGTTGTATTTCTCGTTGAGATACTTCACCTCCAGACGGCACGAAAGCACATACTCGTCGGGCCCGACCTGTTTTTCCGTAAGGTCCGGAATGTCGTGTTCGTCCTCGATCTCGCCGAATATCTGCTCCAGCACGTCCTCCAGCGAGATGACGCCCGCCGTACCGCCGAACTCGTCGATCACGACGGCGATGTTCGAGCGGTGCTTGATGAAATTTTCGAGCATCGATTGCAGAGGCATGGTCTCGGGCACGAAGTTGACCTCCATCATCACGTCGGCGATCTGCGCCGGGCGCGTGAAAAGGCTCTTCGAATTGACATAACCGATGATGTTGTCAACCGACTTGCGCCAGACGAAGATGCGCGAATATTTCGAATCGACGAACCGTGCCGTCAACTGTTCGATCGTGGTGTCGTCAACGTCCACCGACTCGATGTCCACGCGCGGGACCATGCAGTCCCTCACCCGCAGGTCGGCGAAATCCAGCGCGTTCTGGAACAGTTTCAGTTCGTTGTCGGGCTCGGAGTGCGGCTCCGAATTGTTCGTGTCGAGCAGCGCCGCAAGGTCCTCGCGGTCGAAACTCGGCGTGATGTCCTTCTCCTCGACGCGGCGCCCCATCAGGCGCAGGATGCCGTGCGAAAGCAGCGTCGTAAAACGCGCGACCGGGTAAAGCAGGATGTAGAAAAAGTAGATCACCGGCGCCAGCGCCCGGTAATAGAAGTTGGGGTTGTTGCGGAAGACCGATTTGGGCAGGAACTCGGCGCAGAAGATGATGATGACGGTCGATATGGCGGTATCCGCCACCACCGAACCGCTCTGCGCGAGCCGGTCCCAGCCCAGGGCGCCGTAAAGGGTGCGCAGAAGCAGCGACATTGCGAGCGAATAGACGACCAGCGCGATGTTGTTGCCCACGAGGATCGTGGTGATGTACTGTCCCGGGTGGCGGGCGAAAACCGCGGCGATCCGGTCGAACAGGCGGCTCTGCTTGCGGTCGATCTCCAGCTTGAGGCGGTTCTTGCTCGTAAAGGCAATCTCCATCCCCGAGAAAAAGGCCGACAGCAGGAGCATCACGACGATCAGGATGACAGTGGATAGCATCGTTTCTGATTTAGGGTTTTCCGGACCGCCCGTTCTCCGGGAGCGGTTCCTTGCGAGGTTTCGGCAGGGAGTCCGCGGGCAGGGGTTCATGCCGTTCCCGCTCCCCCGCCGGCCGCGCGGCCGCGGAATCCGTCGCCGCGGAATCGGCGCGCTGCTTCATTTCGACCTCCATGCGGCCCTTCATCCGGCGGAAACGCCAGTCCTTGAACTCCTCGTCCGACTCGAAGCCTTCGCCGATAAAGACATCGCGGCCGTTGTTCTGCACGATCTTCGAATCGACGTTCGAATAAATCTTCTTGGTCCGCGAGTTCCAGAACAGCTGCTGGGTATAAAGGGTCTTGCCGTCGGATTTCTCGACCACGACATTTCCCTTGGCCTCCCACAGTTCGCGGTTGACGTAATAAATGGCGTAATTGGCCGTCAGCACGGCATCGACCTCCGACAGCGAATCGTTCTGGTAGGTGGTGATCTTCACCCCCTTGCGGAATTCACGATAGGGTTCGCGGGCCTGCGAATAGCCTTCGAGCAGCGGCGTGACGAAATGGTACGAACGCCGTCCGTTCTGCGACATGACCACCGAGAGATTCTCGCTGTATTCGGTCATCATCGTCTCCCCGGAACCCGAAGCGCCCTCGCCCTGCCGCTCCCCGCACGAGAATAGCAAGATAGCACTCCCCGCTGCGGAGAGTGCTACCCTGAGATATCTTGCAGTGCGTTTTCCCATCGGAAACCCGTCGGAAAGATTTTAGCGGGCACGTACGGTGGTCGAGATACCGGCGGCGGTACCGCAGTTCACCGTGTAGCGTGCGCCCTCCTGAAGCTCGTTGAAGAAGCACTCCTCCGAGCTCGGGAAACGGCTGCGGAAAGCGCTGAGCGAAGTCTTGGCGTGTTCGAGGTATTCCGAATCGCTCGGCAGCAGCTCGATGGCCTTGGCCATCGTGTCGTAAGCGGCCCAGTAGGTGGCCTGTCCGGCGAACCCGCCGCAAGCTCCGGCCGACGAAGCGTAGCACTGTCCCAGCACGAAATAGGGAACGCCGTCCTCGGGATTCAGGTCACGGGCCTGACGCGCAGCGGCGGCAGCGCCCTGGATGTCGTTGGAAACGAGACCCACCAGCGCAATGCGCACGAGCAGTTTCTGACGCTCGGCGGGGTCCTGCTCAACGGCCAGCGCCTCGTTCAGATAGGTCTTGGCCTTCGGATAGTCGCCCTTGTTCTGGAAAGCCTGCGCCAGGAACATCGCGGTCTCCGACGAGGGTTTCACCTGATAGTATTTCTCGGCGATCGAGAAGTAGAATTCGCCGTCGCACTTGGCGCGCGACATCAGTGCCACGGCCTGTGCCAACAGAGCCTCGTCGTTGGGAGCGGCCTCCAGCTTGCCGCGGAAGAGCTTTTCGAGGTTCTCGCAGCTGGCGGCGCCGCTCAGTCCGAACGCAGCGTCGAACTGGCCCTTGTACTCGCCGGCCTCGGGATTCTTCTCGAAGAACGGCGTCAGACGGTCGTACTCGGCGATGATCTCGTCGGGCATCACCTCGTCGGTGTTCTTGTAGTCGTCGCAAAGATTCGAGAAATAAGCCACGACGGTCTCGGGATCGGTGTTGTCGCCGCCGGCCTCGATAGCCGCGCGGAACGCCTCCCGGATGCCCTTGCGGTCCGAAGGCTTGTAGGTCAGGTACTCGCGGGCCTTCCGGTCGAGGATATAGGCCGTACCGCGCTTCGGATGGTCTCCGAAATACTCGTTGCGCAGGTCGTAGAGCAGCATCAGCGAGTCGATGTACACGTTTTTCTCGGCGAGACTTTTGGCCCGGTTGATCTTGTTCTTATAGAGCGTGGTGCCGCGCACGAAGGTGTTCTCCGAAGCCTTCGGGCACTTGTCGAGCAGCTCTTTGAGGTAGTGAGCGGCGGCGTTGTAATCCTTGTTGTCGCACGACTCCTTCAGGAAGTTGCTGTTCAGGATGTTCTGCTGACGCGCCTCAGGCGTATCGCCCCAGACCGCATACTTCGGGTCGCTGAAATCTTGTTGAGCCATCGCCGCGACTGCAAAAAGCGCGCAGGCAGCGGAAAGCAGGAATTTAACGTTTTTCATCGGTCAGATTAATTTTTGTTTTGTGTTGTTTGCCTGTCTTATTCGTATTTGGGACGCATGAACCAGTATTCGCCGTTCTCCTGGCCCGCGAAGAGCGTGAAGCCGACCGCGAATTTGAAATACTGCTGCCGGACCAGTCCCAGCCGGTCGGCCACGTTGTAGCCGCGGCGTCCGTACTCGACGCCCACGTCGATTCCGGAGACGGCCCACAGCTTCACCGGAATCCCGATGCCCGCCGTCACGGCGTACTGCGCGAGCCGGTCGCCGTTGAACGTCTGGTTGTAGCTGCCGTAGCGGAAGCCCGCACGGTAGGACCAGCGTTTCAGGAAATGGCGGATGTCGTATCGGTTCGGGGTGTACTCCACGCCCACCTTGAACGTGCTCGTATTGGTGTATTCGACCTTGTAGGAGGTCTTGTCCTTGCCGCTCACGCCCGTCATCTCATAGCCCTTGTTGCGGCCGCCCCAGTTCTGGTAGACGTAATCCGCGCTGATGATCAGTTTCGGGGTCTCGTAGGTGACGCCCACGGCCAGCTGGCTCGGCAGCACCAGCTTGAGGTGCGTCGTGTCGCCCTTGACGATGGTGTTGTAGAGGTCGCCGATGTAGAGCCGCTTGGTCACCTCCGGATTCAGGTCCCCGCCGAAATCGTAGGCGGCGCCGAACGTCAGCAGGCGTTTTTGGTTCTGGATCGCCCTCCACTGCACTCCGACCTGTCCCTTGACGCTCGAAATGCTGTAATTGTCCGCTCCCACCGTCGAGGTAAAGTTTCCTTCGCCCGTGATCGCCGTCGGGGTCATCACGAACGTGCGGTCGATGTCGCCCCAGTAGTACTGGGCGGCCACGCCGATCGAGAAGTTCTTGAAGACCTCCCAGCCGATGCCCAGCTTGACCTCCGTCACGTCGCCCTCGCCCTGATAGTTGTACTGGACGTTACCCACGTTGCCGTACACGGGGTCCGTCGGATCGTACTCGTGATAGTACTTGGTCCGGTACCCCACCGAACTGTAAGGCGTCAGGCTGAAACCCAGTCCCAGTTTCCTGGCCAGCGGCATCTGAAAGGCGATGTCGTGGAAGTTGAACGTATTGTAGGCCGTGTTCTTGGACTCTCCGGCGACTTTCTGCGAATTGTAGTAGTTCTGTCCCTCCAGCCCGAAGTTGAAGAGGAAGGTCTTTTGCTGGGCCGCGCTGTAAGCCGCGGGATTGAGCAGGTTGAGCGTCCCCGGCGAACGCATGGCCACACCCGCACCGCCCATCGAGCGCATCGACAGCGTACCGGGTGTGTTCTGTTCGCCGATGCCGTACATCGTATAGGGCGAGAATGCGTTAATACTGCTTGTCTGGGCTGCGACGGCAGTCGGGACCATCGCCACGGCCGCGACAATCAGTTTAATCAAGGTGTTCTTCACTTGCATTATACTCTAATATTCTATCCAATCCGCAAAAGACGAGATTACAATTTGCAAATATCGTGTTTTTAATTCTTTTCGCAAAGTATTTCGCATCCCCGCCGGTAAAAATTACGCATAAATCGTCGATTTTTTCCCGCATGCGGGCGATATACCCCTCGATTTCGAAGGTCAGCGAGTTCATCACCCCCAGCCGGACGGCATCTTCGGTGGCGAGTCCCTGCAACCGCTCGTCTTCGGCGGGCCCGCACAGCGGCAGTGCGGCCGTGTAGTCGTGCAGCGCCCTGAAACGCATCGTCATCCCCGGCGAGATACATCCCCCGCGGAAGGTGTTGTCGGCCGTCACCAGGTCGATCGTCACCGCCGTCCCGAAGTCCACGATCAGCACATTGCGTCCCGGGTAGAGCGTCGCGGCGCCCACGGCGGCGGCCAGCCGGTCGCGGCCCAGCGTCTCGGGCGTGCGGTAGGCGTTGCCGATCGGCACGGGGGTCTGCGGGGTGAACTCCAGCAGGTAATCCGCGAAGGGCCTCACCGTCTCCGCCGCATCGCCGGTCGCGCCGCGCGTCGAAGCCACCACGGCTTTCGCGGCCCTGCGGCCCGACAGCAGATCGTCGAGCATGGACGGCAGCAGCCGTTCCGCGCAACGCTGTGCAACGAGCCGTCCGTCGTCGAAAACGGCGAGTTTGACAAGGGTATTGCCTATGTCCACGACCAGGTTCAAAGTTGTTGCAGCGTTTTATAAGCGTCCTCAACGTCTTTGACATTCCTAACGGTCATCGCCAGCCGATTATTGTGCTGTTTGAGCACAAATCGGTCGGGGTGCCGGGTAACCCGCTGCAACAACGCCATGAAGGTCTCGCTCTTGTAATAGGGCGAATTCTCCTCGCCCACGAAATGCACGATCATCAGCCCGTTTTTGACCTTCACGCGCTCCATGCCCAGGCGGATGGCCTCCCAGCGGAGCCGCACGACGTTCAGCAGCTCCTTCGCGGCGCGCGGCAGGGGTCCGAAACGGTCCGCCAGACGGCTTTCGAAAGCCTGCAAAGCCTCCTCGTCCTTCGTCGAGTCGAGTTCGCGGTAGAGCTTCAGACGCTCGGCCTGCTGGGAGACGTAGTCGTCCGGCAGCGCCGCTTCGACCTCGATGTCGATGTGCGCGTCGTCGATGAAGCGCATCTGTTCGACCACCCCCTGCTCGCCGTCGCTCAGGCCCGGGACGTTCAGCCCCTCGGCGCGCAGTTCGGCGACGGCCTCGTTCATGATCTTCTGGTAGGTCTCGAAACCGATGTCGGCGACGAACCCGCTCTGCTCGGCTCCCAGCAGGTTGCCCGCACCGCGGATGTCGAGGTCCTGCATGGCGATATTGAACCCCGAGCCCAGGTCGGAGAACTCCTCGATGGCCCGCAGACGCCGCCGTGCGTCGGCCGACAGCAGCTCGTCGGGCGGCGAGAGCAGGTAGCAGTATGCTTTCTGGTTCGAACGCCCCACGCGGCCGCGCAGCTGGTGGAGGTCGCTCAAACCGAAGTTCTGGGCATTATTGACGATGATCGTATTGGCGTTGGGAATGTCGATGCCGTTCTCGACGATGGTCGTCGAGACCAGCACGTCGAACTCCCCGTAGATGAAGTCCATGATGAGTTTTTCCAACTGCTCGGCGGGCATCTTGCCGTGCCCCACGGCCACCCGGGCCTTCGGGCAGAGGCGCGTGATGAGCCCTTGCAGGACCGGCAGGTCCTCGACGCGGTTGTGGACGAAATAGACCTGCCCGCCGCGCGCGAGCTCCGCCTCGACGGCGTCGCGGACGATCTCCTCCGAGAAGACGTGCGACTCGGTGAGGATCGGCTGGCGGTTGGGCGGCGGCGTCGAGATGACCGACAGGTCGCGGGAACCCATCAGGGAGAATTGCAGCGTGCGGGGAATGGGCGTGGCGGTGAGCGTCAGCGTATCGACCGAGACGCTCATCTGCGTCAGCTTCTCCTTGGCCGCGACGCCGAATTTCTGCTCCTCGTCGATGATGAGCAGCCCCAGGTCGCGGAACACGATCTGCTTGCCCAGGATCTTGTGCGTGCCGATCAGAATGTCGATCTTGCCCGCCGCGAGGTCCTCGCGGATCTGGCCGACCTCTTTGGCCGACTTCGTGCGGTTCAGATACTCCACACGCACCGGGAAGTTGCGCAGACGCTCGGTGAACGAACGGTAGTGCTGCAAGGCGAGGATCGTCGTCGGCACCAGCACGGCGACCTGCTTGCCATCGACGGCCGCCTTGAACGCCGCACGGATCGCCACCTCGGTCTTGCCGAAGCCCACGTCGCCACACACCAGCCGGTCCATCGGCTGATCCGACTCCATGTCCTTCTTGACGGCGGCCGTCGCCGACTGCTGGTCGGGCGTGTCCTCCCATTTGAACGAAGCCTCCAACTCGTGCTGCAAATAGCTGTCCGGCGAGAAGGCGAATCCCTTCGAAGCCTTGCGCTTGGCGTAGAGGGCGATCAGCTCGCGCGAAATATCCTTAACGGCCTTCTTGGTGGCGTTTTTCAGCTTTTGCCAGGCGCCGTTGCCCAGTTTGTAGACTTTCGGCGGCTCGCCGTCGCCCGACTTGTAACGCGAGATGCGGTGCAGCGAGTGGACGTTGACGAAGAGCACGTCGCCGTCCTTGTAGACCAGCTTGATCGCCTCCTGCATGCGTCCGTCGCCCGCGGCGATCTTCACCAGCCCGTCGAAACGCCCTACGCCGTGGTCGATGTGCACCACGTAGTCGCCCGGGCGGAGCTGGTTCAGCTCGGCGACGGTCATCTGTTCGTCGCGCCGGATCTCGCCGTTGATGCGGTAACGCTGGTAGCGGTCGAAAATCTGATGGTCGGTGTAGAGGCACAGCTTCAGGTCGTTGTCCACGAAACCCTCGTGCAGGGTCACCGACAGCGACCGCACGACGGCCTGCCCGCGGCCGATCTGGTGGAAGATGTTCTCCAGACGCTCGACCTGCGCCTTGTTCTCCGAAAGAATATAGGTGTCGTATCCCCGCAGGGCGTTGCGGATCATATCGTCCGCCAGCATCTCGAAGTTCTTGTTGAATTTCGGCTGGGGAGCCGTCGAGAACTTCACGCTCGCCTCCGCCGGACGCTCGGGCAGATTGTCCCGCAGAGCGAAAATCCGGCATCCGGCCAGATCGGCCAGCAGCCCGTTGCGGCTCGTCAGCAGCGAGTCGATCTCCTCGGGACGCTCCATGTCCGCCAGCGTCTTGCGGCGCACGTCGTTGACCCGCCGGAACACGAAATCGGCGTCGTAGAACCACCAGGCGGCATCCGCACCGGCGAAACGCGCCAGCGAAACCTTCGCCGCGGCCGGCACCCCGGCATTCAGGTCGGGGATGATCTCCACGCGGTCCAGCTTGTCCGATGACAACTGGCTCGAAATGTTGAACCGCCGGATCGAATCGACCTCGTCGCCGAAGAAATCCAGTCGGTAGGGCTTGCTCTCGGAGTAGGAAAAGACATCTACGATGCCGCCGCGCACCGAATACTGCCCCGGCTCGTAGACGAAATCCACCCGCGTGAAGGCGGCATCGACAAGCTCCTGCTCCAGCACCTCGATCGAGATTTTGTCGCCCACGCGCACGGAGATCGTCCCCTTGCGGAGCGTATCGGCATCGGCGACCCGCTCGGCGAGAGCCTCCGGATAGGTGCAGACGACCAGGTAACCCTTTCCCGGGAATCCCCGCAGGGCGTTCATCGTCGCCGTGCGCTGCACCACGCCCTGCGCGTCCTCGGCGCCGTAGACCGCCGAACGCTTCCACGACGAGGGAAAGAAGCATACCCGCTCCTCGTCGAGCAGGTTGTAGAAGTCGTTCATCAGGTAGGCCGCGGCGTCGCGGTCCTCGGCCACGAAGAGGTGCACCCCGCCGCTCTTCGCCACGGCAGCCGCGGCATAAAACGAAAGAGCACCGCCGACCAGCTCTTCGAGGTGGACGGTAGCACTCTTGTTCTTATACTCGCGGCACAGCTTGCCGAGGGTCTTCGACCCGCCGGCGAACTGCGCCAGCTGCTCGCGGGCAGTTGCCATACCTTATTTCTGAATCAGGTCGTTATCCTTTTTGTCGTGGTAATGCACCTCCACGATGCCGACGCTCTGGTCCTCGGCGATTTCGAGGCGCACCTTGTATTTCCACTCCCAGCGGCGGCGCAGCGACCAGAATCCCTTCCGGAGGAATGCCGCCACATAAGGGCTCACGGCCAGCTTGATGAATTTGTGCCCGCGGTCCTGCGTGAGGAACGAGATCTGATTCTCGATCTTCTTGTCCAACAGCACCGTAGGCTCGATCTTGCCCGATCCGTTGCACGTCGGACAAACGTCCGAGACGCTCTCCACGGCCACCGGACGCACCCGCTGGCGGGTGATCTGCATCAGTCCGAATTTCGTCAGCGGCAGCACCGTGTGCTTGGCCTTGTCGGTGGCCATCAGCTTGACCATCTCGTCGAACAACGCCTGCTTGTTCTGCGCCTTGTGCAGGTCGATGAAGTCGATGATGACGATTCCCCCGAGGTCGCGCAGGCGCAGCTGCCGGGCGATCTCCTTCGCCGCCGCGAGGTTCACGTCCATCGCGGTCTGCTCCTGGTTGTCCTCGGCCTTGGTGCGGTTGCCCGAATTGACGTCGATGACGTTCATGGCCTCCGTGCGCTCGATGATGAGGTAGGCGCCGCGTTTCAGCGACACGTACTTGGCGAACAGCGACTTGATCTGCTTCGAGATGTCGAAGTTGTCGAAGATGGGCACGTTGCCCTTGTACAGTTTGACGATCTTCTCCTTCTCGGGCTCGATCTGCCGGATGTAGTTGCGGATCTCGTTGAACATCGCCTCGTCATCGACGGCGATCTGCGAAAAGGAGCCGTTCAGCGAGTCGCGGATGATCGTATTGGCGCGGTTCATCTCGCTCATCAGCTGCGCCGGAGCCGACGCCACGTTCTTCTTGATCGCCGCGCAGGTCTTGCGCCAGCGGTCGATCTGGGTCTGGATGTCGTGCTCGATATCCTCGTCCCGGGCCTCCATGGCCGCCGTGCGGATAATGACGCCGAAGTTCTTCGGCAGCACCGCCGCGGCGATGCGTTTCAGACGCTTCTTCTCGTCCGCCGAACGGATCTTCTGCGAGAGGAACACCTTCGAGGTAAAGGGCACCAGCACCACGTTGCGGCCGGCCAGCGAAATGTCGGCCGTCAGGCGGGGTCCCTTGGTCGAAATGGCCTCCTTGGCCACCTGGACCATGATCTGCTGTCCCACCTGGAGGTATTCGCCGATTTTCCCGGTCTTCTCGACGGGCGGTTCGAGTTTCATTCCCTCGACCCGCAGGCCCCGTTTTCCGGGCTGCTGCGAGGCGACGAGCTTTTGCAGCGAGGGGAACTGCGGCCCCAGATCGAGGTAGTGGATGAAAGCATCCTTTTCGTGTCCTATGTTGACGAATGCCGCGTTCAGACCCGGCATGATCTTGCGCACCTTCCCGAGGTAGATGTCCCCCACGGCGAATCCCGTCTGACACTGCTCCTTGTTGAGCTCGACGAGGACCTTGTCCTCGCACAGCGCAATGGATATCTCGGTCGGGTTTACGTTGACGATTAATTCTCTGTTCATCTATCTTGTGTCGCGCACCGGGAGTCCGGGCGCGGAGTGTGAAATTAGTACTGGACCGCATTTTGGCATGAAGTGGCGGCGAACTCCAATGGGGAAAAACGGATGCCGGGAATCCCGGCCGAGGCGGGTATCGGAGAGCGTCCGGCGGAGGGCGCGGACGCGGTAAAACACCCTGAAAATTGAAAATCCCGAAAAAACAGGTAAAGCTAAAAGAACCCCTGGGTCCCTTTAGCTTTATCTATCGTCTAGCACAAAGGTGCTACCCTGCTACTTTTTCTTATGGCGGTTCTTGCGAAGACGTTTTTTCCGCTTGTGGGTAGCCATCTTGTGACGCTTATGCTTCTTTCCGTTTGGCATAGTCCTTTAGTTTTTAGAGGTTCTTTATTTATCGTGAATTATTTCACCTTCGCTGCGAAGCTCTTGGCGGGCTTGAAAGCGGGGATGTTGTGCTCGGGGATGGTGATGGTCGTGTTCTTCGAGATGTTGCGGGCGACCTTCTTGGCGCGTTTCTTCACGATGAAGCTGCCGAATCCGCGGAGATACACGTTGTTCTTCTGTGTGAGCGATGTCTTGATGCTGTCCATGAAAGCCTCGACGATAGCCTGTACCTGCACCTTCTCAACACCGGTGCTCTTAGCGATTTCGCTTACGATATCTGCCTTTGTCATATCTTTGATTAGTTAAATTAATTAAGTTCAACCCAATTCGGACTGCAAATATACGTTTTATTTGCATATCCGCCAACAAACCGCATTATTTTTTCATTTTTTTTGCGGCACCGTAGTCCGCACGCTTACAACACGATAACAAATACCGGGCAAATCCCGGACCAAAATCGAAAGATTCTGCATCGGCGGTTGATCCGAAGTCCCGGCGCAAGCGCCCGTCCGAGGCTAAACAGCTGTATTACAGAAGCATATTAAACACATACCCCGACAGAATAAAAAACGAGGTCATCACGGCGAAGAAGATCCCGATCAGCCGCCATGTCATCACTTTTTTCAGCATCGCGGCTTCCGGAAGCGACAGCCCGACGACACCCATCATAAAGGCGACGGCCGTTCCCAGCGGAATGCCTTTGGCCACGAAAACCTGAATCACCGGGACGATTCCGGCGGCGTTGGCATACATCGGCACGGCGCAGATGACCGCCAGCGGCACGGCGAACCAATTATCTTTCGCCATATATCGCTCGAAGAAACCTTCGGGCACATACCCGTGCATCGCCGCACCCACGCCGATGCCGGCCAGCACGTACGGCAGCACGCTCCGCACGACGCCCCACGCATCGCGCACGATGACGGGAAACCGATCCGCAAAGGGCGTGCGTCTTTCCGCCCACGCTTCGGATTCCGTATCGGACTGCGTCTGCAACCGCCGCACCCACGGCGAGAGGTAACGTTCCAATTCGAAGCGGCCGAGGAGGAACCCGCCGGCCGTGCCGAGCAGGATGCCGCTCACGACATAGATCATCGTCGCCCGCAGTCCGAACGAACCGAGGAACATCGCCACGGCGACTTCGTTCACGAGCGGCGAGGTGATCAGAAATGCCAATGTCACCCCCAGCGGAATGCCGCCCTTGACGAACCCGATGAACAGCGGGATCGACGAGCAGGAGCAGAAGGGCGTGACCGCCCCGAACAACGAGGCGAGGAGATATTGAAACCCGTACAATTTCCGGGCGGCAAGGCAGCGGCGCAGTTCGTCGATGGGAAAATAGGCATTGACAACGCCCATGATCAGACTGATCGAAAACAGCAGGAGCAGAATTTTGACGCTGTCGTAGACAAAGAAATCGACGGCGTTTCCCGCATGCGTTCCGGCGCTCATCCCGAACACGCCGTAGACGAGCCAATCGGCAAATCGTTGAATCATCGTTTTAACAGAAATAAATTACACCATAATAAATACCTACGGCTATAAAAAGCAGGCCCACGATCCGTGCAAGCCATTTTTGAACGGTCTGCATCCGGTTGCAGAATGCGCCCAGCCCGGCGACGCCGTATGCCAAGATCCATGCGACGACCGCCACGGGGAGCCCCGTGGCGACAGCGAATACAGCAGGCAGGAGATAGCCGCCCGTTTCGGCGGCCGACATCGGAATCAGCATCCCGAAATAGAAAACCCCGCTCGTCGGACAGAACGCCAGCGAAAAAAGAACCCCGAGCAGAAACGCACCCCATCCGCCGCGCCGTCCCACCTGCCCGCCGCGACCCGAAAACCCGAATTTCGGCAGGTCGAGCCGATGTCCGAAGAGCATGAACGATCCGATCAGAACAAGCACCGGGCCGATCAGCATTTCGCCCCATTTGCCGATTGCCTTCTGAATGGCGAAAACACCCGCCCCTCCACGCAGCACGGCAATCAGCACCGCACCCAGCAAGGTGTAGGCAGCGACACGCCCGAGCGTGTAAAGCAAGCCGTTGAAGAAGACGCGGCGACGGTTTTCCAGATCCTTCGAGATATAACCCACCGCAGCGATGTTGGTCGCCAGCGGACAGGGGCTCAGGGCGGTCAGCAGCCCGAGCAGAAAGGCCGTCAGAATCGGAACGGCCGAACCGTCCGACAGGTTTTGCAAATACTCCATAGCTACATGTCCAGTTGTTTCCGGATTTCGGCGCAGAGCTCCGCCTTGAATCTCTCCGGGTTCGTGCGGGCGTTGGCGAAGGCGAACCGCGTCAGATCGGTCACGGTTTCTTTTCCGTCCCGCCATTTATTCAGCAACAGCGCCGACCACGCCACCTCATACTTATCGGCCAACGCTCCGTTCTCCAGCTTTGCAACGTCGATAATGCGAAAGCGCACCTCCCCGGCCCCGATCTGTCCGGCGAAATCGGTTTCGAGGACCTCTTTCACACCGGTTTCAATCGCCATGCAAGTCGCGCAGCGTTTTGCCCCGTGGAAACAAAGCACTTCGACACAATCGTCCTGCGGCCTGTCGGCAGCGGTTTTTCCCGCAGGCCCTTGCCCGCAGGCGACAAACGCGGCCGCCGCCGCAAACAACAATAATCTTTTCATGGCGGATCATTTCGTCAGCAATCCCCGAACCTCTGCAAGCGACAATTTCCGGCCTTGGGCCACGACCCGCCCGTCCACGACCAACGCGGGCAGAGTCATCACATCATAGGACATGATTTTCACGATGTCCTCTTCCTTTACGACCGTTGCATCCAATCCCGATTCGGCCACGGCCTGTCTCACCGTTTCGCAGAGCGCCTTACATCCGGCGCACCCCGTTCCCAATACTTTGATCTCCATATTCATTCATTTTTATTAGATGTAGTTCGGCGAACAACGAACAATATCCGTAAAAAAAAGCCGCTCACCCGCAGCAGGAATCCTTCTCCCGGCAATCGCGGAAGAAATCGGCAAAGAGGTCGCGCGCAACCGCCCAATTCGCCCGGTCGATGCAGTAGCGGACTTTCGGGGTCTCGATCTCGCCCTGTATCAATCCGGCATCCTTCAGCTCCTTGAGGTGCTGCGACACGGTCGCCTTTGCGATCGGCAGCACTTCGTGAATGTCCCCGAAAAAGCAACTCTCCTGCGCGGCAAGGAAGCGCAGGATGGCCATTCGCGCCGGATGCCCCATCGCTTTGGCAAAACGGGCGATCCGCTCCTCCCGGTCCGTATAGGCTCTCTTCGTCATATCCGTCATTGTTGTTCGCAAATATACGAACAAATTCCGTTCAAGCAAAAAAACAACCGCAATATTCACAAAAATCGGAACCGACCCAATAAACCGTACGCATTTTGCGTTTGATAATAAAATCGTTAATTTTGCAATTCTAATTCCGACAACCGTATGGTCAAAATATTATGGGTCGATGACGAAGTCGAACTGCTGAAGCCCCACGTGCTGTTCCTGCAAGGGAAAGGGTACGAGGTGGACACCTGCAACAACGGATACGACGCGATCGACATGGCCGCCGAAGGCTCCTACGACCTGATCATCCTCGACGAGATGATGCCCGGCATGACGGGACTCGAAACCCTCCCCCAGATCAAGGAGGTGCGCCCCACGACCCCCGTGATCATGGTCACCAAGAGCGAGGAGGAGAACATCATGGACAAGGCCGTGGGCTCGAAGATCGCCGACTACCTCATCAAACCCGTCAACCCCAACCAGGTGCTGCTGTCGATCAAGAAGAACGTCCACCAGCAGCAGCTCGTGACCGAGCAGACCACCGCCGACTACCGTTCGGAGTTCGGACGCATCTCCTCGTCGCTGCAAATGGCCGACACGTTCCAGGACTGGTGCTCGCTCTACCGCAAGCTGGCCAACTGGGAGATCGAATTGGGGGAATCCACCGACCAGAGCATCAAGGAGGTGCTGGCCTACCAGAAGACCGAGGCCAACCAGGAGTTCTGCAAGTTCGTGCGCCGCAACTACTACAACTGGATCAACAAACGCGCGGACGACACCCCCGTGATGTCGCATACGCTCATGCGCACCAAGATCTTCCCCGTCGTAGACGAGAACCCCAAGACCACGCTGCTGCTGATCGACAATTTCCGCTACGACCAGTGGCGGTCGATCTCGTCGCTGCTGCGGGGCTATTACGACGTTGCGCAGGACGATTTCTACTGCGCCATCCTGCCCACGGCCACGCAGTACGCCCGCAACGCGGTCTTCGCGGGGCTGATGCCGCTGGCCATCGACAAGCTGATGCCCAACAAGTGGCTCAACGACAACGAGGAGGGCGGCAAGAACCAATACGAGGAGGAGTTCCTGAAGCGGCTGATGAGCCAGAACGGCAAGTCGTGGAAATTCTCCTTCGACAAGCTCGTGCGCCCGGAGCAGGGCCGCAAGCTGGTGGACAATATACAAAAGGTCTACGACGCCGACTTCTCGGTGATCGTCTACAACTTCCTCGACATCCTCTCGCACGCGCGCACCGAGACCGACATCATCCGCGAGCTGACCGAGGACGAGGCGGCGTTCCGTTCGCTGACGCGCTCGTGGTTCGAGCATTCGGACCTCTACACCATCCTGCGCCTCCTGTCCGAGCGGGGCCATACGGTGGTCATCACCTCGGACCACGGCACCATCCGCGTAGACAATCCCGTGAAGGTCACGGGCGACCGCGAGACCTCGGCCAACCTGCGCTACAAGACGGGCCGCAATCTGGCGTACAACTCCCGCGAGGTGTACGAAATCCTCAAGCCCGAGGACGTGCAGCTGCCGTCGAGCAACCTCACGTCGAGCTACATCTTCGCCTACAACACGGATTTCCTGGTTTACAACAACGACGCCAACCGCCACATCCGCTACTACCGCAACACGTTCCAGCACGGCGGCATCTCGATGGAGGAGATGATCGTTCCGTATATCGTTCTAAAGCCCAAGAAATAAATGAGAACCATCCACATCACCTCGCAGGACGAGCTTCCGCAGGTCGCCGAGGCGGTCATCCGCTCGCTGGGCCGCCGCACGGTGGTCGCCTTCCGCGGCGAAATGGGCGCCGGCAAGACCACGCTCATCCGCGAAATCGCGGCCGAACTCGGAGCCAAAGACACCGTCACCAGCCCCACGTTCGCCATCGTCAACCAATACAAGGGCGACGGCAACCGCCGCATCCACCATTTCGACTTCTACCGCATCGACGACCTGCGCGAGGCGTTCGACTTCGGGTACGAGGAGTACTTTTATTCGGGCGACCTCTGCCTGGTGGAGTGGCCCGAGAAGATCGAACCGCTGCTGCCCGACAATGTGATGACGGTGCGCATCACCGTTGACAGCGACACAGCCCGCACGTTCGAAATAGACTGACACCCAACCGTCACAATCCTTGAAAATGCAAGAGTACATATCGAAACAACACCGGATTCTGCGTCCCGCAGAACAGATTTACGCCGTCATCAGCCGCTTCGACAACCTCACGCCGGCCCTCGCCGACCGGGTCGAGGAGTGGCAGGCCACCGAGGAGACCTGCTCGTTCAAAGCCAAGGGCTTCACCGTCAAACTCCGCATGGCGGAGCGCGAGGAGCCCAAACACGTCAAGATCGTGGGCGACGACGGGGGAATTCCGATGGACTTCGCCTTCTGGATTCAGCTGCACAAAGTTTCGGAGACCGACACGCGCATGCGGCTGGTCCTGCACATCGAGCTGAACATGATGATGAAGATGATGGTCGGCGGCAAATTGCAGGGCGCCATCAACCAGATCGCCGAAGGTATCGCCCAAGCCATGCAGGCGTAAGACGCCTGTCTTAGGGGCAACCCCAGGTCTGCCGGCTTCCGATCTCCATCCGTGCTCCCAGGCGTAAGACGCCTGTTTCAGAAGCAATCAAAGGTCAAAAACGCTTCCGGACCCAACTGCCGCGGGCTCAGCGTAAGACGCCTGTTTCAAGAACACCCGCAGGCCGGACCGCGACGCAGCCCCATACTGAAAACGCCCCGCCCCGGTTTGTCCGGGGCGGGGCGTATCGCGTCAGGCGCCCTCGCGCCTCTCCCCGGGCGCCGTGCGGTATTCCGAGGGCGTACAGCCGTAGCGCGCCTTGAACAATTTGCCGAAATATTGCAGCGAATTGATCCCCACCCTATCGGCGATCTCGGCGATTTTCAGCTCGGGACACTCGGCCAGCATCCGCGCGGCTTCGCGCAGGCGGATGCCCTGGATCAGTTCCGTGGGGGTCTGCCCGAAGACGCCCTTGATCTTGGCGAACAGCGCCGTGCGGCTCAGGGCCAGTTCGCGGCTCAGCATCCCGACTCCCAGCGATTCGCTGTCGAGATGGCCGCCGATCAGCGCCAGCGTCTTGCGCACGAAAGCCTCGTCCATCGGATTGCCCGAAAGCACCTCCGACGCGGGTTCGGAGCTCCCTTCGAGGAACTTGCGCTGCAACAGCCGGCGGTTGCGCACCATGCCGTTGCACTTGGCCATCAGCACGTCCATGTCGAAGGGCTTCGAAACGTAGTCGTCGGCGCCGCTTTCGAGTCCCGAGATGCGCTGTTCGGGCGACGAGAGGGCCGTGAGCAGGATCACCGGGATATGGCACGTCCCGAATTCGCGCTTGACCGCCGCGCACAGCTCCGTTCCCGACATCCCGGGCATCAGCACGTCGCTCACGATCAGGTCGGGCTGCTCCTCGCGCGCCAGCCGCAGCCCCTCGGTGCCGTCCGCAGCCAGCGTCACCCGGTAATGCTGCGCGAAGATGGTGCCGAACATGCTCCGCAGCTCGTCGTCGTCCTCGACGACCAGCAGGCGCGGCAGCTCCTCCGATCCCGGAATCCGTTCGGGCGCGGGCAGGTAATCGGCCACGGGCGCCGGACGGACATGCTCCTGCGTCCCGACCACCTCGACGTTGGCATTGCCGCTGAAATCGGGATTCAGCAGGAGCGTCACCGTGAAGGTCGAACCCACTCCCACCTCGCTCTCGACGCCGATCCGCCCGCCGTGCAGTTCGACGATGCCTTTCGAAAGGGCCAGTCCGATGCCGACCCCGGCGTCCTGCGTGTCGGCCTCGTGGTGGTAGAAGCGTTCGAAAATCGTCGTGAAGAATTTCTCCTCGATGCCGTGGCCCGTATCGGCCACCTTCACCACGGCCTGCGCATCGTCCGCCGAGAGCGTCACCGTGATCCGCCCGCCCCGGTCGGTATGCTTGAAAGCGTTGCTTATCAGATTGTAGAAGACTTTCTGCAACTGCACCGAGTCGAACGGCACTTCCAGCCGCTCCATCCCGGGTTCGTAGCGCAGCTCCACCTCGCGGATGCGGCCGTACTCCTCGAAGGTGCCGCACACGTCGGCCAGATAGGCCACCAGATCCTGCCGGCTCACTTTCAGGGACATGTATCCCTGCTCCTGCTTGCGGAAGTCGATCAGTTCGTTGACCAGATCGCGCAGCCGCAGGGCGTTGCGGCGGACGCTCATCAGATAGCCTTTGAGCACCCCCGGCATCTCCTGCCGCGCCAGCAGGTCCAGCTGGCCCTGAATAAGCGTCAGCGGCGTGCGGAATTCGTGCGAGATGTTGGTGAAGAAGACCAGCTTCCACTGCGTGATGCGCTCCTGCTGTTCGCGGGCCATGCGCTCCATCGCCAGCGACTGTTCCAGCTGCTTTTTCGTATAGTAGTAGCGGACGACCCACGCCGTGATGAGCATGATCAGCAGCACGTAGAGAATGTAGGCCGGGATGCTGGCATAGAACGGCGGATAGACCCGGATGCCGAGTTCGATACGCCCTCCGCCGTCGAGCAGTTTGGTCGGACGGCTCTGCACGGCCAGCCGGTAGTGCCCCGGCGGGAGGTTCATGTAGCGGATGATGCTCCCCGGCAGCGGACGCCACGCCTCGTCGTAGCCGATCAGTTTGTACTGATAGTCGCCGAGGTTGAAATCCACGGCGTTGTCGGTCCCGAAAGCGATGTCCACGATGCTGTATCTGTGCCCCAGCGAGATCGACTTCGCGTAGGGCATCGCCCGGTCCAGAATACCGGTCCGGTCGCCGGCCCGCACGGGCCGCTCGTTCACCGAGAGCGCCGCGAAGAAGAGCTGCGGCGCACGTCCGGTACGGATCAGGTCCCGCCCGGCGAACGACACGATGCCATCGACGCCGCCCGCCAGCATCTCGTCGCCCCCGCCGCGCCACAGGCAGCCGTTTTCGAGCGACAGCAGCGGGAATCCGTTGCGGATGTTGAAATTCTCGCTGCGGAGGCTGTCCGCATCGACGACCGACAATCCGGCGTTGGTTCCGAAGACCATCAGCCCCGAAGGGGTCTGCGAAATGGCGCTCACGTAGTCGCTCGCAATGCCGCACGCGGCCCGGTCGTAGGCCACGAACTCCTTCCGCTCGCGGTCGAACAGCAGCGCCCCGCTGCGGGTCGTTCCGACCCACGCCCGCCCGCGGTCGTCGCGGAACAGCGAGGTCACCATGTCCTGCTGCACCACGCGGTTGAAATAGAGCTGGTAAACGCCCGCTTCGTCGCGGCGGTAAACCCGGAAATTCACCTGCCCCGTCACCACGTAGAGCCATCCGTCGCCGCCGCTCAGCACGTTGAACACCCGCTGCTGGTTCAGGATGCGTTCCGCGCGGCGCGTCCGCATGTCGATCCGGTAAACTCCGGCGTAAGTCCCGGCATAGATCGCATCGCCCTCGCGCGAAAGGCTGTGGACGATCTCGATGTTCTCCGATCCGCCGCCCTGGTCGGCGATTTTCAGCCGTTCGAAACGCCCCGAAGGGATGTCGTAGACGCAGACGCCGCCCATGAACATCCCCAGCCACAACTGATCGCGTCCGGCGTCGTAGCGGATGCTCTTGACGTTGTTGCTCGGGATGCCGCTGTTGCCCATGTTGAAGAAGCGGCCCCGGCGGCGCGTGCGGTCGTAGAAATAGAGCCCCTTGTCCGAGGTCCCGGCCCAAACGTCGCCGCGGCGGTCGAGCGTCACGTCGGCGACGATGGTCCACGTCGTGTCCCCGCCCTCGATCGGGACCACGCGGAACAGCGCTTCGTGGGGATGGAAATAGGAGATTCCCGTATAGAACGACCCGAACCAGATCGCACCCCGGCGGTCGCGCATGATGCACTCCACCGTGAGGTTGCGCATGCCGTAAAGCGGGTTGTCCGAACGTCCGAAGTGGTAGAAGCGGTCCGACGCGGGGTCGTAGCAGTCCAGCCCGAACATCATGCCGATCCACAACCGGCCCTCGTCGTCCTCGCAAATACAGCGCACGTAGTTGTCAGCCAGCCCCTCGGGGTGCCGGGGATCGTGGACGAAACGCCGCACGCCGCCCCCGGCGTCGAGACGGTAGAGCCCCTCGCTGCGGGTGCAGACCCACAAATCGCCGCGGCTGTCCTCGAACAGGCTGCTGATCTTCGAAGCCGTCGGCAGGATGCACTCCGCCGCACCGCGTTCGTCGAGGCGGTAGAGCCCCGAATGAAGCGTCCCGACATAGAGCACGCCCCCGGCCGTGCAGGCCAGCGCCGAAACCTCGCTCATCGGGGGCAGCAGCAGCTGGCTGCACTTCCCGTCGGGCGCGGCGATCACGATGCGGTCCCCGGCAGCAGCATAGACCCGGCCTCCGCGGACCGTCGCGGCCGAGATCGAACGGCTGTCGAGCAAAGAATCGGTGAAAAGCGGCCGGAAAGTCTCCCGCCGCAGGTCGTATTCGACGATGTTGCGAAGCTGGTAGAAATAGATCAGGCCGTTCTGCTCGCCGTAGATGCCCTTGACGTTCATCGGGCGGAAGAGTTCCGCGGCACGCTCCGGCATGAGCGGCTCCTCGGTCTGCAATCCGCGGTAACGGACCACGCCGCCGACGCCCGCGGCCCATATCGTGCCGTTTTCGTCCTGATAAAGCGTGGTCACGTTGGTCTGGTTGAATCCCTCGCTGATGCCTAAGTGTTTGAACACCATCTGGGCGGGAGGTGCGGCGCCGACTGCCGGGGGGGGGGTAATTCCAGCCCAGAAACAGCAAAAAGAGAATCAATTTACGCATACTCGGTTTCTCTATCCATCCGACAAGATACGAAATTTCGGGAGAATTCCGCAACCGGAACCGAAAAAAACCGCCCGGCAATCACCGGGCGGCGAAGCGTATTTTCCGGCAAAATCCCGCTACCGATACCGTTTTTCCAGCTCGTCATACCAACGCTGCATGACGAAATAGGCTTTCTTCTTGCCGCCCTGGTCCGAGATGAGACCCTTGCGGTTGAAATCGTCCTGAATGCCGACCATCTGGCGGCGCGGCGAGCGGAAATCCTTCAGCACCCAGGGCGTCGTCCCGGCCAGCCCGGGCATCCGCCTGAACATGTTGACGCTGCGTTCGTAGAGGTCCTCCATGTACTCCTCGGTGAAACGCTCCGTCCGCGCGCCGTGACGGCCGTAGACCGCCCCGCCGCCGAACTCCGAGATGAAAACCGGCTTTTCGAGATCGAAGGTCCAGTTCACGCGGTCGCACTTCTCCGACTCGCCGTCGTACCAGCCGACGTACTGGTTGAAACTGATGAGGTCCACCAGATCGGCCAAATCATCTTTCACCGTCAGCAGGTCGGGCTTCAGCCGGGTCTTCTCCATAGCGGCGCTCACCAGCCGGGTGCCGTCCATGCTGCGGGCCTTGGCGATGAGCGACCGCAGGAATTTCAGGCGCGCTTCGCCGTGCGGGGTCTCGTTGGCCACGGACCAGACCACCACGTTGGCGCGGTTCCTGTCGCGCGTGATCATGTCCGCCAGCTGCGCTTCGGCATTGGCATAGGTCGCGGGATTCTCCCACTGGATCGTCCAGTAGACCGGAATCTCCGACCACACCATCAACCCCATCTCCTCGGCCGCGCGGACCATCGCCTCGTTGTGGGGATAGTGCGCCAGCCGCACGAAATTGCATCCCATCTCCTTGGCCCACCCCAGCAGAATGCGGGCATGCTCCGCGGAAAAGGCGCGGCCGCTCATGCCGTAGGGCATCTCCTCGTGGATCGACACGCCGCGGCAGAAGACCTCCCGGCCGTTGAGCAGGATTTTCGTGCCCCGGGTCTCGATCGTGCGGAAGCCGATGCGGTCCTCCACCGAGTCGGTCTCGGCGGCGATCCGCACGGCGTAGAGCTTCGGATTCTCGGGCGACCAATAGACCGGTTTGGCTTTCACCTCGAATGCGGCATAGCCGTCGGCGTCGGTCGTGACCTTTTTCGATATTTTCAGTTCGGGAATCTCCACCGTCACGGTCTGTTCGGCCTCGGCGCCGTCCAGCTGCACCCAGCCGGCGATCACCTGCGGCTCGCCCTTCTTCAGCTGCACCGAGTAGTCGCGGATGAAGGTCAGCGGCGTTTCGACGATCATAACGCTGCGCGTCAGCCCGCCGTAGTTCCACCAGTCGGAATTGAGCGTCGGTACGCCCTCGGCCAACCGTTTGTTATCGACCTTCACCACCAGCGAGTTCCGCCCCTCGCGCACCTTGCCGGTGATCTCGAAGTTGAAGGGCGTGTAGCCGCCGACGTGTTTGCCGATCTTGCGGCCGTTCAGCCCCACGATCGTTTCGTAGTTCGCAGCCCCGAAGTAGAGGAACGTGCGGCGGTCGGCCCGGGGCTCGTAGTCGAACAGATTGCGGTACCAGACCGTACCCTCGTAATAGTACAACTGGGGCCGCTGGGTGTTCCAGTCGCCCGGCACCAGCAGCGTGCGGTCGGTGTTGAAATTGTACTCGAAGAGCTTCGTGCGGTCCTTGTCGAAATCGTCGTCCGCAAAGTAGGACATATTGTCCTTCAACGGTTTGCGGCGATAATCGTAGTAACCGTTCTCGTAAGGATCGACGATCGTCTTCCAGAGCCCGTCGAGCGACACGGTCTTCCGGCCGGCGACGTTGACGATCTGCGGTGCGGGAGCCTCCTCCCCCGCCGCCGCGGACAGCGCCGCACAGCATCCCGCCAGCGCCAGTATGAATCGTATGTTCTTCATAAAAATCCAATCAAATCAGTTCGAATTTCACTTTCTGGCCGTTCACGTGCAGATAGAACGCGCCGTTCTCCAACAGCCGCTTTCCCGTGTGGTCGGGGAACGACAGATCGCGCACGGGATCGATCTCGAAGCGGAACACGCGGCTTTCGCCCGCCGGAATGAACTGCTTCTCGAAATGCTTCAGCTCGCGCACCGGACGCGAAATGGAAGCTGTCGGGTCCGAGACGAACCACATCACGGTTTCCTTGCCGTCCATCGCCCCGCAGTTCGACACCTCCACCTCGGCCGTCAGCCGTTCGCCGCGGCGCAGGGTCTCGCGGTCGAGCCGCACCGTCCCGTATTCGAAGGTCGTGTAGCTCAGCCCGTAGCCGAACGGATACATCGGCTCGTGCCGGAGATTCTGGTAACGCCCCGACTTGGGACGCGCGGCCTGCCGCTGGTTGTAGTAGACGGGCTGCTGCTCGGCGCAGATCGGAAAGGTGATGGCCAGACGCCCCGAGGGGTTGACCTTTCCCGAAAGCAGCTGCGCGACGGCGCTGCCGCCCTCGGTTCCCGGCTGCCAGATCTCGACCAGCGCGTCGGCCGCGGGCTCGATGCCGCGCACGTCCACGGGACGCCCCGACGAGAGCAGCACCACGACGGGCCGCCCCGTGCGGGCCATTTCGCGCACGAACTCCTCCTGGATCGACGGCAGCGCGAGACTGGCCCGCGAAGCGTTCTCGCCGCTCCAGCCGCGCTTCTCGCCCACGCAGAGCACCACCAGATCGGCGGCACGCGCAACAGCCGCGGCACGTGCGAACTCCGAACGGTCCTCGCCGTCGAAATCGCACCCTTTCACATAGTCGATCCGGGCCTTTCCGGCGAACTCGGCCTTCACGCCTTCGAGGATCGTCACCACGTCGCCGGCCTCGCCCTGACCCCACCACGAACCCATCAGGTCCGCGCGGTTGTCGGCCATCGGCCCCATCAGCGCGATGCGCCGCACGTCACCGGCGACAGGCAGCGTCGCACCACTGTTTTTCAGCAATACCATGCTCTCGGCCGCCAGCTCCCGC
This sequence comes from Alistipes intestinihominis, assembly GCF_040095975.1. NCBI lineage: Bacteria > Pseudomonadati > Bacteroidota > Bacteroidia > Bacteroidales > Rikenellaceae > Alistipes > Alistipes intestinihominis. The sequence continues at coordinate 138,993 of NZ_JBBMFL010000005.1, forward strand.
GCCGCGGCACGCGCCTCGATCGACAGGTAGCGCTGCTCGTCGGGCAGCTCCTCGATATAGGGGTTTTCGAACAGCCCGAGGCGGAATTTCACACGCAGGATGCGCCGCACGGCTTCGTCCAGCACCTTTTCCGGCACCCGTCCGCTTTCGACCAGCGCTTCCAGATTCTCCCGGTAAACGTCGTCCACCATATCCATGTCCAGCCCCGCCGTGATCGCCTTGGCCGCAGCCTCGGCCCGGTCGGCGGCCACGCCCTGCGCGACGAGCTGTTTCACGGCGTCCCAGTCCGAGACCACCAGACCGTCGAATCCCCACATCCCGCGCAGGATGTCGGTCATCGTATAGCGGTTGGCCGAAGCGGGTACGCCCGAAATGTCGTTGAAGGCGCTCATCACCGTCGCAGCGCCGGCCTTCACGCCCATTTCGAACGGCGGAAGCGCCGTATCCCACAGCGTCTGCGGAGAGATTTCGGTGTAGTGGTAATCGCGGCCGCCGTCGGAATAGGCATAGCCCACGAAATGTTTCAGACAGGCGGCGATCGCACCGTCCGCCGTCAGGTCGTCGCCCTGATAGCCCTTCACCGCGGCGACGCCCATCATTCCGTTCAGATAGGGGTCTTCGCCGTAACCTTCGGACACGCGGCCCCAGCGGGCGTCGCGCGCCACATCGACCATCGGCGAGAAGGTCCAGTGCACGCCCGAAAGCCGCGACTCGCGCGCCGCGATGCGGCACGACTCCCCGACCAGCGCCTCGTTCCACGAACAAGCCTGTCCCAGCGGAATCGGGAAAATCGTGCGGTAGCCGTGGATCACGTCGAAACCGCACAGGATCGGAATCCCGAGCCGCGACTCCTCGACGGCCTTGCGCTGAATCCGGTTGTAATACGCCGGACTGGTGCTGCGGTAGAGCAGCGAACCGATCATCGGGCTCACGGCCTTCGTCTCGCTTTCGACGTTGTTGACGTTCATGTTCTTTCCATAGGTCCACTGCGTGACCTGCATCACCTTCTCTTCGAGCGTCATGCGTCCCAACAGGTCCTCCACGCGGTCTTCCACCTCCGCCGCGGGGTCCTTGTAGACCTCCCGGCCGGAACATCCCGCCAGACCCGCCGCCACGAGCAGCCACAGGGCGATTGCTTTTCTGTTCATCGTAACCAATATGCTTTTTTTGTTGAGTCATAAAACGGCCTCCGCCCGTCGCAGGACGGAGGCCGCAGGGTATGTCTGCGTTCCCGGTTATTCGAGGAACTCGAAATCGTCGTAATAGACCGTTCGGTTGTTGGTCTCCTCGTCACGGCCGCTCATGCTGCCGCCGGTGAAATTCGAGAGCGGACGGAATTGCACGGCCGTAATATCCCCGAAATTCGTCACGGCACTGCCGTCGGCATTCTGGTATCCGCAGTCGATCAGGTCGTAAACGAAGACATTCCAGTCATCGGTCTTGATCAGCGCTTTCCAATCGGCTTCCTTCATCGAGCTCGTGAACGGCTGCCCGTTGATTTTGCTCGGCAGCTTGTTCTTCTTACCGTCAGGCAGGACATTGATCTGCATCCGCGGATAGTAAAGGTTCTTTCCGAGATAAACCTTCACACGAATGGCACGGTATTTCGACCGGTCGGTCAGATGCGAGAAGCCCATATCGAAGTATCCGGAAGTACCGCTCTCCTTCAACAGCAGATCCCTGAGCACCTTGTTGCTGGGGTTGACCGCCGTTTTGTAGGGATTCTCCTGCAAGGTCGTACCTTCGATCGCGGCATTTCCGTTGATAAAATGCCCGGGCAGGGCATCGCGCGATTCGAAATTCTCGAACATGTACCCCACGGCATCCTCGCTCACCTCGACCGTCCACGAAGCGTTCTTCTTCTCGCCCTTGGCGTTGACGCCCTCGTAGGTCACCGCATAGGTTCCGGCAGCATCGAACGTATGCCGGAACTCCGCGGCCGCCGACACCGCGTCGCCGCCGACCTTCCATGCGTGCACGAGACCCGTGGCGCCGCCCTTCACCGTCGCCGTGATGACCACCTCGTCACCCGCGGCACTCCGGAGCGTCGAGCCGTCGGCTTTCGAAAACTCGATCTCCAACGGTTTCTCCTCGACCCCGACCGTCCACGACGAGGTCTTTTCCTCGCCCTTGCCGTTGACGCCTCGATACGAAACCGTGAAAGTCCCCGCTTCGTCGAACGTGCGCTTGAACTCCGCGGTCGTCGAAACCACCTCGTCGCCGACCTTCCATGCGTGCACGAGGCCCGTTCCGCCGTTCTTCACCGTCGCCGTGATGGCCACCTCGTTCCCCTGCACGCAGGAAATCGTCGCATCGGTCACCGAGAATTCGATCTCCAGCGGCAGTTCGTCTACCGTCACGGTCCACGTGCGGTTCACCGACACTTCGTCGGCATTCACGCCGCGGTAAGTCACCGTATAGGAGCCCATCTCGTCGAAGGTATGCTTGAACTCCGCGGTGGTCGAAACCACCTCGTCGCCGACTTTCCATTCGTGCACGACCTCCTTGTCGCCGGCCACGACCGTCGCCGTGATGAGCACCTCCTCGCCCGGCAGGCAGGAGACGGTCTCCTCCTCGGTCGAGAACTCCACTTTCAGGGGCGATCCCTCGACCGTCACCGAATAGTCCTTTCCGACCTTTCCGGCCGTGTTCGAAGCCTCGAAACGCACGTCATAGGTGCCTTTGGCCTTGAAAACATAGGTCATCGAAGCTGTCGAGGCCGCCAGTTTCCCATCGACGAACCAGCCGCAGCTGAGCGGTCCGGGGCTCTCGATCACCGCCTCGAAACGCACGGCATCGTCAACATAGGCCGACACGGCGGATTCCGTGACGGGGAATGTCACCTGCGGCATGACGGCCGGCTGTTCGTCCGTCGTGTCGTCGCCGCCGCATCCCCACATCGCAGCCAGTCCCGTCAGCAGGACCGCCTGCATCCAAATTATCTTTTTCATCGTCATTCGCATTTCAGTTTACTCCAAAAACTCGATATCGTCGATATACACCGTGCGGGTGTTGGTTTCGGTCACAGGCCCTTTGTCGATATTATTGCCGTTCTCTTTCAGCAACGGACGGAATGTCAGATTCTTCGTCGCGTCGAGGTTCGCACCGAACCGGTACTCCAGCACCTCCCACTCGTCCTTGAACTGCGGCTTGCTTACCGAAGCATACTTGGTTCCGGCATACTCCACACGAGGGTAATACTTGTTCTTGCCCAAGTAGATTTTGAACCGGATGCCCGTGTACTTCGTCACGTCGATCTTATCGGCCGGAATATCCTTCAGCTTCAGGTTAAAATAACCGGACGTACTATGCTCGCCGGAAACATTGTCCCGAAGCACTTTCCGACTGGTGTTGATCCCCTCGGGCTTGGGGTTGTCGGCCAGTTCGATTCCCGGCTGATTTTCCTTCAGGGTCCACCACTTGGGCAACTCGGTGTAGTCCTCGAAATGCTCGAAGAGCGCTCCCGACGGAACCATCGTCACGGTCCACGTGCGGTCCACGGTCTCCTGCTTGGAATTCACGGCGTGGTAGGCGATCGTATAGGGTCCCTTGCCGTCGAAAGCGCGGCTGAACACGGCGTCGGTCGAGACCGTCTCGCCGTCCACCTTCCATTCGTGCTGCACGCCCGTGCCGCCGTACTTCACCGTGGCGATGATCTCCACGACGGCGCCGTCCTTGCAGGCGATCGTCGCGTCGTTGTTCGAGAAACCGATCTCCAGCGGACGCTCCGTGGCCTGCACCTCGAAACTCTTCCGGAAAGTCCCGGCGGCATTCGTCCCCGCATAGGCCACGGTGTAGACCCGGGCTTCGGGCAGGTCGAACGTGTCGAAATAGGCTTTATCCGACTTCACCTCGCCGTCCACCTTCCATTCGTGGACGACATCCGACCCGGCATCGACGACGGCCATCACTTTCAGGACATCCAGCTGACGGCGCACGATGCGCGTCGAGTCGCCCACCGAAAGGTGCATTTTCAGCACGTCGGCGACCTTCACGGCATAGCTTTTCTCCACTTTTCCGGCGCCGTTGCGGGCTTCGAAGCGCACTTCGTAGTCGCCCGGAGCGCTGAACGTATAGGTCATCTCTGCGGTCGAGGCTTCGAGCGTTCCATCGACATACCATCCGCAAGTGAGTTTGTCGCCGCTCTCGATGTCGGCCCGGAACTCCACCGGATCGCCGACGACGGCCGTCAGCGAGGTTTCCTGCACCGGGAACGTCACCTGCGGCGCCGTATGCTGCAACGGGGTCACATCCTCCTCGCAGCCCCACAGCGCCACGATCCCCAGCAGCAGAATCACGTTTATCTTCAATAGGGTTTTCATAATCGGTCGGTTTTATTGCGCATCGTAAAAGCGGGTCAGCTGATAGACGTTGCCGTTCAGCGCCTCCATATTGTCCAGCAGGGGCGCATAGTACTGGAAATCCCAGGTCACCATGCCCTTGTTCGAATCGCGGTTCGAGGGGTCGGTGTTCTCGTTCTCGGGGTCGTTGTCCTGATAGGTGAACCAATGCCAGCCGACGCACACCTTGCTCTCGATGAGTTTCAGCGCGAAATTCTGGTAGAAATAGCCGCGCTCGGCCTGCGTGCGGACGTTCCATCCGGCCCCGGTGTTGTTCGGCAGCTCCGAATCCTCGCCCTTGGTGTAGAACTCCGTCACGAAGAACGGCTTTCCGGACCACGCGCCCCAGTTCTGCACGGCCTGCGCGTCGGGCTCCCATTTCTGATAGTGGTTGATCGAAACGATGTCCATGTACTTGCCGGCGGTCTTGAATATCTCGTCGTTCACCAGCTCGTAGTTCCATTGGTTGAAGCGGCAGCCCAGATAAAGGTGATTGGGATCGTATTTTTCAATCGCCGCGGTCACCTTCTCCAGATAGATGTCCAGACAGTAGGCGATGAAGGCGCGGCGGTCGGCGTCCGTGGCCTCGGAGAGCTTCGCTCCGGTCTTGCCCTTGCGCAGGTCGAGCCACTCCTGGGCTTTCCGGTGATTGATGTGCGTCTCGGGCCACTTCTCCAGACAGCGGTCCAGCGCGTAGTCCTTCCACGGAATCTCGTTGTCGGTGAAATAACCGATGCAGTAGGGATCGTCCTTGTACTTGGAGATGGTCTTGATCTCGCTCTCGACGTACTCGTCGAACTTGGGGTGGAAGACCATAGCGAAGTCGTTGGGATAGCCCTCCCAGCCCGACCAGCTCGCGTCGGCCTCCTCGCCCGAGGACTTGATGTAGCTGTTGAGCTTGCCCATCGGGCTGACGATCACCGTGTAGGGCATCGGCTCGGTGAGCTTGCGCACGGTCTCGACGTTCGACCACGCCCCCAGCCCGTTGAACCCGCGGGCCTTGAGCATCGAGGTCTCCTGACGGGCCCACTCCGAGGTCGATCCGAACTTCTCCTGCAACTTGGCCTGCTGGCGGTCCGAACCGCCGGCGCTGAACACGGCCACGCCCTTGCAGATGTAGAGGTTGCCTTCGGGAGTTATCATCCACCAGCGTCCGCCGATCTGCTGCGTGCGGAAGAATCCGGTCGCCGTCAGCGACGAGACCTTCCAGCCGCCGTACTTGTCGGTGGCGGGGTCCTCGCCGGGCGTGAAGCCGTGGATGCGATCGACCGTGTAGGCGAGATAGTCGCCCCACGCCGAGGTCTTGTTCTTGCGGGCGCGCACCTGATGCGGCGGCTCCACGTCCGAGGGCGTGTCGCCGCCGGAGGGATAGACCTCGGGCAACGCATAGGTCTTGTCTTCCGCACATCCGGCGGCCAGAAGCGCGGCGGAGGCGGTCAAAAGCAGGTATTTCAGCGATTTATTCATGGTTATCGGTCGTTTTTCGGTTTGCTTCGGACTTCTCCGCATCCAGATGGCGGATCAGCCGGTAGGTGCAGTCGTTCAATTGCTTCATCTCGTCCAACAGTACGGTGTAGGGCTCGAAGTTCCAGGCCACGACGCCCTTGTTCGAATCGCGGTTCGAGGGGTCGGTTTTCAGATTCTGGGGATCGTTGTCCATGTAGGTGAACCAATGCCATCCCACGCAGTTGCCGCTGCGCAGCAGCTCCGTCACGAAATTCTGGTAGAACCAGCCGCGGTCGGCCTGCGTCCGCACGTTCCATCCGGCGCCGGTGTTGTTCGGCAGCCCCGAGTCCTCGCCCTTGGTGTAGAACTCGGTGATGATGAAGGGCTTGCCCGACCACTTTTCCCAGTTCGCCATCCACGCGGCGTCGGGTTCCCACAGCCGGTAGTGGTTGATCGAGATCACGTCCATATACCTGCCGGCCACGGCGAAGATCTCCGGACTGGCCATCTCCTGATGATGCTGGTTGAAACGGCAGCCCAGATAGAGGTGGTTGGGATCGTACTTGCGGAGCGCCTCGGTGACCTTGCGCATGTAGGTGTCGAAATAGAAGGTCTGGAATGCCTTGCGGTCGGCGTCGGTGATCTCCGCCGCCGGAGCGTCTTTCACGCCCTTGCGCTCGTCGTACCACTTGCGGACGGCGATGTAGGCATCCTCGTCGTGCGCCAGCAGCGTCAGGTGACGGTCCAGCGCATCGTTGACCCACGGCAGCTCGTTGTCGGTGAAATAGCCCAGCAGGTATTTGTCGTCGCGGTATTTGGCGATGGGCGCGACAGCCCGGTCGATCACGGCGTCGAACCCCGGATCGAAGACCATCGCCAGGTCGAAGCGGTAGCCCTGCCATCCGGCCTGCTTGTACTTGCCGCCGAAATGCCTGCGGTGCTGCGAGCGGTACATGCCCATCGGACTCACGATCACGGTGTAGGGCATCGGACGCTCCGACTCGCGGACCGTCTTCACGTCCGACCAGGCGCCCAGCCCGTTGAACCCGTAGCGGCGCAGCATCTCCTGTTGGTCGGCGGCCCATGCGGCACGTGTCCCGAACTTCTCTTCGAGGGCCTTCTTCTGACGGTCCGAACCGCCCGTCGTGAAGACAGCCACGGCCTTGTGGATGAAAGGCCATCCCTCGGGGTCGATCAGCCACCAGCGGCCGCCGATCTTCTGCGTGCGGAAGAATCCGGTGGCCTCCTGCCGGTCAACCATCCAGCCGCCGTAGACGCTCTGTTTGGGATCGCTTTTCCGGCAGTTGAAACCCGGAAGGCGATCGACAGTCTTCGCCTCGTAGCTCTTCCATTCGGGTTTCTGCGCGTTCTCCCGGGCCTCGACCCGGCGGTACTCCGGGGCCTTGGCCGCGAGGCTCCCGGCGGCCAGCACGGCGGCCGCCAGAAGCGTCAGTCTGTTCAAAAGTCGTTTCATGCGGCTATTCGTAGTTAGCGGGATTCTCGTCCTGCCACTCGTTCACGCCGTCGCGCACGCGGTTGCGGAACGTCAGCGTATCGGTGGCGTGATAGATCAACCCATCCTTCTCGTACTTGTATTTGAGATAGATCCGGCGGTTCTGCAACAGCTTCGCACGGTTGAACGAGCACTCGCCGTCGGCCTCGACCGCATAGTCGGCACCGTCCGCGGCGCTCACCGTAATCGCCCCGTCCGCGCCCTGCGTCAGCTTGAGCTGGGCCTTCGAACCGTTCAGCTCGCCGCCCACGGCGTTGGCCGTCAGCGAGAACGGCGCGACGGTGGTCAGCGTCCAGACGCGCGTTTCGGACTGCGGGACGGTCGTATAATAGGCGATGCGGTTGACCTCGGCGCCCGAAGCGTCCGTCACGACGGTCTCGCCGCCGTGCCAGTAGTTGCCGAAGAGCATATTCTCATAGCGCACGCCGATCACCGAAGTCTCCTTGCCGGCGATCAGATCGGTGCCGTTGCCGTCGGTCAGACGCAGGGGGATCACAAACTTGGGCAGCGTGCGCGAAGCGTCGGCGAGGAACTTCGCGGAGTCGATCTTGATAACGATCTGCCCCAGGTGCGAACCCCGGCGGATCGTCACACGGCCGTCGGTGCCGCCCTCGGGCAGCAGCTTATACTCCTCGGCCGACAGCGCTTCGAGCGAGCCGAGCGGTCTGGTGAGGTTCTGGATGTAGGAGAAAACGTGAGTCTTCATCGCCTGCAACGTAGCGTCGCTGACCAGCGAATAGTCGATCTCGAAGCTGATCGGACGGTCCACGGAGTTCTCGATCGTGCCTCCCAGCGCCACGCCCGTGGAGAACTTCATGCCCTCGCCCACGATGACCGACCGGACATCGGTCTGATTGGCGAAACCCACGGCCTGCGTGTCGTTGTCCTTCACATAATCGTCGTAGCACGATGTCAGCGCGGCGGTTGCGGCCAATATGAACAGGTATTTTTTCATGTTTTTGCGGTTTTTCCGGGTTATGATTTACTGCCAGTTCTCCCAGCCTTCGTTCTGCACGAGGCCCTCGACGTTGAGCATCTCCTTGTAGGGGATCGGGAGGTAAGCCGACGTGAACGAGCGCTTTTCGACCACGTGGTCGAAGTCGTACTCGAAGTCGCCGTTCTGTTTGCGGGTCACCTGCACGCCGTGCACCTCGCGGTTCAGCTCGCCGAGCGTCGTCGTCCAGCGGCGCAGGTCGAAGAACCACGTGCCCTCGAAGCAGGTTTCGATGCGGCGCTCGTTGCGCAGGAACTTGTCGAAAGCCTCCTTGCCGGCCAGCGACACCTGCTCCAGATAGGGGTCCGACTTGATGCCCTCGGCACCGTCGTAGGTCGTGCGGCTGCGCAGCCAGGCGATAGCCTCGCGGGCCGTCAGGCCGTCGATCGGGGCGTTGGGGCCGCCGACGCGGTTGGCCGCCTCGGCGAAGGCCAGCACCATGTGGGCCCAGCGGATGAAGAATTTCGAATGCGGCATCTTGTTGACCGAGGTCTCGGACCAGTTGAGGCCCATGTAGACGAACTTTTTGATGTGGTAGTTCGTCAGCGAGTTCTTCGAACTGGTTCCGGCCGCATCCTTGCCGCCGTTGGACCAGTTCTCGAAAGTGTAGGTCTTGCTCGTCTGCCCCGTAACCACCGAACGGCCGTTGTAGAAAATCACGCTGTAAAAGCGCGGGTCCCGGTTGAGGTAGGGATTCGCGGGGTCGTAGGCGTACTCGGGCGACTCGCCGATCGGATAGCCGTCGGCCATGCCAAAAGCATCGACCAGCTCCTGCGTGGCGCCCATCGTGCCGTTGCCCTGGAAGCCGCCCGGATAGAAGGCGCGTTCCATGTCGTCGTTCGAGGATTTGTAGCGCGAGGCGTAGACGATTTCGGGGTTGTTGGGGTCGCACCAATCGACCTGCCGTCCGACAGAGAAGCCTCCGGAGACGTTGTCCACCGTCATCTTGAAATCCATCACCTCCTTGGCGCATTCGGCGGCCTTGCGCCAGCGCTCCACGTCGCCGTCGGGATTGAACCGCGGGCTGGCCCACGTGAGGTAGACCAGCGCCTTGATGGCCACGGCGCTGATGCCGTCGAGACGACCCCAGTTCTGGGCCCCCAGCACGCGGCGGTCGTCGGCGTTCGGCACCAGGAAGTCGCGGTGCGCGATCGGCAGGTACTTGTAGGCCGAATCGCAGTCGCGCAGGATCTGCGCCACGCACTCGTCATAGGTGTTGCGCTCGAAGCGCAAGCCGCGCATCTCCTCGGGCGACATCTCCCAGACGCGCACGGGTTCGAGCAGGATGGGATACCCCAACAGGCGGCCGTCCGTGCCGCGTCCGCCGAACTTTTGCAGCAGGTCCCACTGGAACCAGGCGCGCAGGGCGTAGGCTTCGCCCCAGAGGCGGTTGCGGAGCAGCTCGTCGAGGTGCTCGTCGAGCATATAGCGCATGTTCAGGCCGCGGTCGTCCTTGAGGAACATATTGACGTTGTAGATGCCCTTGTAGTCGCGGTCCCAGTAGGTTTCGAACGGGTCGTTCGTGGGGCTCGTGACGCCGACGGCGAAACGCCGCAGGACATCGGTCGTCGAGGTGCGCACGGCGTTGTCCGTGGCGCAGTCGAGGTAGGCGCCCTCGTTGTCGTTGTAGTTCTGGGCCATGTAGTCGTAGCACTTGCCGATGAGGCCCTGCATCGTCGTCGGGTTGGTCAGGATGTACTCCTCCGAGCGGATCGCGCTGGGATAGGGATCGAGGAAATCGCTGCACGAACACATCGCACCGACTGCGGCCACGGCCAATATCTGAAATAAGGTTCTTTTCATCGTCGTCTCAATTAGAAGGTTAACTTAACGCCTGCCACGAAGGTGCGCATCAGCGGATAGTTCGTGAGTCCGGAGCCGATGGCCTCGGGATCGACATCCTTGATCTTCGAAACGGTGCAGAGGTTGTTGCCGCGCACATAGACCCGCATGCGGCGGATCGAGGTGATGCCCAGCCGGTGCACGGGCAGTTCGTAGCCCAGTTCGACGGTCTGGATCTTGAAGAACCCGCCGTCCTCCAGCCAGAAGGTCGAGGTCTTGTAGTTGTTGTTGACCTTGTTGTAGGTCAGGCGCGGATGGTCGGGATTGCCGGCGTTGCGAAGCGTGTACTTCGAATAGTTGCCGTCGCCCCAGCCGTTCCAGAAGTAGTCGTTCGTCAGCGCCAGGTCGTAGAAGGCGCGCCCGGTGCCCACCACCGTCAGGTCGAAATCGCGGTAGCGGAGGTTGACGTTCACGCCGTAGATCATCTTGGGCGTCGAGTTGCCGATGACGCAGAAGTCGTTGTCGTCGATCTGTCCGTCGCCGTTCATGTCCTCGTATTTGAGATCACCCTTTTGCAGCTTGTCGTCGAAGAGCTGCGGCACGGCGAGCGTCTCCTCGTCGCTCTGGAACTGCCCGATGCAGCGCAGGCCCCAGATCGAGGAGGCCGAATAGCCGACTTTCGAACGGTAGGCGTCCTTGTAGTCGAGCTCGTCGGCGCGGAGCACCTTCGAAGCCTGGAACGTCGCCCAGCCGTTGACCGAGTAGGAGAAATCGCCGGCACGGTCGCGCCAGCCCAGCGCCAGTTCATAGCCCTGATAGCGGGTCTTCTCGTAATTCATCCAGAGCGATCCCGACGAGATGCCGGCCAGCAGAGGCAGGACGTTCTTCATCTCGGCGACGGGACCGTCGGAGAGCGTGTTGTAGTAGTTGAGTTCGAAACTCAGCCGGCGGCGGAGGGCAAGCCCCTCGATGCCGACCGTGAATTCGCGGCGCTTCTCGAAACGCAGATTCGGGTTGCCCAGCATCTGCGCGTAGAGCCGATCGACGGCGTTGCTCGTGGTGCTTCCGAACCACTGGTTGTTCGTATGAGGGCCGAATTTCTGGCCGCTGTTGTCCCACTTGTAGTTATCGACATCGCGGTTGGCCGACATCGAACCGTCGAAATAGAGGATGCCGCCCTCGGCGCGCAGTTTCAGGAAGTCGATGCCGCGGAGGTTCTTCATGAAATTCTCCTCGGAGACGATCCAGCCCAGACCCACCGACGGCGACGCCGACCAGCGGTTGTTCAGCAGCGCATAGGTTCCCTGATAGCTGCAAGCCGCCTGCACGAGGTAACGGCCGTCGTAGGCATAGCGGGCGCCGAAGCCGAAGGTCATCTCGCGGCGGTGCTCGGTGATGAACTTCTGCGAACGCTTGGTGATCATATAGGAGGCCGACGCGGCGACGGCATGGCGGCCGAAGGTACGGTCGTAGGCGAACTTCTGCACGAAATAGAAGCGGTTGGAGAAGTAGTCGAGCAACCGGGTCTTGTTGGCCATCGCCTTCACGCTGTGGCTGCTGCTCTGCTCGGGGATCATCGCATCGTAGCCGTTCTCGTCGATGCCCTTGTTCAGGATGTAGGCCGCATAGTCCTCGGCCGTGCCCAGCCGCACGAGATTCGTGGCGTCGTAGGCCCCGTAGGTCATCGACGTGAGACCCGGCGTGAGGAACGAGAAGTCGATGTCAACGCCCACGTTGATCAGGCCCTTGCGGATGGTCTCGGTATAGGCGCCGTTTTCGAGGATGTTGGCCACGGGGTTCTGCTTGTAGAGCGACGAGACGGCATACCACGGCGATTCCAGATCGGGATCGTTGTTGGCGTAGATCGGGAACGAGATGCCCGGCGTGGTGTTGATGTCGCTGATGATGTCGGGGAACTCGGTCACGCCGAGCGTGGTGTTCGACGAGGCGTCCTCGCTCGAATAGTTCGAGCTGTAACCGTAGTTGGACGACTTGCGGATGCCCATGGTCGAGACCAGCCCGAAGCGCGCCCGGATGTAGCGGTGCAGCTTGATGTCGAGATTGGCGTTGATGTTCACGCGGTTGTAGTTCGCCGCGGGACCGATCTTGTAGATGTCGTCCTCGCCGGCGTACCCCAGGAAGGCGAAGTAGCGCACCAGGTCGTTGCCGCCGCCCGACGAAACGTTGGCCTTGGTGTAATACATCGTATTCTTGAGCATCATGTCGCGGAAATCGACGCTCGGATGCCACATGTCGTAGGGATCGTTCTTGGCATAGGCCGCCACGTCGTCGCGCGAATAGAGCATCTCCAGACCGCTGTTGTTGCGGGCGATGTTGTTCAGCCGGGCATAATCGGCGCCGCTGACATACTCGGGCATGCGATCGACGGTGTTCACGCCGCCCTCAACGTCCACCGTGAGGTAACGGTCGTTGTAGCGGCCGCGCTTGGTCCGGATGTAGACGATGCCGTTGGCGGCCGAGGGGCCGTAGAGGCTCTTTTCGAGTACGTCGCGGACGATGGTGATCGACTCGATCTGCTGGGGATCGAGCGGCGTCTCGTCGATCTGCACGGGGATGTCATCGACCATGTACATCATCTGCCTGCCGCGGGCGGTGACGCTGATGCGCGTCGAGGCGCCGTACTGGCCGATGTGCTCCAGCGGATTGACGCCGGGACCGCCGAACTTCTCGGCAACCTCGACACCGCCGGCCAGCCCCGTCAGGGCGTTGCGGATGTCGGTCGAGGAGTATTTTTCGAGCTCCTCGCCGCGGATGACGACCGAACTGCCCACCGACCAGCGTTTCTTGAGCGAGGTATAGGGCAGCGGAACGTCGTCGCCCTCGCCGGCCAGCAGGACCGCAGGGGTCAGCGTCACCTGCGACGATTCGGCCAGGGCGCTGCCCAGAGCCCGGACGGGCGTGAAGCCCTCGGCCGAAACCGTCACCAGATCGCGGGGTGCGACGGAAAAGACGATGCGGCCCGCTTCGTCGGCTCTCAGGTGCCGCGCACCCTCGCCCACGGTGAGATCGGCGTTCGGGACCGGCTTCCCGTCGGGCGTGACCACCGCGACGGAGACATCGACCCGCCGGGGCTGCGCCTTGCGCGCCTGCGCCGCAGCCGGGCTGAACCACGCCGGAAGGATCAGCAGCATGCACAGCAGCGCAGCGTATTTGGACTGTGAAAACAGAGTATGTTTCATGGATTTTCTCATTATGCGATTAACACTACCACGCCTCGTTGGGTACGTAGTTCTTCATTTTGAGCAGGTCGCTCGTCTGGAACTGCACGTAGTACATGCCGTCGTTCTTCCAGGCGATCTGACGGTTCGAAGGCAGCTCGAACCTCTCGTAGCGGAAGCCCGTGGGATACTGCGCCGTGGCACCCGCCTTGAGTTTGGTGACGCGCATGCCCGTCAGCCGCGTGCGGTGGATCGAGGGGGCGTCCTTCCAGCGGCGGATGTCGCAGTAATAGTGGTAGCCTTCGAAGCAGAGCTCGACCGCGCGCTCGTTCTTGATGCGCGGGCGCAGGGCGTCCCTGTCGGTCGTGTAGGCGTCGAGCACGGCGGGCATCCCCACCCGGCTGCGGACCGTGTTCAGCGCCTCAAGGGCCGTCATCGCAGCACCGGGAGCCTGTCCGTCGGGACCGTAAGCCTCGTTGGCCGCCTCGGCGTAGTTGAGGTAGAGCTCCGCCAGGCGGATGATCGGGTCGGTCAGCAGCAGGTTCTGCACACCCTTGTTCGAGAGGGCCCCCGTGCGCTTCTGCTCGTAGTAGAAGGTCTCGGAGACTCCGTCCTCGCTGCCGCTGCGCTTCTGGATCAGCGACCCCGAAGGCAGGCTGCCGTCCTCGTTGACATAGATCGAGGCGTTGCCGTAGCCCTGCACGGGCTTCTGGTTGTAGATCACCACGACATCGAAACGCGGGTCGCGGTTGACATAGGGGTTCTGCTCGTCGTACTGCCCGGCAGCGGTCGCCGCGGCGCGCTCCTCGGGGGTGTTGAGCGGATAGCCGCCGGCGGTCTCGAACTTATCGACGAAATTCTGCGTCGGGCACTGTCCCGAGCTGAAAGCGTTGTTCGAGAAGCAATAGGGCACGAAAGCCTGCACGCGGTCGTTGTTGTAGTTGGTCGTGCTGCCGCTCGTATAGGCCCACAGCTGCTCGTTGGTGTATTTCGTGCCGTAGAAGTTATCGGTGTACTTCTCCTTGGCGAGCAGAAGATAGCCGTGGTCGAGGGCACTCTTCAGCGCCGTCCAGTTGGCCTCGGCAGCCTCCTCCCAGCGGGAGATGTCGTTTCCGGGATTGCTCAGCGGACTGGCGGAGTAGAGCAGCGCGCGGCCCTTCATGGCCAGCGCCGTCACGCCGTTGGGTTTGTCCTGATCCGTGGCCGCGAGGTGCCCCGAACCCGAAGCCGGGTCGCGGCGCATCAACCCCGCCTGATCGAAAATATCGGCCGCGGTCTGGAAATCGGCGGCGATGCGCTGCAACATGTCGTAATCCGACAGTCGCGGCAGGTCCCATTCGTCCTCGGAACCCATCACCTTGTCGATGTAGGGCAGCGATCCGTAGAGGCGGAAGAGTTCGAAATGGCAGTAGGCGCGCACGAAATAAGCCTGTGCCAGCAGGTCCTTCTTCTCACGGTCGGTGGCGTCCTGCAACATGTCGATGTTGCGGATGGTCATGTTGGCCACGCGGATCGACTTCCACGAATAGGGCACCTTCGCGGTCTTCGACGAAGCGTCGGAGTTGTAGCCCACGGCGTAGATCACCGTCGAACCGTCGCCCTGCTTGCCGGGCTGGCAGCGCTGGATGCGGGTCATGTCGCACATGTCCGTAAGCCCCTCCATCGTGAATTTCTGGTTGTTGCCCGCGAACCACTGCGGATAGTGCGCCTTGATGTTGAAGTTGGCCCCGTTGTAGACTGCGTAGAAATAACTCTTGAAGTTGGCGTACTTCGAGAAAACCTCCTTTTCGTCCAGTCCTGCGTCGGGCGCCTTGTCGAGATATTCGTTCAGGCACGAAGTGCTGCCTGCGGCGGCCGCCGCCAGCACCGCCCAGCTCAATACCCTTGTCAATATATGTTTCATGGTCTGTTTGCGTTTTTGGGATCAGAACGACACCTGAATGCCCAGTTTGACGGTCATCATCTGCGGATACTGCCCCCACACGAGGTACTTGTTTTCGGGATCGCCCTCCAGCAGGTCGGTGAAGGTCAGCAGGTTGTTACCCGTGGCGTACACCTTCAGGGCACGCACGCCCAGCGCCTGCCTGATCTTCGGGCCGCTCCACGTGTAGCCGACCGAAACCTCTTTCAGACGCAGGTAATCGGCGCGGCGCCACGAACGGCCGGCGATCTTGGCGTTGTAACCGCCCGTCGTGGCGCTCTCGTTGTAGCCCGACCAGTTCATGTTGACCTGCGACGAGGCGGTGTAGTGCACGGCTCCGTGGTTGCCGCCCGGATTCGACGGCGACCAGTAGTCGAGCGACGAGAGGTGCGTGCGGTAGTTGCCCTTGTAGAACTCCCACTCGTACATCTGGTCGAAATTGACCCATTTCTTGGCATAGCCCTGGAAGAGGACGTTCACGTCGAGGCCCTTCCACTTGAAGCCCGCGTTGAAGGCGTAGGCGATCGGAGGATTGAGCGAACCCTCCATGCGTGCGAGGTCGTCCTTGTCGATCACGCCGTCGCCCGTGAAGTCGAGGAACTTGTAGTCGCCGACCACCACGTCGCTGACCTTGACGGGCAGGAAGTTGCTGTGGATGTCATCCACCGAGGTCAGATAGCCGTTGCCCACGAGGTAGGCGCCGCTGAGCTGCGCGCCGAGGGCCGTGCCGACCTTGCGCTGATGCGCGAGGGCGTAGAGGGCGTCGTCGGCGTAGAGAATGCGGTTCTCGTTGAACGAGAAGTTGCCGCCCAGGAAGACCGTCCAGTCCTTGTTCAGCTGCTTGCGGTAAGAGAGCTCCAGCTCGATGCCGTGTTTCTTGATCTTACCCTTGTTGAGCTCCTTCGAGGTGTTGCCGATCCACATCGGGGTCGTGTTGTCCACCGAAATCAGCATCTTGTCGCGCTTCTCGTCGAAGAGGTCCACGCTCAGGTGGAGTTCGTCGTTCAGAAAACCCATCTCGATACCGAGGTCGCGCTTCATGGCCTGCTCCCACTGCACCGAACTGTTGGCGATCTTGTCCTCGACGATGTGTCCGTTGCCGTCCTTCGAGAATTCGCTCATGTAGAGCCAGCGGTTGTTGGCGTAGTCGCTGCCGACCAGACCCTGCGAATAGCGGAGTTTCAGCTTGCTGAACCACGGTTTCAGCGGCTCGAAGAAACGCTCCTCCGAGACCACCCACCCCACGGCGCCCGAAGGGAAGAACCCGAAGCGGTTGCCCGGGGCGAAGCGCTCCGAACCGGTGTAACCCATGTTGACCTCGACGAGGTACTTGTGGGCGAAATCGTAGGTGGCGCGCGCCACGATCGCTTCGTTGTAGTAGGGGAAATCCGACCCCTTGTCCTGCTCCTGCCGGTTGAAGAGCACCAGACCCGTCACGTTGTGGCGGCCGAAGGTGCGGTTGTAGTTGAGCGAAAGATCGTAGTAGAGGTCGAGGTAGTAGCCGTCCTGCAATGCGTTGCCGGCCGTCGTGTAGACCGGATTGGGCACGTAGAGATAACCGTTGTCGCCCGTCCGGCGCCACGGATTCTCGCCGGAGCCGATCTTCGAGAAATCGAGGTACCACGCCGGACGGTCGTACTCGGTGCGCAGGGTCGTATATTTATAATAGGTGCTCAGCGACACCTTGCCCTGCACCGAAAGTCCCTTGGTGATGAAGTCGAGCTTCTGGTTGAGGATGATGTCCGAGAAGAGTTTGGAATCGGTGAGCTGGATGAAGCGGCCGCGCATCATCTGGTAATAGGGGTTTCCCGTGGTCTGGTCGGCCTCGCTGATAAGGCGGTCCTCCACGACGCCCGGATAGTCCAGGTCGGGAACCTCTTCGAGCACCCACGAGGGGTAATACATCGGATATTTGGCCGTCGAGCTGCCGAAGATGTATTTCCACATGCCGTCGTCGCCGTCCTGCGGCTGGGGCTTGTTCTTGATGCCGACGTTGCCGCCCAGCTTGAACGACACGACGGTCGTCGGGGTGACGTTGAAATCGACGTTGGTGCGGAAATTGAAGCGGTTGTAATAGTAGCGCGAATCGATCTTGCCGTCGTTCACGCCTTTGAATATGGAGCCTTCGTGCGCATAGCCCACCGAGGCGAAATACTTCACGAAGCGCGTACCGCCCTGGATGTTGAAGTTGGCGTTGATCGTCGAGGCGAACGAGTCGGTCATCTCGTCGAGCCAGTTCACGTCGGGATAGCGCAGCGCGTTAAGGCGCGACGAGGGGCGGCGGTACTCGGCGAGGTCCGCCTGCGAGGTGAGCGAATCGAAGAGCTGGTCGTTCATCTTGGCCACGTTCATCAGCGACATCGTCCGGTAGGAGTCGATATGCTTCGGGGTGTTGATCGGCATGGCGAAACCCGTCGAGAACGAAAAGTCCATCTTCGGCTTGCCCTCCTGACCGCTCTTGGTCGTGACGATGATGACGCCGTTGGCACCCTTGGCGCCGAACACGGCCGTCGCCGAAGCGTCTTTCAGGACCGAGATGTTGGCCACCTCGTTGGGGTCGATGGTCGAGAAATCGCGCTCCACGCCGTCCACCAGCACCAGCGGGTTGGAGTTGCTGAAGCTCGACACGCCGCGGATCAGGATTTCGGCGTCGTTCTGACCCGGCTGTCCCGAGGTCTGGAGCGTCGTGACGCCCGAGAGCTTGCCCGCGAGGGCGTTGGTGATGTTCGACACGCCCGAATCCACGAGGGCGTCGCCCTTGACCTGCGAGATGGCGCCCACGACGCTCTCCTTGCGCTGCACGCCGTAGCCCACGACCACGACATCGGCAATGGCCGCCGTATTCTCCCGCAGCGTCACCATATACTGTGTCTGCGAGGTCAGCGTCACCTGCTGGGTTTCATAGCCCAGGTAGGAGATCAGCAAGCGGCCCTTGGCGGGAACCTCCAGCGAGAAGGCGCCCTTCGCATCGGTCGTCGTGCCGGTCGTCGTGCCCTCGACGATCACGTTGGCTCCGATCACCGGCGCACCGGCCTGATCGACCACCGTACCCTGAACACGGTGTTTCGCGGCGGCATTCCCGGCCTGCGCCGCCGCAGCGGGCGCAGCGAGAATTCCCGGCGCATGCAGCAGACACAGCGCCAGAACCAACACGGCGAAGCGCAGCGCGCCCCATCGCCCGGTTCCGGAAATTGCATACTTTGTAGATTTACTCATGTTGATTGGTTTAGGTTATTCGTCTTGTGTTAGCTCGTCATTATTCGATTTTTTTAATAACTGCAACCTCCTGGTAGTGCAAATTTAGAATGAGGCATCGGGGAAGACTGAAACTTGCGTACATCTGATTGAAACAATCATACATTTTTACAGGATGTGTGCGCACACATCCCGCCCGAAGCGACAGGAGCGACGAAAAAAGGGACGGATCGAAAAATCCGTCCCCGAGGGGCAGGCGTAAGACGCCTGTTTTAGAAACAACAGCAGGTCAGGAGGCTTTTCCGCCCCGTCCGTGCCACCGGCGCAAGACGCCTTACAAGAAGAGTACGGCGAGCACCGAGACGGCGAAACCGCCGCAGAATCCGGCCAGCACCTGCCGTCCGTTGTGGCACCCCAGATAGAGGCGCGCCGAAGCCAGCGCCCCGGCGCAGAGGACAGCCGCCACGAGCGGCACCATCATATTGCCCACGCCCACGACGTTCATCACCACCAGCAGCGCCACGACGGCGCCCATGCCCGTCAGATGAAGGCTTATTTTCCAGTAGAACGACACCCCGAGGCACAGCAGCTCGCAGCAGGCCGCGGCGAGCATGAACTTGCGCAGGAACACCGCCGAAGGGATCTTCGCAACGGTGACGGCGCAAAGGATGTAGCAGAGCGCCCCGATCAGCAGCGGCAGCATCCGTTCGCGCCGGTCATCGACACGGTAGTCCGAAATGCGGCCCAGCGACCGCAGCACCCCGAGCGACAACACAGGGATGATGACGGCATAAAGCGCCACCACCCACAGCAGATAGAACTTCACGTTCGGGGAGTAATGGGCGAAGGTCGTCATCGTCAGCAGCAGGGCCATCATATAGATCGGCAGCAGAAACGGGTGCAGGACCCAAGAGATGCCGGTGGAGATTTTTTTATAGTTCATTTCCAGTTCTTTAATGCCCGCCGTTCGGACGGGTGTCGTTGCGAGGAGGACTTTCAGTCCGACGCGGCGATCTGCGGATCATGTCGGAACCTCCCGGCTATCCATCGGATCGCCACGCGCATTGCATTCGCTCGCAATGACCCGCCCGCCTAAAAAAACGTTTTTCAAGGCAGGCAGCGCAGACCCGAATCCGATATCCGAAAGCCTGCCGCCGCCCTTAAATCCCGCTTCTCATGCGGGTTATATCTGTTTCCGCAGCCTCGCCACCGGAATGCCGAGCATTTCGCGGTACTTGGCCACGGTGCGGCGGGCGATGCGGTAGCCTTTCGAATTGAGGATGTCCATCAGCGTCTCGTCGGTCAGCGGACGGCGCTTGTCCTCCTCGTCGATGCACTCCTGAAGGATGTTCTTGATCTCGTAACTCGACACCTCCTCGCCCGAATCGGTCTGCATGGCCTCCGAGAAGAGCGATTTCAGGAGGATGATCCCGAACTGCGTCTGCACGTATTTGCTGTTCACCACGCGCGAGATGGTCGAAACGTCGAGCCCCGTGCGGTCGGCGATGTCCTTGAGGATCATCGGCCGGAGCTTCGACTTGTCGCCGTCCTTGAAATACTCCTCCTGATAGTCCAGAATGGTCTGCATCGTGCGCATCAGCGTATCGTGGCGCTGCTTGATGGCCGAGATGAACCATTTCGCCGAGTCGATCTTGCTCTTCACGAACTGGATCGCCTCCTTGTCCTTCTCCCGGACGCGGCCGTCCGAACCCACCATCTCGCGGATCATCTCCATATAGCGGCGGTTGACGCGCACCTCGGGAACGTTGTAGGAGTTCAGCGACAGGGTGAAACGCCCGTCCTGATAATCGAGGAGGAAATCCGGAATGATGTAGGGCGTGGTGTCCGTACCGCCCTCGGCGTAGAGGTTGCCGGGTTTGGGCGACAGCCGGCGGATCTCGGCGATCGCCTCGCGGAAATCGTCCTCGGAGATCTGCAAGCGCGCCATCAGCTTCTCGTAGTGCTTCTTGACGAACTCGTCGAAATAGTTGGTCAGAATCTTGCGGGCCAGCCGCCGCGGGCGGGTGTTGATCGGCATCTGCGCCATCTGCAACAACAGGCATTCCCGCAGGTCGCGGGCGCCGATGCCGGCAGGCTCCAGCTCATGGATGACGTTCAACAGGCGTTCCAACTCTCCGGCCGTGGTCTCGACCCCCACCGTGAAGGCGATGTCGTCGGCCACGGACTCCAGATCGCGGCGCAGGTAACCGTCCTCGTCGATGCTCCCGACCAGGTAGACGGCCAGCCGCATATCCCGCTCGGGAAGATTCCGGTAGCGCAGCTGTTCGATCAGATACTCCTGCAACGAACGCCCCTCGGTCAGATAGACCGGGCGCTGTTTGTCGTCTTTCGAAAAGTTGTTGATGCGGCTTTTGTACGACGGCGTGTCGTCGTCGTGCAGGTATTCGTCAACGGAGATCTGCTGGGGCTGCTCGTCGTCCTCGGAAGAGCGTTCCTCCTCTTCCAGAACGATGTTGTCCTCGATCTCCTGTTTGATGCGCTGTTCGAGCTGCACGGCGGGGAGCTCCAGCAACTTGATCATCTGAATCTGCTGCGGAGAGAGCTTCTGCTGAAGCGAAAGTACCTGTTTCTGATTGATAGCCATATAGGGTCCAAATTAAGAATTTATCAGCATTCCGAATTTGGTCTCTTCATTTATTAATATCGGGTTCGGGTGTTGCGAAAGTCGTTCAGGACGGCTTCCGGTGTAAAACGGGCGGGAGCGCAGACGGGATTCAGCAGCCCGAAAGCCTGCCATCGCCCCTGAAAGCCGCTTCTCAAGCGGTCAGAAGTCGGCGTGCTGCGGCGTCCGGGGGAACGGCTGCACGTCGCGGATGTTCGTCATGCCGGTCACGAAGAGCAGCAGACGGTCGAAGCCCAGCCCGAAGCCCGAGTGGGGCGCCGACCCCCAGCGGCGGGTGTCGAGGTACCACCACAGCTCGCGTTCGCTCATGCCGAGCTCGGTCACGCGGTTGTGCAGCTTCGTATAGTCGGCCTCGCGCTCCGAACCGCCGATGATCTCGCCGATGCCGGGGAACAGCACGTCCATCGCGCGCACGGTCTTGCCGTCGTCGTTCTGCTTCATGTAGAACGCCTTGATGTCCTTCGGGTAGTTGATCAGGATGACCGGGCGCTTGAAATGCTCCTCCACGAGGTAACGCTCGTGCTCCGACTGCAAGTCGCAGCCCCAGTCGCAGGGGAATTCGAACTTGCGGCCCGAGGCTTTCAGAATCTCGATGCCCTCGGTGTAGTCCAGGCGTTTGAAATCGTGCTCCAGGACGAAATGCAGCCGCTCCAACAGCCCCTTGTCCCACATCTTGTTCATGAATTCGAGGTCCTCCATGCAATGATCCAGCGCATAGCGGATGAGGTATTTGAGGAAGTCCTCGGCCAGTTCCATGTTGTCTTCCAGATCGTAGAACGCCGCTTCGGGCTCGATCATCCAGAACTCCGACGCATGGCGCGGAGTATTGGAGTTTTCGGCACGGAACGTGGGGCCGAACGTGTAGATGCGGCCCAGCGACAGCGCGCCCAGCTCGCCTTCGAGCTGGCCCGACACGGTGAGGTTGCACGATTTGCCGAAGAAATCCTGCGAATAATCGACCGCGCCCTCCTCGGTCCGCGGCAGGTCGTTCAGGTCGAGCGTCGTCACCTGGAACATCGCACCGGCGCCCTCGCAGTCCGAAGCCGTGATGATCGGAGTATGGAAATAGTAGAAACCGTGGTTGTTGAAATACTCGTGGATGGCATAGGCCATGGCGTGACGGATGCGGAGCACCGCGCCGAACGTGTTCGTGCGCGGACGCAGGTAGGCGATGTCGCGCAGGAACTCCAGCGAATGTCCCTTCTTTTGCAGGGGATAGCTCTCGGGATCGGCCGTGCCGTAGATCTCGAGCTTTTCGGCCTGCACCTCGACGCCCTGCCCCGCGCCCGGCGATGCGACCAGACGGCCATCGACGCGGATGCAGGCACCCGTGGTGACGGGTTTGAGCTCCTCCTCGACGATCTTCGCCAGATCGACCACCACCTGTATATTATTTACGCACGACCCGTCGTTCAGGGCGATGAACGCCACGTTCTTGTTTCCGCGCTTGGTGCGCACCCAACCTTTGACGACGATGTCGGTGTCCACGACGCCCGACTTCAAAATCTCTACGATTCTTTGCGTTTTCATAGTTTGTTCTTCACTCGTTTTCCTAATTGACAAAGTTAGCTATTATTTGCGATTTGGCAAAAAAAATTACCTCCGGTGTCGTAACGGCACTTCCATAAGTCGGAATGTATTACCGGAGCGCATGCGATTCGGTCCATTCGTACTTCGGATACTCCCGCCCGGCAATGTTCAAATAAATTTGACATTGCCCTCGCTTATTCGTACTTTGGCTACGCCTTAGATACTCCCGCCCGGCAATGTTCAAATAAATTTGACATTGCCCTCGCTTATTCGTATCTTTGGCTGCGCCGAAGATACTCCGCCTCGGAAAAAATGCAAGCGAGCTTGCTTTTTTCTCTCGGCTTATTCGTATCTTTGTCCGAATCATATTCCGTATACGATGAAACGAACGATACTGACGGCTGCGCTGGCAGCCTGCACGCTGGCGGCCCTGGCCCAGGAAGAACGGAACCCCGTTCCGATGACCTCGCGCGGAGGCCGCATCTACCGCACGGAGGTCGTACCCTACGACGCCCGTCACGACGCCGATGCCCGCAACCGCGAAGCCGGAGGCTACTGGAAAGCCTTCAGCCCCGAGGTGACGATTACGACCGAAGGTCCTCTTTATGCCGTTCTCGGACAGGAGATCGAAATCCCGTTCGCCTGGACCGACGGCGTGGTCTACCTGCACGCGGAGAACCCCGGTTCGGCCTACTCGCTCTGGCTCAACGACCGTCAGGTAGCCGAGGTCAGCGATCCGCTGACGCCCGCGGAATTCGACCTGACCCCCTATATCCGCGAGGGCGTCAACGACTTCAAACTGCTGATGCGCAGCGACAACCCCGCCCGGCAACTCGACGCCGAGGCCCCCGCCGCCCGCAAACCGTTCGAAAACAGCTACCTCTATTATCAGAACAAGCGTTCGATCGCCGATTTCGAGATCGGGCTTGTGCCCGACACGCTGGGGCGCAACTTCGGAATGCTGGACCTGCGGATCGTGGCGCAGAACGCGTTCAATTACGACGAGCCCGTCACCGTGGGCTACGACATCTACTCGCCGCAGGGCAAGCTGCTCGAATTCAACATGACCGAGATCACCATTC
Source organism: Alistipes intestinihominis (assembly GCF_040095975.1). Taxonomy (NCBI): domain Bacteria; kingdom Pseudomonadati; phylum Bacteroidota; class Bacteroidia; order Bacteroidales; family Rikenellaceae; genus Alistipes; species Alistipes intestinihominis. Next base: position 162,619 of record NZ_JBBMFL010000005.1, read on the forward strand.
CGGGCCGCTCGACCGACACAGTGCGCTTCTCACCGTTCATCTACCACACCTACGACAACAAGTGGGAGGCCGGAAGCAAGACGCCGCCGCTCTACAAGGTGATGCTTTTCACGCGCCGCAACGGTGTCTACAAGGAGTACATGCCGATGAAGATCGGGTTCGGCAAGACCGAACTCATCGACGGACACATCATGCGGCTGGGCAAGGAGCTCGAACTCGAAAAGGCCCGCTACAACGCCGCGGCCGACCGCAAGACCGCCCTCGCAGAGCTCAAAGCACTGAAAGCCAAAGGCAAGAACACCGTCTGCCCGGACTATCCGCAGCCGGCGTGGTTCTACGAACTGTGCGACGAGCTGGGACTCTACGTCATCGACCGGGCAAACATCGACGCCCCGGAGCGCAGCGGCGACCGCACGGTCGGGGGCACGCCGTCGAACGACCCGGCGTTCGCGGACGAATATCTGGAACGCGTGAAGGCGATGTATTACCGTTCGCGCAACTTCACCTGCGTCGTCGCCTACTCGCTGGGAGGCCCCTCGGGCAACGGATACAACATGTACAAAGCCTACCAATGGCTGAAATCGGTCGAAAAGTCCCGTCCGGTGATCTACGCCGATGCCGACGGGGAGTGGAATACGGATCTGTAACGGATGACCCTCGAACTGATCGTCATAGGCAAGACCGATTCGAAGGAGGTCGCCGCGCTGGTGGAACTGTATGCCCGGCGCGTGAATTTCTATTGCAAATTCGCGGTCACGACCCTGCCCGACGTGCGCAACACCAAGAGCATGACCGTCAAGCAGCAGCGCACGGCCGAGGGAGAAGCCATCCTGCGCCAGCTGACCGACGGCGATTTCGTGGCGCTGCTCGACGAACGGGGCACGGAGTTCCGCTCGGTGGAATTCGCGCTGTGGGTCCAGAAACGCCTGAACAGCGGCGTGAAGCGTCTCGTCATGGTGATCGGCGGGCCCTACGGATTCTCGGAGGAGGTCTACGCCCGAGCCAACGCAAAACTGTCGCTCTCGCGCATGACCTTCTCGCACCAGATCGTGCGGGCGATCTTCGCCGAACAGATCTACCGCGCCTTCACCATCCTCAACAACGAACCCTACCACCACGAATAATGCAGCAGCGCCCCGCCATAGCCGTCCTGACCCCCAACATCCTCGTAGGCGCGGGGCTCCGCTCCATTCTGGAAAAGGTGATTCCGCACGCCTCCATCGAGCTGTTCCGCGATTTCCAGGAGTTCGCCGAGGCGGAGCCGGAGCGGTTCATCCACTACTTCGTCGCGGCGCAGACCTTCGCGGCCCACAACGCCTACTTCCGCGCCCGGCAGCACAAGACCATCCTGCTCACCGCCGGACAGTCCCATGCCGGAATGCACTGCATCGACGTACAGACCGACGAGGAGGAATTCGTGCGCGCACTGGTGCAGATGCAGCACAGCGTCCGCCGTCCGGAACACACCCTGCCCGCCCCGCCGCCGACCGGGCAGCCGCTCTCGGACCGCGAGGCCGAGGTGCTGGCGCTCGTCGCCCGGGGGCTCATCAACAAGCAGATCGCCGACCGGCTGGGCATCGGGCTGACGACGGTCATCTCCCACCGCCGCAACATCATGGAAAAACTCGGCATCCGCTCGGTGGCGGGACTGGTGGTCTACGCGCTGGCCGCAGGCTATGCCGATCCGGACGGGATGTAGGCCGCTCCTCATAAATTAGGATTGCACCGTTCGAAATAAATCCGTTACTTTGCACTCTTGACAAATTCCCGTTCAGCCATGCACCGTAAACTGATAGCCATACCGCTCCTGCTGCTGGCCTCCGCGGCCGCGGGCCGCACCGCCGGCGGGGAGGAGAACGAGGCGGCCGATACGGTGATCGTGGTGGACAAGGTGCAGGTGACAGCCATCAAGCAGGGGCTCGTCCTGCGGTCGCAGCCCGTCGCGGCGTCGATCGTCGGCAGCCGCGCCATCGGGCGCAGCCGCATCGGGGCGCTGAAGGAGCTCTCGCAGACGGTTCCCAATTTCCACGCCCCGGACTACGGGTCGCGCATGACCTCGTCGATCTACGTGCGGGGCCTCGGGGCGCGCATCGACCAGCCGGTGATCGGCCTCAACATCGACAACGTACCCGTGCTCAACAAGGACAATTTCGACACGGAGCTGGCCGACGCCGAACGCATCGAGGTGCTGCGCGGTCCCCAATCGACGCTTTACGGCCGCAACACGATGGGCGGCGTGGTGAACGTCTACACCCTCTCGCCGCTGGCGTATCAGGGGGTGCGGCTGACGGCCGAATACGGCAGCGGGGATTCCTACCGCTTCCGGGCGTCGTCCTACTGCAAGCTATCGCCCGACCTCGGGATGGCCGTGACGGGCTACTACACCCGCACGGGCGGCTTTTTCGACAATCTGTACACGGGTGAAAAATGCGACCGGGAGCAGCTGGGCGGGGGCCGCTGGAAACTCCAATGGCGCAACCGCAAAGGACTGCGCATCGACAACACCCTTTCGTTCTCGGTCCTGGACCAGGGCGGCTATCCCTACGCCTACGTCGGCGAAGAGATCGTGCACGACGGGCAGGTCGTCATCCGCAAGGGGGAGATCAGCTACAACGATCCCTGCTCCTACCGCCGGACGACCGTCAGCGACGGACTCACGGTGCGCTACGACGCCGAAAAATTCGCCGTTTCGTCGATCACCTCCTACCAATACTCCGACGACGCGATGATCCTCGATCAGGATTTCACGCCCCTGAGCTATTTCACGCTCAAACAGGCCCGGCGCGAACACACCGTCACCGAAGACGTGGTGTTCCGCTCGCGCGACGGACGCCGCTACGGATGGCTGTTCGGGGCGTTCGGGTTCTACCGCCGCGGCACGATGGAGGCGCCGGTGCATTTCAAACGCACGGGCATCGAGAAGCTGATCCTCGAAAATGCCAACATCAGCCCGGACTTAGTCTATACGATGGATGCGGACGAACTGCCGCTCTGTTCCGATTTCCGCATGCCCTCGTACGGCGCGGCGCTCTACCACGAATCCCGCTTCACGCTGGGGCATTGGCGGATCACGGCCGGCATCCGCGCCGATTACGAGTGCACCCGGCTGCGCTACCACAGCAAGGCCGGCATGGACTGCTCCCTGAGCGTCAACGGCGGAGCGCCGGCCCCCATCCGGATCGACATCGACGAGACGAATGAAATCGCCCATTCCTACACCGAGATACTCCCGAAATTCTCGGTCATGTACTGCTTCGACGAGGTGCGCAATCTCTACGTCTCCGTGGCCCGGGGCTACAAGGCCGGAGGATTCAACACGCAGATGTTCTCGGACATCCTCCAGGAAAAGATCAAATGGCAAATGGCCTCGGGAATCCCCTATGAGGAACCCGACCTGATGTCCTACGAACCCGAATACAGCTGGAACTACGAACTGGGCGGCCATTTCTCGTGCATGGACGGCGCCGTGCGGGGCGATTTCGCGGTGTTCTGGATCGACGTCCGCGACCAGCAGCTCACGGTCTTTCCCGCAGGGACGGCCACGGGGCGCATGATGACCAACGCGGGCCGCACGCGCAGCGTCGGGGCCGAAGCCGCCCTGCAATTCGCGCCGTGGCGGTCGCTGGAGATCAACGCCGCCTACGGATACACCGACGCCCGTTTCGTGCATTACGACAACGGCATCGGGGATTTCAAGGACAACCATATCCCCTACGCTCCGCAGCACACCTTTTCGGCCGGGGTCGCATGGACCCTCCCGACGGGCGTGAAGTGGCTCGGCGACCTGGTGCTGCAAGCCGGGGTCCGCTGCGCCGGGCGCATCTGGTGGAACGAGGAGAACACGCTCTCGCAGCCGTTCTACGCGCTGACGGATGCCTCGGTGCGGATCGAACACAAACACTACTCGCTCGACTTCTGGGGCCGCAACCTCGCAGGAACGGGCTACGACGTATTCTATTTCAAGTCGATCGGCAACGAGTTCGTCCAGCGCGGACGCCCCCGGACCTTCGGCATCACCCTGAACATAAACATATAACAATACCGACACATGAAAAAACTCCTCTTCCTCCTGTTCGCCGCCGCGGCTTTCGCGGCCTGCAACGATGACGACGGCGCACCCAAGATCCGCTACGCCTCGGCCAACGACGGCATCATCGACGGACATCTCCAGGGTATCAACATGTTCTTTTACGGCAGCGCGGTCGCTACGGACGACGCGGGCAACGCCTACACCGACGACGAAGCGCTGTTCGAATTCGCCGGAGGCCCCTCGGGCGATTCGGAATACTTCTCCCTCTACATGCACAAGACCCGCTTCGCAGCCGGCATGCCGCCCTTCGAAATGAAAATACCGCACACGCGCTACACCGGCATGGACAATTCGATCGCTTTCTCCGAGGAAAGCATCGTTCCCGAAGCGATCCTGCCCGGTCAGGACGGCTACCAGCCCCTGCCCTCCTACACGCTCACCGAGGTCGAAGGGTCGATCGACGGCGTCAACTGCCGCGTCAGCTTCACCTGCAACGTCCCCAGACTGGGAACCTACCGGATGGAATACGAAGGCCGGCTGATCATCAAAAAATAACAACCAAATATCCACAAGCCATGAAACCCGAATACAAACCTTTCGTAGACGAACTGATCGAACTCTGCATCAAAGAGGACATCGGCGACGGCGACCACACGTCGCTGGCGTGCATCCCCGCCGACGAACACGGACGCATGCGCCTGCTGTGCAAGCAGGAGGGCACGATCGCCGGCATCGAGATCGCCCAACTGGTGCTGCAACGCCTCGATCCCGAAATGAAATTCGAACAGGTGCTCCGCGACGGCGACCGCGTCGCGCCCGGAGACGTGGCGTTCTATGTCTCGGGACGCCTGCGCTCGCTGTTGCAGGCCGAACGCATCCTGCTGAACATCATGCAGCGCATGAGCGGCGTGGCGACCCAGACCGCCGTCTATGTCAAACGCCTCGAAGGACTGCACACCAAGGTCCTCGACACCCGCAAGACCACGCCCGGCATGCGTGTGCTGGACAAGATGGCCGTGAAGATCGGCGGCGGCGAGAACCACCGCATGGGGCTCTTCGACATGGTTCTGCTGAAGGACAACCACATCGACTTCGCGGGCGGCATCCGTCCGGCGATCGCAGGCGTGCGCGAATACCTCGCGGCCAAGGGCAAGAACATCCCGATCGAATGCGAGGTCCGCTCGCTGGAGGACATCGACGAGGTGTTCGCCGCGGGAGGCGTCGATCGCATCATGTTCGACAACTTCACCCCCGAGATGACCCGCAAGGCGGTCGAGAAGGTCGCCGGACGCTGCGAAACCGAGTCGAGCGGCGGCATCACCCTCGAAACGATGCGCGACTATGCCGAGTGCGGCGTCGATTTCATCTCGGTGGGCGCGCTGACGCACCAGATCAAGTCGCTCGACATGTCGCTCAAAGCCTGCGAATAACCCGTTCCGGATGAAACGTCTGCTCCATACCCCGTTGGCGCTGCTCGTGTGGCGCATCGTGCTGCTCTACGCGGTGCTGATGCTCTGCCGCACGGCGTTCTACCTCTACAACGCCGCCGTGCTCGGTTCCCTGACGTGGGCCGAGGCGTGGCCGCTGCTGGCCGGAGCGCTGAAATTCGACACCGCCTCGGTCGTCTACGCCGACGGGGTGTTCATCCTGCTGTCGCTGCTGCCCCTGCCCCTGCGCGAACGGCGCTGGTACCGGGCCGTGCTGTTCTGGTACTACGTCGCGGTCAACGCCGTGCTGGTCGTGGCGACGAACCTCGCCGACACGGTCTATTTCCGCTACACGCAGAAACGTTTCACGGCCGACGAAATCTTCTTCGCCGACAACGACAACTCGTTGCAGCTGGTCGGGAAATTCATGGCCGAGAACTGGTATCTGGTGCTTCTGTGGATCGCCCTGACCGCCCTGCTGGCGTGGGGCTACCGCCGCAGGGTGCGGGAAGAGAGCATTTTCAGCCGCGGATGGGCCTATTACATCGGCAACACGGTGATCTTCGCGGCGGCCGCGGGGCTGAGCGTCGCCGGGATGCGCGGCGGCATGACCCGCATGACGCGCCCGATCACCCTGTCGAACGCCACGCTCTACACCGCCGACAGCGGCAAGGCCAACCTCATCCTGAGCAATCCGTTCTGCATCCTGCGCACCATCGGCAGCGCGGGGAGCGTCAAATACAAGAAACACTTCGCCCCGGAGGAGCTGGCGCGGCGCTTCACGCCCGTGCACCAGCCTGCGGACAGCACGGTCGTGAACCTCGCGGGCCGCAACGTCGTGGTCTTCATCATGGAGAGCATGTCGGCCGAACACTCGGCCTACCTCTGTCCGGAGGTCTACGCCGACCGGGAGGTGAAAGGATTCACGCCCTTCCTCGACTCGCTGATGCAGAACGGACTGGTGTTCAAACGGATGTATGCCAACGGCACGCGGTCGATCCAGGCCATGCCCTCGGTGTTGGGCAGCCTCCCGTCGTTCCGCACGCCCTTCGTGCTGATGCCCCAGTCGCTGGGCGAGAGCCGCCAACTGCCCGCCATGCTGGCGGACAAGGGATATGCGACGCTCTTCTTCTGCGGTTCGGAACACGGCTCGATGGGATTCGGCGCCTACGCCCGCTCGGCGGGCGTCGAGCGGCTGGTGAGCCGCGAGGACTACGAAGCCCGCCACGGCACGGGAGATTTCGACGGGTACTGGGGCATCTGGGACGAACCGTTCCTGCAATTCATGGGCGAGGAGCTCGCGGCGACGCCCGAACCCTTCTTCGCCACGCTGTTCACCCTCTCGTCGCACCATCCGTTCGTCGTACCCGAGCAGTACGCCGCCACGCTGCCCGACGGATACACCCGGATTCACAAGGGCGTGGCCTACGACGATCAGGCGTTCCGCCGCTTCTTCCACCGCTTCGGCGGCGAGGAGTGGTTCCGCCGCACGATCTTCGTATTCGTCGCCGACCACGTTTCGTCGGAGAAATTCGCCGAAAAAACACGCTCCTACCCGGGGAACATGCACATCGTGGGATTCATCCACACCCCCGACGGCGCCCTGCAAGGCGAGGTGCGGGAGGTCACGCAGCAGCTGGACATCATGCCCACCGTGCTGGGCCTCACGGGCAACACGGAACCCTACTTCGCCTTCGGACGCGACGTGCTGAACGAGCCGCAGCGGCCCCGCTGGTCGGTGTCGTACGACGGGAAATTCCGCGCGCTGACGGACGACGGAGCCGTCGTGCTCGACGATTCGGGCACCGAGGTGCAGGAGTGCCCGGCGACGCCCGCCGCCGACAGCCTGACGCAGTCGTTCCGGGCGCTGATCCAGCAATATTACAGCCATATCGAACGCAAGAGTTACACCCCCAATGATTGAATTCAAACCCGTGCGCCTCGAGGACCGGGCGGTCATCGAGCGCTATACCATGCCGTCGGGCATCTGCAACTGCGACCTCGCCTTCGCCAACATGTACTGCTGGCAGGAGGTGTTCCACAGCGCGTGGGCCGAGATCGACGGATTCCTCGTCATCCGCTTCCAGATCGACGGCGGCGAGCGCATCGGCTACATGCAGCCCGTCGGAACGGGCGACCTGGGAGCCATCATCCCCAGCCTGCGCGAGGACGCCCACGCCCACGGGCAGCGGCTGCGGATCATCGGACTGACGGACGAGGGCCGCGAAACGATCGCCCGGGTGCACCCCTGCCGCTTCGCCTTCGAATCGGACCGCGCGCTGGAAGATTACGTCTACAACGCCGACGACCTGCGCAACCTCGCCGGACGCCGCTACCAGCCCAAGCGCAACCACATCAACCGTTTCGAGGCCGAATACCCCGACTATCGCTACGAGGAGCTGACACCCGACCGTTTCGAAGCCTGCATGGCCCTGGAACGCGCCTGGCGGCGGGAACACGAGGGGCACACCTCGGAGCTGTGCGCCGAACAGCGGGCCATGCAGCGGGCCTTCAGGCATTTCGGGGAACTGGGACTGATCGGCGGCTGCATCTACGTCGGCGACCGGCTGGCGGCCTTCACCTACGGCTCGGCGGTCAACGACCACACCTTCGACACCCATGTCGAAAAGGCCGACACGGAGTTCGACGGCGCCTTCACGATCATCAACAAGCTCTTCGCCCAGCACCTCCCCGAGCGTTTCACGCTCATCAACCGCGAGGAGGACCTCGGACTGGAGGGCCTGCGGCAAGCCAAACTCTCCTACCACCCAGCATTCCTCCAGCACAAGTTCACGGCGATCTGCCTGCACCCCGACGAGCTGGCCTGCAAGGATCTGTGGTTGAAATCTTTCGGCGACGAAGAGCAGTTCGCCGACTCGTTCATCATGCGTTACTATTCGCGGGAACGGATGCTGACGGCAGAGGTCGAAGGCCGCACGGCGGCGATGCTCCACCTCGTGCCGTTCGACACGGAGCTGGGGCGCACGACCTATATCTACGCCGTGGCGACGGACCCCGCATTCCGGGGCCGCGGGCTGGCGTTGCAGCTGATGCGCGAAGCGATGCAGGCCGTCGCGGAGCGCGGCGACGACGCGGCGTTCCTCATCCCGACGCCCGGCCAGGAGTGGCTGCACGGATTTTACGGCCGTTTCGGATTCGACGGGGCCGTGCCGACGGAGTTCGTCACCCCGGACGGGTTCGACTTCGGGACGGGCGACACGGCGACCGACCTGGCGATGGTCTGGCGGCGCGACCCGTCGGCCCCGCTGCCCGGGAAACTGACGGCGACCTACCGCAAATAAAAAAGAACCGGAGCTTAACTCCGGTTCTTTTTATTTAAGAAGCACTCGATCGTGTTCTCCATCAGGCAGCAGATCGTCATCGGCCCGACACCGCCCGGAACGGGGGTGATGACCGAAGCCTTGGGCTCGACGGCCGCGAAATCGACATCGCCGCACAACTTGCCCGTCTCCGGGTCACGGTTGACACCCACGTCGATCACCACAGTGCCCTCGGAGACCATGTCGGCGGTGACGAATTTCGGACGCCCGATGGCCACCACCAGAATCTCCGCCCCGCGCGTCACTTCGGCCAGGTCGCGCGTGCGGCTGTGGGCCATCGTCACCGTGGCATTCGCGTCGAGCAGCAGCTTCGAGACGGGAAGCCCCACGATATTGCTGCGGCCGATCACCACGGCGCGCTTGCCGGCGATCTCCACCCCGGCGGTCCGCAGCATCTTGAGGATGCCTTTCGGGGTGCAGGGAAGCGTGCAGGGCTGTTTCTGCCACAGCGCCGCGACGTTCAGGGGGTGGAAGCCGTCAACGTCCTTCGACTTGTCTATGGCGGCGATCACCTTGTCCTCGTCGATGTGCTTGGGCAGGGGCAGCTGGACCAGAATGCCGTCCACCTCGTCGTCGAGGTTCAGCGCCGCGATGATGTCCAGCAATTCGGCCTCGGTGACCGACTCCGGCTTGCGGATCGTGGTGTTGCGGATGCCCACCTCGGCCGAAGCCTTGGCCTTGCCCGTCACATAGCTCACGCTGCCGGGGTCCTCGCCCACGAGGATCACCACCAGATGGGGCACACGTCCGTATTTCGCGGGGAAGGTCTTCACCTCGTCCGCCATTTCGAGTTTCAGTTTCGCTGAGAGTTCTTTTCCGCTAATGATTTTTGCCATATATCGCTCGTATTATCTTTTCGAAAGGTATATAAAAATGCAGGGTGCAGAATCCGACAAGCCACAATCCGCCCATACTCAAGGCTTGATTGGGAACTGCGAGCGTCGGTCCCTCTTCGATGCAGAGATCCTCCGCACCGATATGGAACGACGAAGCGCACATTGCCAATCCGGCCAGAATCCCGCAGGGAGCCAGCCACCACTTCCGGCGCCACCGGTCATTCAACCGATAGACGAACCGCAAAGGCAACCCCACGATCCCCAGCACGCCGACCGTCACGACGGTCAGCAACAGCATCCACGCCGTATTGAGCGCGAAAGCAAATGCTCCCTCCACGCCGCTCCAATCCCACCAGACCGTCACAGCGAGATTCAACGCGGTAATCAGCCCCACGGCCAACGGAAACTGATAAACGACGTGCCACTCGCGGCGGACAAGGCTCGGAAGAGGCATCAATCGTCGAGGGCCCAGTGACCGATGTCGGTGCGGTGGAACAGATTGTCGCAGTCGATGCGGGCTACGTCGGCCAGCGCATTCTTCCGCGCCTCGGCCAGATCGCGGCCCGTGCCCACGACGAACAACACACGGCCCCCGTTGGTGAGAATCCGTCCGCCGTCAGCCTTGGTGCCCATGTGGTAAACGGTCCCCCCGACGCGGTCGAGGCCCTCGATCTCGTGTCCCTTTTCGTAGTCGCCCGGATAGCCTTTCGAGGCCAGCACGATGCCCAGCGCCGCGAAGTCGTGCCACTCCAACTGCGTGTCGCGGCCCTCGGCCACGGCGCAGAAGATGTCAACGATGTCGCTCTTCAGACGCGGCAGCACCACTTCGGTCTCGGGATCGCCGAAACGGGCGTTGAACTCGATGACCTCGATGCCCCGTGCAGTCTTCATCAGCCCGCCGTAAAGCACCCCTTCGAAGGGACACCCCTCGGCGACCATCGCGTCGGCAACGGGCTGCATGATCCGCTCCAAGGCATACCGCTCGTCCTCGGCCGTGATGAACGGCAGGGGCGAATAGGCGCCCATACCGCCCGTATTGGGACCTTCGTCGCCGTCGTAGGCCCGCTTGTGGTCCTGCGCCAGCACCATCGGCCACACCTGGTGTCCCGAGACGAAGCACATGAACGAAAACTCGGGGCCTTCGAGGTAATCCTCGACGACCACCTTGCCCTCGCCGAACTTGTCGTCGAGCAGCATGTCCCGCAGCGCCGCTTCGGCCTCGGCCATCGTCCGGGCGATCACCACGCCCTTGCCGGCGGCCAGTCCGTCGTATTTCAGCACCGCGGGCAGGGGACGCCCCTGCACGTAGGCCAACGCCCCGGCGTAATCGGTGAACGCGCGGAACCCCGCCGTCGGAACGCCGTATTTGGCCATCAGCTCCTTGGCGAACTCCTTCGAGGACTCGATGCGTGCCGCAGCCTTCGTGGGGCCGAAGATGCGCAGTCCGGCCGCCTTGAAGCAATCGACGACTCCCGCCGCCAACGCCACCTCGGGTCCCACGACCGTAAGTCCGACGCCCTGCTCCGCGGCGAAATCGCGCAGGCGCTCCACCTCGGTCTCGCGGATCGACACGCACTCGGCCTGCCGGGCAATGCCCGCGTTGCCGGGAGCGCAGTAGATCTTTTCGACCTGCGGCGAGCACGTCAGCGCATCGACAATGGCGTGTTCGCGGCCGCCGCCGCCGATAACCAATACTTTCATAGGTCTAATGTTTGAAGTGACGTTCACCGGTGAATACCATCGCAATGCCTTTCTCGTCGGCCTTGCGGATCGAATCCTCGTCGCGGACCGATCCGCCGGGCTGCACGATCGCCGTCACGCCGTATTCGGCGGCCAGCGTCACGCAGTCGTCGAAGGGGAAGAAACCGTCCGATGCCAGCACCAGACCCTCGGTGACGCCTGCGGCATGCGCCTGTTTCAGGGCGATCTCCGCAGAGCCGATGCGGTTCATCTGCCCGGCGCCGACGCCCAGCGTCCGGCCGTCCTTCACCGCCACGATGGCGTTCGACTTCACGTGCTTGACGATGTGCCAGCCGAAATTCAGGTCCGCCATCTGCTCCGGGGCGGGCTTCGCCTTCGTCACGCACATATCCGCCGTCACGGCCTTCGTCGCCACGTCGAGGTCCTGCACCAGCAGACCGCCGTTGACGCTCACATACTGTTTGGGATCGACGGCGCCCTTCTCCATGTTGACTTCGAGCAGACGCAGGTTCTTTTTCGTCGTAAGCACTTCGAGAGCGCCTTCGTCGAATTTCGGGGCCATGATGATTTCGAGGAAGATCGGCTTCATCAGCTCGGCGGCCTCCTTCGTCACCGTGCGGTTCGTGGCCACGATACCGCCGAAGATCGACACCTTGTCGGCCTCGTAAGCCTTGGTCCACGCCTCCACGACATCCTTGCCCGTAGCCGCGCCGCAGGGATTCATGTGTTTCAGACCCACGCAGAACGGCTCGTCGAACTCGCGCACGATGCACAGCGCGGCGTTGGCGTCCTGAATATTGTTGTACGACAGCTCCTTGCCGTTGAGCTGTTTGGCGAACGCCAGCGAGTAGGACACCTCCTTCTCCTCGCGGTAGAACTTGGCCGACTGGTGGGGGTTCTCACCGTAGCGCAGCGACTGCACGAGGTCGAACTCGAGGAACAGCTTTTCATTCAGACCCGCCTGAGCGCGCATGTAGGTGGCGATCATCGCATCATATTCGGCGGTGTGCGTGTAGGCTTTCGCCGAGAGTTTCAGGCGCGTGGCCTTTTCGGTGTTGCCGCCGGCCCCGATCTCGGCGAGGATCTGCGCATAGTCCGCGGGGTCGCACACGACCGTCACGTCGGCCCAGTTCTTGGCCGCCGAACGCAGCATCGAAGGACCGCCGATGTCAATGTTCTCGATGGCGTCCTCCATCTTCACGCCGGGCTTCTCGATCGTCTGACGGAACGGATAGAGGTTCACGCAGACCATGTCGATGAACTCGATATGATTGTCTTTCAAGGCTTTCAGGTGCTCCGGGTCGTCGCGGCGGGCCAGCAGGCCGCCGTGCACGTTCGGGTGCAGGGTCTTCACACGGCCGTCGCAGATCTCGGGAAATCCCGTAACGTCGCTGATGTTGATCACCTCCACGCCGCTGTCGGCCAGCAGCTTCATCGTGCCGCCCGTGGCGATCACCTCCCAGCCCAGGGCCCGCAGCCCCTTGGCGAACTCCACGACACCGGTTTTGTCGCTTACGCTTATTAATGCTCGCATTATTCGATCAGTTTTTTAATAGTTTCAATGTATAACGGATATTCCACGGCGTGAATCATCGGTTCCAGCTCCTCGATGTCGCTGCCCTCGTAGGGGAAGGCCCTCTGGGCGATGATGCGCCCGCCGTCGAGTTCGGAATCGACGTAATGGATCGTCACGCCGAAGACCTTGACGCCGTATTCCAGCGCCTGTTCGATGGCATGCGCCCCCCGGAAGGCCGGCAGCAGCGACGGATGGATGTTGATGATCCGTCCCCCGTAGGCCCCCAGCAGTTCGTCGCCGATGATGCGCATGTAGCCCGCCAGGCAGACCAGTTCCACGCCCGCGGCATCCAACCGTGCGACGATCTCCCGTTCGTATGCGGCCTTCGAAGCGTACTCCTTCGGGGCGAATACGAATGCCTCGACCCCGTGCTCCGCGGCCCTTTCGACCACCTTCGCACCGGGCTTGTCGCAGACCATCAGCACCACTTCGGCATCCAGTACGCCCTGTTCGCAGGCCCGGACGATGGCTTCGAAATTGGTGCCGCTGCCGCTGGCGAAAACCGCAAGGCGCCGCATCGCGCTATCGGATGACGACACCCTCGGTGTCGGTTACGCGTCCGATGACCGAAGCCCGCTCGCCCTGCTTCGTGAGGATGTCGATGGCCTTCTGCGCCTCGCCCGCATCGAGGGCGATGACCATGCCGATACCCATGTTGAAGATGTTGAACATCTCGCGGTGAGCCACCCGGCCGTACTTTTCGAGGAAGCGGAACACGGGCAGAATCTCCCACGTACCCTCCTCGATCTCGATGCCCTGCCCCTCGTGCAGGATGCGGGGGATGTTCTCGTCGAAACCGCCGCCCGTGATGTGGCTGATGCCGTGCACGTCGCAGTTGCGGATCACCTCCAACACCTGCTTCACGTAGATTTTCGTCGGCGTGAGCAGCACCTCGCCGAGCAGCTTGTTCGACAGCTCGGGATAGGATTCGCGCAGGTTCAGGCAGTTGTCCGCGACGATCTTGCGCACGAGGCTGAAGCCGTTGGAGTGCACGCCGCTCGAAGCGATGCCCACGAGCACGTCGCCCGCCTTGACCTTCGAGCCGTCGATCAACTGCGACTTCTCCACGACGCCCACCGTGAATCCGGCGATGTCGTACTCGCCCTCGGCGTACATGCCCGGCATCTCGGCGGTCTCGCCGCCCACCAGCGCACAACCGGCCTGCCGGCAGCCGTCGGCGACACCGGCGACGATGGCCTCGACCTTCTGGGGTTCGTTGCGGCCCACGGCCACGTAGTCGAGGAACTCCAGCGGCTCGGCGCCCTGCGCCAGCACGTCGTTGACGCACATGGCCACGGCGTCGATGCCGATCGTATCGTGCTTGTCCATCTCGAAGGCCAGCTTGAGCTTGGTGCCCACGCCGTCGGTGCCGCTTACGAGCACCGGCTCCTTCACATTCAGGGCCGAGAGGTCGAACATCCCGCCGAAAGCGCCGATGTTGCCCATCACACCCGGACGCGAGGTCGAAGCCACGTGCTTCTTGATGCGCCGCACCACTTCATACCCGGCTTCGAGATTCACGCCGGCCTTTTCATAACTTTGAGCCATAGTAATATATGGTTTAAAATAATTTAAATTCCCTGTTTTTATCCCCATTCTCCGGGCCCGTCATTGCGAGGCATCGCCAGATGCCGTGGCAATCCGGGAAAAATGCCGTAACGTCACAACTCCGGTTCAGATTGCCGCGTCGGACCTGCGTCCTCCTCGCAATGACCGCTTCGCGTCCCCTAACATTTTACATCTTTGTTGGCCTCCTCGGGCGACTGGTACAGCGCCGTGGGATAGCGTCCCGTGAAGCAGGCCATGCAAAGCTCCTTGCAGCCGCCGGCCTCCAGCAACGACGCGGGCGAGAGGAATACCAGCGAATCGGCGCCGATCTCCCGGCACACGCCCTCGGGATTCTTGCGGGCCGAGATCAGTTCGTCATAGGTCGAGGTGTCCACGCCGTAGAAACAGGGGCTGATCATCGGAGGGCTGGCGATGCGCACGTGCACCTCGGTGGCTCCCGCCTCCTTGAGCATCGTGACGATGCGCCGCGAAGTCGTGCCGCGCACGATCGAGTCATCGACCAGCACCACGCGCTTGCCCCTGACGATCGAACGCACGGCCGAGAGTTTCATCCGCACACCCTTCTCGCGCAACTCCTGAGTCGGCTGGATGAAGGTGCGGCCGATATACTTGTTCTTGATAAGTCCCATTTCATAGGGCAGGCCGCTCGCCTCGGCATAACCCATCGCGGCGCTGAGGCTCGAATCGGGCACGCCGACCACGATGTCCGCCTCGGCGGGCGCCTCCTTGTAGAGCAGGCGTCCCGACTCCTTGCGGTAGGCGTGGACGTTGCGGCCGTCGATGTCGCTGTCCGGACGGGCGAAGTAGATGTACTCCATCGCACACATCTCGTGACGCTTGTACATCGAGTAGTCGCGGCTGCGGATGCCCTGCCTGTCGATCGTCACGATCTCGCCCGGCTCCACGTCGCGCACGAACTCCGCACCCAGCACGTCGAAGGCGCAGGTCTCGCTCGACACCACCCAGCCGTCGCCCAGCCGTCCGATCGCCAGCGGACGCAATCCGTACTTGTCGCGGCAGGCGTAGATGCGGTTGGCCGTCATGATGAGGAACGCGAAAGCCCCTTCGAGCATGTTCAGCGCGTCGATGATCGAGAAGATGCGCGGCCGGTCGTGGTAGCGCGTCTCCTTCTTGATCAGGTGGGCCAGGATCTCGCTGTCGGAGGTCGATTGGAACAGGCTGCCTTTGTTTTCGAGGTGGCGGCGCAGCAGCTCCGAATTGACGATGTTGCCGTTGTGCGCCAGCGCGAAATCGCCCGTGTTGTGACGGAAAAGGAACGGCTGGACGTTCTCAACGCCGCCGCCTCCGGCCGTGGTGTAACGCACGTGGCCGATGGCCATCGAACCTTTCAGGGTCGCCAGCTTCTCTTCGTTGAAAACCTCGGTCACCAATCCCTCGCCCTTGATGCGGCGGAAAGCGCCGTTCTCATCCACCGAAACGATGCCGGCACCCTCCTGCCCGCGGTGTTGCAGGGCGTGGAGGCCGTAGTAAGTCAGCGACGCGGCGTCCGGCACCCCGTAGATGCCGAACACCCCGCACTCCTCGTGCAATTCGCGGTCGCGGATCACTTCCATCATCTTAGGCGGTAATTTTTTTCAGACGTGCCAGAATCTCTTCGTAAGCCTCGCGGACCTTGCCCAGATCGCGGCGGAAACGGTCCTTGTCGAGTTTCTCGTTGGTCGTGGCGTCCCACAGGCGGCAGGTGTCGGGCGACACCTCGTCGGCCAGCACGATTTCGCCGTCGAGCGTCTTGCCGAACTCGATCTTGAAGTCCACCAACTTGATGTTCATCTTCAGGAACAGCCCTTTCAGCACCTCGTTGATCTTGGCCGTCATGGCGTACATCTCGTTCAGCTCCTCGTAGGTGGCGGCGCCGAGCGCCACGGCGTGATGGTCGTTGATCAGCGGGTCGCCCAGCTCGTCCTTCTTGTAGCAGATGTCGAAAATGACGTTCGAAGGCTGCGTGCCCTCCTCGATGCCGAGGCGCTGGGCCATCGAACCGGCGATGACGTTGCGCACGATCACCTCCAGCGGAATGATCGTCACCTTGCGGCAGATCTGGTCGCGGTCGTTGATCGTTTTGACGTAGTGGGTCTTGACGCCCGCCTTCTGGAGCTCCTTGAAAATAATCGTCGAAATGGCATTGTTCAGCACGCCCTTTCCCTCGATCGTGGCCTTCTTGATGTTGTTGAAAGCCGTAGCCGCATCCTTGTAGTGGATGATGATCTTATCGGGATCGTCGGTGCGGAAAACCTGTTTTGCCTTGCCCTCGTAGAGCATTTCGAGCTGTTTCATGGTGTGTTTGGTGTTTTGAGTTTATATTGTATTACTTTTTCCGGAAATAAGCGACGGCGTTGCCGAACAGCGACTGTTCCTTCTCGCCGGCGATGTTCTTGAACAGATTCGGTTCGTAACGCTCCGTGTGGCCCATCTTGCCCAGAATCTGTCCGTTGCGCGAGACGAGGCCCTCGATGGCATACTGCGAACCGTTGGGATTGAACGGCGCCTCGGCCGTCGGGTTGCCCGCGGCGTCGGCGTACTGGAAGGCCACCTGCCCGTTGGCGAAGAGCTCTTCGGCCAGCTCCTCGCTCACCACGAACTTGCCCTCGCCGTGGCTGACGGCGATCGAATGCAGGTCGCCCAGCCGGAATCCCGCGAGCCACGGCGACGCCGTCGTGGCGACGCGCGTCGTGACGATCTGCGAGATATGGCGGTTGATGTCGTTGCGGAACAACGTCGGCGAATCCTTGGTCACCATGCCCAAACGTCCGTAGGGCAACAGTCCCGATTTCACCAGCGCCTGGAAACCGTTGCAGATGCCCAGGATCAGGCCCCCGCGGTCGATCAGCGCATGGATCTCCTCACGAATATCCTTGTTGTTCAACACGTTCACGATGAACTTCGCGCTTCCGTCGGGTTCGTCGCCCGACGAAAAGCCGCCGCTCAGCACGAAGATATGCGCCCGGCGGATATGCTCCTTCATCTCGGCGATCGAACGCAGGATGTCGTCGCCGCCGATGTTGCACAGCACGCTCATTTCGACCTCGGCGCCCGCCTTGCGGAACGCCTTGGCGGTGTCGTAGTCGCAGTTCGTGCCGGGGAACACCGGAATGTAGACCAACGGATGCTCCACCGCCTCGCCCGGATAGACGAACGTCTTCGGAGCGGGTGCGGAGGTCATCACCGTCGCGGTGTTCCGGCCCTTGTCCGGGTAGACCGCCGCGAATTTCTCCGTATTGGCCTTATAAAGTTCGTCGAGCGGCATTCTGACTCCGTTGACCGTCAGCGCCTCGTCGGCGACGGTGAAGCCCAGCAGCTCGGCGTGCGGATATTCCAACGTGCCCTCGCACTCGACGAGAATCGAACCGTAGGCGTATTCGTAGAGCTTCGCCTCGTCCATCGTCACTTCGGCGCCGATGCCGTTGCCGAAAGCCATCTTGGCCAGACCCTCTCCGACGCCGCCGAAACCGACGGACCACGCCGAGAGAATCTTTCCGGCCTCGATCTGCCCGCTGACGAACGTGAAATTCTCCTTCAGCTGCGCCGTGTCGGGCATCCGGCTCTCCAGCGGCGTATGGCGAACGAGGTAGATGCGGTGTCCGGCGCCTTTGAGGTCGGTCGAGATGACCGTCCGCGCATCGACCGTGGTGATGCCGAAAGCCATCAGCATCGGCGGCACGTCGATCTCCTGGAAAGTTCCCGACATCGAGTCCTTGCCGCCGATCGAGGGAAGCCCCAGCTCGACCTGCATCTTCAGGGCGCCCAGCAGCGCGCTCAGCGGTTTGCCCCACGACTCGGGATTCTTGGTCATGCGCTCGAAATACTCTTGATAGGAGTAGCGCATCCGGTCATACCGCGCACCGGCGGCCACGACCTTCGCGGCGGCCTCCACGACGGCATAAGCCGCCCCGTGATAGGGGCTCCACGAAGCCAGATAGGGGTTGTAACCGAAGGCCATGACGCTGGCCGTGTCGGTATATCCGTCGGTCGGGAGCTTCTGCACCGAGACCTGCGTCTCGCTGCGCTGCGTGCGGCCGCCGAAGGGCATCAGCACCGTGGAACGGCCGATCGTCGAGTCGAACATCTCGATCAGCCCCCGCTGCGAGAGGACGTTATTGTCTTTCAGATTATTGGCGAAACGCTCGGCGAGTGTCTCCCCCGCCACCTCGCGGAGGAAAGGATTGCGGTTCTCGACCTCGCCGATCTTCGCCTCGGCATAGTGCTTCGCGCCGGCGCTGTCGATGAATTCGCGGCTGAGGTCCACGACCTTCCGGTCGCCGTTGAACATCCGCATCCGCGCCGTGTCCGTCACGTCGGCCACGTGCACCGCCTCGATGTTCTCCTCACGGCAGTAACCCATGAACTCCTCCATGTCCTTGGCCTCGATGACCACCGACATGCGCTCCTGCGACTCGCTGATAGCCAGTTCCGTGGAGTTCAGACCGCTGTACTTGGTCTTCACGCGGTCGAGGTAGATGTCCAGTCCGTCGGCCAGCTCGCCGATGGCGACGCTGACGCCGCCGGCGCCGAAGTCGTTCGATTTCTTGATGAGGCGCGTCACCTCGGGACGGCGGAACAGCCGTTCGAGCTTGCGTTCCTCGGGGGCGTTGCCCTTCTGCACCTCGCTGCCACACGTTTCGAGCGACTTGGCGTTGTGCTCCTTCGACGAACCCGTGGCCCCGCCGATGCCGTCGCGGCCCGTGCGGCCGCCGAACATGATGATCCTGTCGCCCGGGGCGGGACGCTCGCGGCGCACGTTCGCCGCCTTCACGGCACCCACCACGGCACCCACCTCGAGGCGCTTGGCCACGTAGTCGTCGTGGTAAATCTCCCGCACGTGGGTCGTGGCCAGACCGATCTGGTTGCCGTAGCTCGAATAACCGGCCGCGGCCTTCTTCGAAATGACGCTCTGGGGCAGTTTGCCCGGAAGAGTCTCGGAAACAGGCAGGTAGATATTTCCGGCACCCGTCACACGCATCGCCTGATAGACGTAGCTGCGGCCCGACAGCGGGTCGCGGATGGCGCCGCCCAGACAGGTCGAAGCCCCGCCGAAAGGTTCGATCTCCGTGGGGTGGTTATGGGTTTCGTTCTTGAATTGCAGGAGCCATTTCTCGGTCTGCCCATCGACATCCACGTCGATATAGACCGAGCAGGCGTTGTTCTCCTCCGAGACCTCCATGTCGTCCAACAGCCCCTTCTGCTTCAGGTAGCGGGCGCCGATCGTCGCCATGTCCATCAGGCAAAGGCTCTTGTGCTCGCGGCCCAGTTCGCGGCGGATGCGCAGGTAGAGCGCCAGCGAATCTTCGATCTCCTCCTTGACGAACGATTCCTCGACGGTGATGCCCTCCAGCTCGGTCGTGAAGGTCGTGTGGCGGCAATGGTCGCTCCAATAGGTGTCGAGGATGCGCAGTTCGGTTTCATAGGGATCGCGGCCCTCGGCGCGGAAGTATTTCACCACCTCGCGCAGGTCGTCGTCGTTCATCGCCAGCCCCATCTTCTTGCAATAGGGCTCCAAATCGGAATCCGTCATTTCCCGGAAACCGTCGAGCACCTCCACGGGTTTCACCTCGGCCTGCTCCATGTCGCTCAGCACCGCGAGGTTCTTCTCGCGCGACTCCACGGCATTGATGTAGTAATGGCGGATTTTGGCCAGCTCGGCGTCGGTCACCTTGTCGTCGAACAGCAGCAGTTTCGACGAACGGATGTTGACCTGCGCCTGCGGGTCGATCAGCCGCACGCAATCGACGGCCGACGCGGCGCGCTGGTCGAACTGTCCGGGCAGATACTCCACGGCGATATATTTGCGTCCCACGAGGTCGCAGGCATCGGTTACGGAGTCGGTCACCACCTCGCCGAAAACCGAATAACGGCTCTTTTCCAGCAGCTCCGGCGTGAAGCCGAACAGGTCGTAGACGTTCAGCAGGCGCACTTCGCCCAATGCGAGATTCAGGTTTGCGTTCAGCTCGCGGCGCAGGCTCTCGGCCTCGACCCGGAAGCGGGGTAATTTCTCGACAAAAATACGGTAATTCTTCATTATCTTTTTCATTCCTTTTTACACAAATCTTGCGGCCCAGTCGCGTTCATACTCCCCGGCGGTCATCCCGACGAACGTGATGTGGCCCATCTTGCGTTTGGGCCGGCACTCCGTCTTGCCGTAAAGATGCACGTAAACGCCCGGCAGGTTCTCCGCAGCGACCTTTTCGGCCGCCCCGAGGTCCTGTCCGAGGATGTTCTTCATCACCGTGGGCGCCACCGGCCGCGGTTCCTGCAAGGGCTCCCCGACGAGGTAACGCACCAGCTCGCGGAACTGGTTCGTGGTCGAACCCTCGATGGTGTAGTGTCCCGAATTGTGGGGCCGCGGAGCCATCTCGTTGAAATAGATCTCACCGCCCCGGATGAAATACTCGATGGCCAGAATCCCCCGGTAGCCGCAGTCGCGCATGAAGCGTTCGCTCTCGGCTTTCATCCGTTCCAACACCTGCGGATCGGTCTCGGCAGGCACGATGCAGAGGTCGAGGATTCCGTCGCGGTGGATGTTGCGCCCCACCGGAAAGCTCACCACCCGTTCGGCATCGGCGACCATCACGATGCTGGCCTCAAAGTCGAAACGCACGAACTCCTCCAGGATGCAGGGCACCGCCAGCAGCGGCAGGGCCCGTTCGATGTCGGCCTCGGTCTTCAGCACCAGCTGTCCGTGTCCGTCGTACCCCAGCGTGCGGGTTTTCAGCACGGCGGGCAATCCCAGTTCCTTCACGGCGGCCCGCAGCGACGCTTCGTCGTCCACGGCGGCGAAACCGGGCGTGCGAAGCCCGTGGTCGCGGGCGTTGGTCTTCTCGCGCAGGCGGTCCTGCGAATCGTACAGGGGTTTGTAACCCTGCGGGATGTTGTATTTCTCGCACAGCGGGATCAGAATCTCTCCCGGCACGTTCTCGAATTCGTAAGTCACCGCGTCGCTGCGGCGGCACAGCTCCTCGAGCGCCGCGGCATCGTCGTAGGCCGCCACGATATGATCGTCGCAGACCCTGAACGCCGGAGCGTCCGGCGCCGGGTCGAGGCTTATGGTGCGCACGCCCAACTCCCGCGCCTGCTCCGCGATCATCAGCCCCAGCTGGCCGCCCCCGATAATGCCCACCGTCTTCATTACAACTCGGCTTTGAGTACGTCGGCGGTCTGTTTGGCGCGGAAAGCGTCGAGTTTCGCGGCCAGCCCGGCATCCTGCAACGCGAGGATCGACACGGCGATCAGCGCGGCGTTCTTCGCCCCGTTGATGGCCGTCGTGGCCACGGGAACGCCTGCGGGCATCTGCACGATCGACAGCAGCGAGTCCAGTCCGTTCAGGGCCCGCGACTTCACGGGAACGCCCACCACGGGCAGCGGGGTCATCGAGGCCACCATGCCCGGCAGGTGCGCGGCGCCTCCGGCCCCGGCGATGATCACGCCGATGCCGCGTTCGCGGGCCGTCTTGGCGTATTCGCACAGCAGATCGGGCGTACGGTGGGCGCTGACCACCCGTTTCTCGAAATCCACGCCGAATGCTTCGAGCGTCGAAACCGCCTCGGACATCACCTCGTAATCGCTCACAGAGCCCATAATCACGCCTACTTTCATATAAATTCGTTTTAATTCATATCGTTCAAAACCCGCCTCAAACGGACGGGAGCGAAGAGCCGGTCCCCAAACGCCTACGCCGACCATCGCCCCTAAAACCCGCCTCTTAGGCGGGCGGCTCTTAGACGGGAAACCGCCACGACATTCCTGCCGTGGCGGTCTTGTATCTATCCGAGCAGTCCACGAGCAGGCATCTGCCGCTTCGGGGAGTGTGCGGGCTGCATTTGCCGACACGCCGACGAATGGAAGACAGCGGCCTGCCCCTGTCGTTTCTTTCGTTCGCGCTGGTCGATATTGCAAATGGGAATCATCGGAATTAACCTAAACTGTCGTTAAAACAACGTTACAAAAGTAACGCTTTCCGGCGGACTTTCAAAATTCCCGGACAGATTCTATCGACAATTTATCCACATTCGCGGCATCACTCCTGCCGGGCCTTCGCCTCGCAGTAGGCGCAGCGGCAGGTCCCGTCGGACTGGCGGCGGAAAAGCCGGTCCACATCCTCCGTGGCGGATATGCAGCGGCGGTTCGTGCACTCGTACTCGTTCACGATGTACTCCTCGCCGAAAACCGGGGTCCGCTCGAAGGGCTTGTTCTCGTCGGCCCAGCGCAGCAGCGTGTAGATCAGTGCCATGCGCACGAACTTGCCGTTCTCGACCTGCCGGAAATAGGCCGCGCGGGGATCGTTGTCCACGGCCCGCGTGATCTCGTTGACGCGCGGCAGCGGGTGGAGGATGATCATATCCTTCTTGGCCGTCGTCAGCTTGCCGGGATCGAGCACGAAGCTGTTCTTCACGCGGTCGAACTCCTCCTCGTCGAGGAAACGCTCCTTCTGCACGCGCGTCATGTAGAGGATGTCCAGCTCGGGCATCACCTCCTCCATCGTGCGCACCTCGCGGAATTCGAGTTTCGAATTGGCGCTCATCTCGTGCAGCATGTAGTCCGGAAGGCGCAGCTCCTCGGGCGAGATGAGGATCACCTTGATCCCCGAATAACGCGACAGGGCCTTGATGAGCGAATGCACCGTGCGGCCGAATTTCAGGTCGCCGCAGAAGCCGATGGTCATGTTGTCGAAACGCCCCTTCTCGCGCTTGATCGTCAGCAGGTCCGTGAGGGTCTGCGTCGGGTGCGAATGGCTGCCGTCGCCGGCGTTGATGACCGGAACGCCCGCATACTGCGAAGCCACGAGCGGCGCCCCCTCCTTGAAGTGGCGCATGGCGATGATGTCCGCGAAACAGCGGATCACGCGCACGGTGTCGGCCACGGTCTCGCCCTTGGAGACCGACGAGGAGTTGGCGTCGGAGAAGCCGATGACCTGCCCGCCCAGTTCGAGCATCGCCGCCGTGAAACTCAGCCGCGTGCGGGTCGAAGGTTCGTAGAACAGCGTGGCCAGCTTCTTGCCCTTGCACGACTCGCTGTACTTGGCGCGGTTGGCGATGATGTCCTCCGCCAGGGCTACGATCTGCTCGGTCTCCCGGACCGTGAGGTCGGTAGGATCAATCAAATGTCTCATAATCCGGATTATTTATTCATCCAGCTCTCGTCCGACGGATTATCGCGGAATTTCAGCAGCCGCGCCTTGTCCCCGGGTTCGATATACCCCTCCTCGGCGGCCACCTCCACGAGTGCGTCGAGGTTCGAAAGGCTGTAATTCACGACGTTCGCCTCCTTCATGCGGTCGAGGCCCTTCTTCATCCCGTAGGTGAAGATCGAAGCCACGCCCAGCACCTCGGCGCCCGCCTCGCGCAGGGCGTTCACCACCTCGATGCACGAACCGCCCGTCGAGATGAGGTCCTCGATCACCACGACCTTCTGACCCTTTTCCAATTTGCCCTCGATCTGGTTGCCGCGTCCGTGGTCTTTCGACCCCGAGCGCACGTAGCCCATCGGCAGGTCGAGGATCGTGGCCGTGATGGCCGCATGGGCGATGCCGGCCGTCGAGGTCCCCATCAGCACCTCGGCTTCGGGGAATTTCGTGCGGACGATCTCGGCCAGCCCCGCCTCGACGTGTCCGCGGACGACGGGGGCCGTGAGCGTCAGCCGGTTGTCGCAGTAGATCGGGCTTTTGATACCGCTCGCCCAGGTAAAAGGCTGTTCGGGGCGCAGGAACACCGCGCCGATCGACAGCAAGTCTTTTGCGATTGATTTCTCCATTTTTATCGTGTTTTCCGTTTTTCGGGTTATTCGAGGGCCCGCCGCAAAATCTTCTCCACCTCCTCGGGATAGATGCCGCCCTCGTGGACCTTCACGCCGTCCACATAGAACGTCGGCACATAGTAGTAGTCGAACGCGTCGGCCACGTCGGGCCGCTCCGACTCTTCGATCATCTCGATCTCCACGGCGGCCAGCTCCGGGTGGGCGGCCTTCGCCTCTTCGATATAGCGCAACGCCTTCTTGCAGAAGGGGCACATGCGCAGGTAGAAAAGTTTTACAGGTTTCATATTCTCCTCGTTCCTATAAGTTTTGTCCGTTATCCGACGAACTCGGCCACGCACCGGCGGTAAGCCGCCACGGGGTCCTCCGCAGCCGTGATCGGGCGTCCCACGACGATGAAGTCGGAGCCGATCTCCCGGGCACGGGCAGGGGTCGTGACGCGCACCTGGTCCGCTACGTCCCCGTCTGCAAATCGCACGCCGGGCGTGATCGTGAGGAACCCTGCGCCGCACGCCTCGTGCACCATGCCGGCCTCCAGCGGCGAGCAGACCACGCCGTCCAGCCCGGCTTCGCGGGTGTTCTGCGCATATTTCACGATCGTGTCGTTGATCGAAGCGTCGATCAGCAACTCGCGGCGCATGCGCTCCTCGCTCGTCGAGGTCAGCTGCGTCACAGCGATCAGCAGCGGCCGCGTGCCGTCGGCACGGGTGAGCCCTTCGAGGGCGGCCTTCATCATCTCGATCGTACCCGCCGCATGGACGTTGCACATGTCCACGTCCAGCCGCGACAGCACGGCCATCGCCTTCTTGACGGTGTTGGGAATGTCGTGGAGCTTCAGATCGAGGAAGATCTTGTGTCCCCGGCGTTTGATCTCGCGCACGATCGAGGGTCCCTCGGCGTAGAAGAGCTCCATGCCGATCTTCAAAAAAGGTTTGCGTTCCTCGTCTTTGAAAAGGTCGAGGAAGCGGAAAGTGTCCTCTGCCGACTTGAAGTCGCAGGCTATGATTACATCGCGTTGCATATTTTTCTTAATTCTGCATCGTATCAGCGTATGGCAGGTTCGGGGCTTCGTGAAGCCGGCAAAGCAGGAGCATACTCGACGTATGCGACTGCCGAAGCCGGCGAGGGAAGTGCCGAAGATGCCATGCGATCATACAATGCCGATTATATCTGACAATTTTTCAATACCCAGCCGCTCCATCTCGCCGGGCAGGGCCTCGACGATCTCTTTCGAAGCGTAGGGATTCACCAGATTGGCGGCCCCGACCTGCACGGCCGTGGCCCCGGCCATCATCATCTCGATCACGTCGCGGGCCGTCGTGACGCCGCCGCATCCCATGACGGGAATCCGGCACGCTTTGGCGACCTGATAAACCATCCGCACGGCCACGGGGAAGACCGCGGCGCCCGAGAATCCGCCCATCGTATTGGCGATGACCGGACGGCGGCGGGCAATGTCAATGCGCATGCCCAGCAGGGTGTTTATCAGGCAGATGCCGTCGGCCCCCGCCTCCTCGCACGCCCGGGCGATCGAAACGATGTCCGTGACATTGGGCGAAAGTTTGATGAACACGGGCTTCGTCGTCACCGCCTTCACGGCGCGCGTCACCTCGGCGGCGGCATCCGGGCAGGTGCCGAACGACATGCCGCCGTGCCGCACATTGGGGCACGAGACGTTGACCTCGATCAGTCCGACCTGCTCCTGCTTGTCGATCCGCTCGCAGCAGTAGGCGTACTCCTCGACCGAGAATCCCGAGATATTGGCGATGACGGGTTTCCGGAAAAAGGTTTTCAGCCGCGGCAGCTCCTCGCGGATCACGGCGTCGATACCGGGGTTCTGCAACCCCACGGCGTTGATCATCCCGGCTTCGCACTCGGCGATACGGGGCGTGGGGTTGCCGAAGCGCGGCTCCCGCGTGGTGCCTTTGAACGAGAACGATCCGAGGACGTTGATGTCGTAGAACTCCCGGAATTCGTTGCCGTAGCCGAAAGTCCCGCTGGCCGGAACGACCGGATTGTCCAGCCCGAGGCCGCACAGTTCAACCGATGTGTCTACCATATGATCTCTCCTTTCTCCAATACCGGCCCCTCCTTGCAGATGCGCTTGTTGCCGTATTTGGTTTTGCACGAACAGCCCATGCAGGCGCCGAATCCGCACCCCATGCGCTCCTCGAACGACAGCTGCCCGTCGCACTCCGTGGCGCTGTACAGCGCATGGAGCATCGGCAGCGGGCCGCAGGCGTAAAAGTAATCGAAATCCAGCCCCCGTTCGGCGATGGCCGTGGTGACGAACCCTTCGACACCCCGCGAACCATCGACCGTCGAGACGGTGACCTCGCATCCCAGCGCGCAAAACTCCTCCTCGTAGAAGACCTCCGCGGCAGTGTTGAAGCCCAGCACCACCTGCACCGGTTTGCCTTCGGCCAAGAGCCGCTTCGCCAGGTTGTAGAGCGGCGGCACGCCCACGCCGCCCCCGACCAACAGAGGCCGCCGGGCGTCGTTCTTCGTCGAGAAGCCGTTGCCCAGACCCGTCAACAGGTCGAGCTCCCCGCCCGCCCGCATCCGGCTCATCTGTTCGGTGCCTCCGCCCACGACCTTGTAGATCAGCGTGATCGAACGTTCGTCGAAATCGCAGACCGAGATGGGACGGCGCAAATACCGGCCCTCCAGCGCGATGTTGACGAACTGCCCGGGCGCCGTGATCCACTGCGTGTCGCCGGCGAGCGTCATCCGCCACACCGCGTCGGTCAGCGGCTCGTTCGTGAGAATCCTATATATACCTTTCTTATACATAAATTTTCCTTTCCGTACTTTTGAGGGCAAAAGTACCAAAACCCTCCGCATGTCGTTCTCCGCGGGATCGCCGCCGGCATTTCGCTGAACGGGCAGAGTAAGATCGGACCTTTACTCTTTCCCGTTCCGGGCGCTCGATGCCGCCGCCGCTCCTTTTCCGCTCCGAACGATAATGCGGAACTCAGATGCCACAATCTGTGGATAACTTCGGCGTTTTGCCGGAATTATAAGAGCACTTCACCCGGAATTTTGATTTCAGGCGAGCAGATTTCGGCCTGACCGAAGGTTGACGCGGATGGGCTGTACACGAGGTACTGCCCATTCGCGGCAAGCAAGGAAGGACGAAAGGTGCCGCATGAAATCGAAATTATTTTGAATCTATGGTCGAAACGCGCAGCGTGATCTCCTCCAGCACGTCGAGCAGCACCTTCACCGTTTCCAGCGCCGTGAAGACCGTCACGTTGTTCTCGACGGCCGTGCGGCGGATTTCGTAACCGTCGAGGCGCGTGTTGTGCTGGTTGATGTCGATCGTGTTGATGACGTAGCTGACATGTCCCTGACGCAATGCGTCGATGATCTCGTTGCTGCCCTCGTTGAGCTTGCGGCGCGTGCGGGTGCGGATGCCGTGCGCACGCAGGAACTCCGCCGTACCGGTGGTCGCCTCGATGTTGAAGCCCAGGTCGTAGAACCGCTTCACCAGCGGCAGCGCCTGCGGCTTGTCGTCGTCGGCGATGGTGACGAAGATCGTTCCGTAGTTCGAGACGTGCATGCCCGTAGCTTGCAGGGCCTTGTAGAGCGCCCGCGTGATCTTGTCGTCGTAGCCGATCGCCTCGCCCGTCGATTTCATCTCCGGCGAGAGGTAGGAATCCATGCCGCGGATCTTGGCGAACGAGAAGGCCGGGGCCTTGACGTACCAGCGCTCCTTCTCCTTGCCGCAAACCTCGGTGATGCCCTGCTCGCGCAGCGACTTGCCCAGGATGACCTGCGTGGCGATGTGCGCCATCGGCACGCCCGTCGATTTCGAGAGGAAGGGTACCGTGCGCGACGAACGCGGGTTGACCTCGATGACATAAACGTCGTCGTCGCCGGCGACGATGAACTGGATGTTGTACAGACCGACGATGCCGATGCGCAGACCCAGTTTCACCGTATAGTCGATGATCTTGTCCTTGGCTTTCTGGCTCACGCTGAAGGTCGGATAGACGCTGATCGAGTCGCCCGAGTGGATACCCGTGTGCTCGACATGCTCCATGATGCCGGGGATGAAGACATCCTTGCCGTCGCAGATGGCGTCCACCTCCAGCTCCTTGCCCATGATGTAGCGATCGACCAGCACCGGCTGGTCCACGTCGATCTCCACGGCGGTTTGCAGGTAGTGGCGCAGGCGCTCTTCGTTCGAGACGATCTGCATGGCGCGGCCGCCCAGCACGTAGCTCGGACGCACCAGCACCGGATAACCGATGCGGGCCGCGGCCTTCACGCCCGCCTCGATGTTCGTCACGGCCTCGGCTTCGGGCTGCGGAATCTGCAACTCCTCCATGATCTTCTCGAAGCAGCCGCGGTCCTCGGCGTTCCTAATCGCCTCGGTGTCGGTGCCGATGATGGGCACGCCCAGCTTCGAAAGGGGCTCGGCGAGGTTGATGGCGGTCTGTCCGCCGAGCGACACGACGATGGCCTTCGGCTTTTCGAGGTGCACGACGTTCATCACGTCCTCCACCGTCAGCGGCTCGAAGTAGAGCTTGTCGCTGGTGGTGTAGTCCGTCGAAACGGTTTCGGGGTTGTTGTTGATGATGATCGCCTCGTAGCCCGCGGCGCGGATCGACCAGATGGCGTGCACCGTCGAGTAGTCGAACTCGACGCCCTGTCCGATGCGGATCGGGCCCGAACCCAGCACGATAATCTTCTCCTTCGGGCTCACCACCGATTCGTTCTCCTCCTCGTAGGTCGAGTAGAAATAGGGCACGTAGGAGGCGAACTCGCTGGCGCAGGTGTCGATCATCTTGTAGACCGGGAAGATGCCGTTCTTCTCGCGCAGAAGATACATGTCGTGCTGCGAGACGCCCCACAGCTGGCCGATGAACTTGTCGCTGAATCCCATGCGCTTGGCGGCGCGGAGCGTCTCGACATCCATCGGATTGGCGCGGACGACCGCCTCGAATTCGATGATGTTCTTGAACTTTTCGAGGAAGAACATGTCGATCTTCGTGTTGTTATAGATCAGCGCCAGATCGACGCCGTTGCGGATCAGCTGCGCGATGGCGTAAAGCCGGTCGTCGGTGCCCTCCTTGATATAGGCCAGCAGGTCGTCGTTCGACCAGTTGTCGAATTTCTTGTGGTAGATATGGCAGACGCCCGTTTCGAGCGAACGCACGGCTTTCAGCAGCGACTCCTCCATCGTACGGCCGATCGACATCACCTCGCCCGTGGCCTTCATCTGCGTGCCGAGCTTGTTCGAAGCGTCGGAGAACTTGTCGAAGGGGAAGCGGGCGACCTTCGTCACCACGTAGTCCAGCGTCGGTTCGAACGATGCCGGCGTGTTGGCGATGCGGATCTCGTCGAGCGTCAGACCCACGGCGATCTTCGCGCTGACGCGGGCGATCGGATAGCCCGAAGCCTTCGACGCCAGGGCCGAGGAGCGCGACACGCGGGGGTTGACCTCGATCAGGTAATATTTGAACGAGAGAGGGTCCAGTGCGAACTGCACGTTGCAGCCGCCCTCGATCTTCAATGCGCGGATGAGTTTCAGCGCCGAGTCGCGCAGCATCTGGAACTCCTTGTTGGTGAGCGTCTGGCTCGGAGCCACGACGATCGAGTCGCCGGTATGGACGCCCACGGGGTCGATGTTCTCCATGCAGCAGATGCAGATGGCCGTGTCGTTGTGGTCGCGCATCACCTCGAACTCGATCTCCTTGTAGCCCTTGATGCTTTTTTCGATGAGCACCTGATGCACGGGCGAAACGGCGAGTGCGTTGCGCATCAGCTCGCGCAGCTCGGCTTCGTCGTCGGCGAAGCCGCCGCCCGTGCCGCCCAGCGTGAAGGCCGGACGCAGCACCACCGGATAACCGATCCGGTGAGCCACCTCGGCCGCCTCTTCGACCGACATGGCGATCTGCGACTCGATGACCGGCTCGCCCAGCGATTCGCACAACTCCTTGAACAGCTCGCGGTCCTCGGCGCGCTCGATCGACTCGAACGAGGTGCCCAGAATCTCGACCTGGCACTCCTGGAGAATCCCCTTCTTGGCCAGCTGCACGGCGAGGTTCAGGCCCGTCTGTCCGCCCAGTCCCGGAACGATGGCGTCGGGGCGCTCGTAGCGGATGATCTTGGCGACGTACTCCAGCGTCAGGGGCTCCATGTAGACCTTGTCGGCGATATGCGTATCGGTCATGATCGTGGCGGGGTTCGAGTTGACGAGGATCACCTCGTATCCCTCCTCTTTGAGCGCCAGACACGCCTGCGTGCCCGCGTAGTCGAACTCTGCGGCCTGTCCGATGACGATCGGACCCGACCCGATGACCATTACCTTCTTGATATCCTTTCTCTTAGGCATTTTTGTGATCCTCCATTATTTTAGTGAACTTCTTGAACAAATAGGCGCTGTCCTGCGGTCCCGAAGCGCTCTCGGGGTGGTACTGCATCGAGAAGACCCGGTCGGCGACGCACTCCACGCCCTCGGCCGTGCCGTCGAGCAGATTGACGTGCGTCAGCGTAAGCCCCGTGCCCTCCAGCGAATCGATATCCACGGCATAGCTGTGGTTCTGGCTCGTGATTTCGAGCTTGCCCGTCAGGAGGTTCTTCACCGGATGGTTGGCGCCGCGGTGGCCGAACTTCATCTTGAAGGTCTTGGCGCCGTAGGCCAGCGAAATCAACTGATGTCCCATGCAGATACCGAAGATCGGCAGCTTGCCCCGGAGCTGTTTCACCAGCTCGATCACCGGAGCCACGTCCTCCGGGTTGCCGGGGCCGTTCGACAGCACGAGGCCGTCGGGATGGAAGGCCATGATCTCCTCCACGGTGGAGTTGTAGGGCATGACCGTCACGTTGCAGCCCACGCGGTTCAGCAGACGGATGATATTGTACTTGATGCCGCAGTCAACGGCCACCACGTCGTATTTGTGGTTGGGAACACGCGACATCCAGCGCTTCTTGCAGCTCACGCGCGCAACCATGTCGTGCGGCATGACGTACTCCTGCAATTTGCGCAGGGCCTCTTCGCGGGGCGTCGCGGCGTCGGTGACGATCACCTTCTGGGTCCCCTCGTCGCGGATGATGCGCGTCAGGGCACGGGTATCGACGCCCCAGATGGCCGGAATGTCGTGCTCCTCGAAGACCTCGTTCAGCGTCTTCGTGTAGCGGAAGTTCGACGGCGAGTCGTTGTACTCGCGGACGATCATGCCGCCGATGGTCGGCGTTTTGGTCTCGTAATCCTCGTCGGCCATACCGTAGTTGCCGATCAGCGGGTAGGTCATCACCACCATCTGATCGGTGTACGACGGGTCGGACATGATCTCCTGATACCCCACCATCGAGGTGTTGAAGACGATCTCGTTGATGGCCTCGCGGTCGGCTCCGAAACCGTATCCGTAGAATTCACGGCCGTTCTCCAAGACAATTTTTTTCGTAAATGCTTTCATCCTTATCTGTTTGATTTCGTAGTTGCGTGTTTATCGGGCAGGAAATCCATCCACCATTCCATTTCATCCTTCAACCCTCCCCCGTCATTGCGAGGAGCGTAGCGACGTGGCAATCTGCCCGGAAGTTGTAACCTTACAGCGTCTCCATCAGATTCCCGCGCTCACTTTCGTTCGCTCGGAATGACGGGAAAAACTTTTAGTCTTCAACTTTCATCTCATCGTAAACCTCTTTGCCGCCCACCACCGTCAGCACGGCGCGGCCCTGCACCTCCCATCCGGCGAAGGGCGTGGCGCGGCCCTTCGAAAGGAACGTTTCGGGATCGACCCGGTACTGCGCCCCGAGGTCCAGCACCGTGAAATCGGCCGGGTCGCCCGCCTCCACGCCTCCCTCGAGCCCGAAGATGCGCCGGGGATTCTTCGACATCAGGTCGAAGAGCCGTTCGAGGGAGATCGTTCCCGGAAGCACCAGATACTTGTACAGCAGCGGGAAAGCGGTTTCCAGCCCCACGATGCCCATAGCGCTGCCGGCCAGCCCGCGCGACTTCTCCTCGGCGGTGTGGGGCGCGTGGTCCGTAGCCACGACCTCGATCGTGCCGTCCGCGATGCCTGCGACAAGCGCCTCGCGGTCGGCGCGGCTCCGGAGCGGCGGATTCATCTTGAAGCGCCCCTCCTCCTGCAAATCCTCGTCGCACAGCAGCAGGTAGTGCGGCGCCGTCTCGCAGCTCACCCGCAGTCCCCGCGCCTTCGCCCGCCGCACCAGCTCGACGCTCTCCTTCGTGGAGACGTGGCAGACGTGGTACTGGCAGCCGGTCTTTTCGGCCAGCGCGATGTCGCGCTCCACCTGCCGCCACTCGCTCTCGGAGCAGATGCCCCGGTGTCCGTGCTCGCGGCAGTAGTCCCCGTCGTGGATATACCCCCCGCGCAGCAGTTCATCGACCTCGCAGTGGGCCACGATGGGTTTGCCGACGGCCGCCGCACGGCGCATCGCCTCCTCCATCAGCTCGTCCGACTGCACGCCGCGGCCATCGTCGGAGAATCCGACCACCTCCGGGGCCAGGGCCGCGAAATCGACCAGCTCGCCGCAGCCGCGCTGCCCCATCGTGATCGTGCCGTAAGG
The DNA here is from genome assembly GCF_040095975.1 of Alistipes intestinihominis. Lineage (NCBI taxonomy): Bacteria > Pseudomonadati > Bacteroidota > Bacteroidia > Bacteroidales > Rikenellaceae > Alistipes > Alistipes intestinihominis. The sequence continues at coordinate 195,405 of NZ_JBBMFL010000005.1, forward strand.
CTTCACGCGCACCGCGGCGTCGCGGCGGATGATCGCCAGCTGCTCGCCGAGCGTCGCCGGCGTATCGGGTGCGGGGCAGAGGTTGGGCATCGAACAGACCGTGGTGTAACCCCCGCGGGCCGCCGCGGCCGTACCGGTGGCTATGGTCTCCTTCTGCGGGAAACCCGGCTCGCGCAGGTGGACGTGGACATCGACCAGCCCCGGCACGAGGCACAGCCCCCCGAGGTCCACGATCCGGTCGCCCGGCCGAGGCTCCCCGGCCGTCACCACACGACCGTGCTCGACGGCGAGACAGCCCGTTTCGAACCGTCCCCCGCGGTAGATCGTCGCGTTGGTATAATACGTTTTCATCTTGTCAGGGACACAAAAAAATAGGGCAACCGAAACAGTTACCCTAATAAAACAATAATGCCCGAATCCGTCGGAGACTGGAAACCCGACCAGTAATCCTGCTGCCAGAATGCTTGCGCCGATGCTATGTTGGGTTTACAATTCATAGGACTCAGGTGTCGCTGTAATTGTGTACAAAGATAGAGGTTTTTCGCCGCCCCTGCAAAACTTTTCCGGAAAAATTTTTCAACAATCCGTCCACAGCCATTCGCCCTGCCCCGACAGGGAACAACGCGAAAGAGAGTTCCAAAAGCGAACAGGGGTTTGAGGTGGGGTCCGATTCGCAAACGCGGCGGAATGCCGCGACTGCGGACATCGAAAACGCCGAAAGGGGCGACAGGCGAGTCCGGCGGACAACCCTCCCCTACTTCGCAATGATCAGATCGACGCCCGCCTCCTCGATGATCGAAACCATCTGCTCGGGAATGCGCTCGTCGGTGACGATCACGTCGATGTCCTCCAGCGCGCAGATGCGGCCGAAGCCCCGCTGCCCGAACTTCGACGAGTCGGCCAGCACGACCACCTGCGACGCCGCGCGCATCATCCGCCGCGTGAGCTTCGCCTCGTCGATCGTCGAGGTCGTGATGCCGTGTTCGAGGTCGATGCCGTCCACCCCGAAGAAGACCTTCGAGCAGATGCAGTCGTCCAGCTCGCGCGCGGCCTCCTCGCCCAGCACCGAAAGCGACTTCTTGTGGACCGTGCCGCCCAGCTGCACGACGGCGACGTTCTCCGCCTCGTTGAGCAGCACGCCCAGCCGCAGGAACGGCGTGACGATGTTCAGGTGGTGCCACGCGCGCATCTTGATCTCCTCGGCGAAGGCGTAGACCGTGGAGCCCGAGGCCACGATGATCGAATCGGCGTCGCCGAGCATCTCCACCGCCCGCTGCGCGATGAGCCGCTTGGCGTCGCGGTTGATGTTGTCCTTCACGTGCACGTCGAGGTCCGCGACATGGGGATTGGCCGGGCGGGCGCTGCCGTGCACCTTATATAATAAGCCCTTGCTTTCGAGAATCTTGATGTCCTTGCGGATCGTCACCTTCGTAACGCCCAGTTCATTGGCCACGTCCGTGATCCGGACGAACCCGTATTTGTTCAGGTTGTCGAGGATGTATTTGTGCCGTTCGGCGATGCTCAGCATATCGGTCGAATATTTAATGTATCACAAAAGCAAAGATAAAAAAACTTTTCATATATCGCAAAAAAGGGTCCGCAACCCGCCGCGGGCCGGACCCTTCCGGACCGCAGTCCGTATCATCTGAAAACAAAACATTTTCCGTTATTCGGTCCCGGCCTCGTAGCCGTCGGCCCGGGCGCCCCACATCAGCAGGAAGACCAGCATGCCCACGACGGCCATGCCGATGATGCCGACATAGGCCCAGTTCCAGCCGTAGTGCTGGGCGACAAAGCCCAAGCCCACGCCCGAAACGAGCGTCGAGGCGTAGCCGAACAACCCCGTGAGGCCGTTGGCCGTAGCGGCGGCCCGCTTCGTGGCCTGGTTCGCCGCGGCGATGCCGATGAGCGCCTGCGGACCGTAGATGCAGAACCCTGCGGCGCAGAGCGTGGCGAAGAGCAGCCAAATAGGCGCGTCGGCGGGAAGCTGCCAGAAGAGGAAGACGAAGAGCGCGGAGCCGGCCATGCAGAAGACGCAGGTGCGGTGGGCGCGGCCTTTGAGCCACTTGTCGGTCGCCCATCCGGCGAAGAGCATGCCGAGGATTCCGGCGATCTCGAACATCGCCACGAGCCATCCGGCGTGCGACATCGAGACGCCTTTCGACTGGCTCAGCAGCGACGGCCCCCAGTCGAGCACCGAGAAGCGGACGATGTAGACGAAGAAATTGGCGAAACCCAGAATCCAGATCAGCGGGTTCTTGAAGACGTATTTCATCAGGAACGCCTTGTGTTCGGCGCCCTTCTTCCCGGTTTTCACCTTGGCGGTCTCGGTGCCCTCCAGCTCGGGAAGCCCCACCGAGGTCGGCGTGTCGCGCAGGAAGACGACCAGCCCGATGGCTCCGGCGAAAGCGATGGCCGAAGGAATCCAGAAACACCATTTCCACGCGCCGACGTGCGCGGCGGAGACCATCACCCGCTCCATCCCCGCGGCATCGTCGGGCGCCACGCCCAGGTTGGCGGCGATGGACGCCACGGCGTCGGGATCGGCCGTCATATCGGTTCCCAGCGTCCCCATGACATAGCCGCAGAGGATCACCACGAGGCCCGCACCGATCGAATGCGAGGTATTCCACACCGACATCTTGGTCGCCAGCTCCGTGGGCGGAATCCAGTGGGTCAGCAGACGCGCGCAGGGCGGAAATCCCGTTCCCTGCAACAGGCCGTTGACGACCCACATGACGCCCATGAAGAGAATCAACGTGTTGGTGAACTGGCTGCCGTCGTGCTGTCCCGTGATCCAGTAGGAGATGTCCTCGCCGAAGCCGAACGCGAAGTTGGCCAGGGCGCACAGCGCAAGACCCACGGCCATGTACCAGCGGGCGTTCATCCGGTCGGCCAGAATGCCGTTGGCGAAGCGCGAGAAGCCGTAGATCAGGCCGTTCAGGGTGAGGAAGACGCCGAGGCTCGTCTTCGAAATGCCGAGGTCGGCTTCGAGGCCGGGCATGGCCAGCGAGAAGTTTTTGCGCACGAAATAGAAGAGCGCATAGCCGATCATCGTGGCGATGATCGTGCGCATCTGCCAATACTTGAAGCGCTTGGATTGTTCAGAGGTCATTTCGAAATGAAAGTTAGCAGTTTCAGATTCCAAAGATACGACTTTCGGAGAGATAACCTACATTATTCCGGTGAAATTTTCGTTTCACCCCCGGAAATCGCACCGTCACATGCCCGAAGCGGCCGGAACGACCAGCCCCGGCCGTTCCGCTACCGGTCTTCGACCTGCCAGACGCCGCCTTTGCCGAACAGCCGGTCGAGCCACTCCTCCATCCAGCCGCAGCGGAAAGCCACATCGACGACCGTATAACGGCTGCGCATGTAAGGAATCTTCTCGAACGAAGCCCGGAAATGCGCGCGCGACACGCCGATCTGCTCCGGTTCGCAGGGAGCCCCGACCAGTTCCAGCCGGCGGTGAACCTCGCCGAAGGGGATGATCTGGTCGCGTATTCGGCCGCGCAGCCCGGGCCACGCCTGCTTCAGCCGCACGAGCTGTTCGCGCAGCCCCTCCTTATCGACGTATTTGCCGCGGGTCTCCGTCAAGCCGCGGGCCACGAACTCGGGATCATTGTCGAAAACGGCACGGATGTCCCGTTCGGTCTCCTCCCACGATTTCCACGCGGCGACGCATTTTTCGACATCCAGCTGCTCCACGGGAGCGCCGAGCAACATCTCCAGGAAGGCCGTCGAGGCGAGCGTGCCGATGCCGACCTTGAAGCCGTGCGACACCGAAGCGCCCTGGAACCGCAGGTGTTCCATATCCCACAGATGGCTGAACTGATGCTCGGCGCCCGAAGCCGGGCGGCTCGACTGCGTGGCCTGCATGGCGAAACCGCTCAGCAGCAGCCCCTCGGCCAGCTGTTCGACCTTCGCCACATTGCCGGCATGCACCCCTGCGGGATCGCAAAGAGCCTCTTTCAGCCCCTCCTGCACCAGCCCGAAGGCGAAGTCGTCCATCTTGTCAGCCCCCACGGCGTCGGCCAGCATCCAGTCGGCGCCGGCGGGGATCTTGGCGATCAGATCGGCGTATCCCGAAGCGGACATGCAGGCGGGCGCCGCGGCGGAGATCGACGGGTCGAGCACCATGCCCAGCGGCGCGGGGCAGTCGAAGGTCTGCTTGTTGCCGTCCTTGGTGATCGAGGCGCCGTAGGCCGTATAGCCGTCCATCGAAGCGGCCGTGCCGACCACCATGTAACGGCGGCCGTTGTGGTGGGAACAGAGTTTCGTCAGGTCGTTGATAACGCCCGAACCCACGGCGACGGGCACGGCGTCGGTCGCAGCCAGCACGCCGTCCAGCTCCTCGACGAACGTCCACTCGGCATAGAGTTTCGGATCGGTGAAAATGTGCGGTTCGTCCTGCGCGATGCCCGCTTCGGCGAGGATGCGGTGCACCTCCTCCCCGGCCACCCGCCACGTATTGAGGTCCGCGACCACGAGGGCGCGGCGGGCGGGGAACAGGCTTTTGAACATCTCCGCGGTCTGCGGAAGGGTATCGACGCCGATCACCAGCGCTTTGGTGTCGGTCGTGCGCCGAAGGGCGCTCTCTACTTTATTCATAATAGCATATTACATAAACGGAACATCGCCGGAACAACCGGAGTGTTTACAAAGCAAAGGCAAATATAGGAATTATTTTCCTTTTAACAATAAAAAGCAATAAAATTTATTTCTTTTCGACATCTATTTCGTTTCTATTTCGGGTTTTTCGAATTCATAATTGGAAAAAAGAAAATAAAAACATACCTTTGAACCCCGAACGAAACCTCTTTCGCTATGAAACGAACGATCCTGCTGCTGAGCCTCCTCCTGACGACGGCCGCAGCTGCCGCACAGCCCCGCATCCGCGTGGAGCACGGCCCCTATCTGCTGAACGTGACCGACGAAGGCTTCACCGTCGTATGGAGTTCGACGGCGGACGCCGCCGGATGGGTGGAACTGGCCCCGGACGACGGTTCGCACTTCTACGCCGCCGAACGTCCGAAATTCCGCGATTCGCACCTCGGACGCCAGCGCATCGGGCGCATGCACAGCGTGCGCGTCAGCGGACTGAAACCCGGCACGACCTACCGTTACCGCATCATGCAGCGGGGCGTCGTCCTCAACGAAGGCAACAAGCGCGTCATCCTCGACGAGGGATTCGGCAGCGACATCCTCAAACACAAGCCCTACACCGTCACGACACTCGATCCGGCGCAGGAGAAGGTCGATTTCTGGGTCGTCAACGACATCCATTCGCGCGACTCGGTCTTCCGCCTGCTGATCCGCAGCGCTCCGAAGGAGAAGCCCGATTTCGTCTGTCTGAACGGCGACCTGGCCACCCAGATCGAGACCCCGGAGACGCTCTGGGACGCCTGCCTCGCGTCGGCGTCGGAGATTCTCACCCCCGCGGGCATCCCGCTGGCCGCCGTGCGCGGCAACCACGAGAACCGCGGCGTCTGCTCGGGATGCTGGTCCGACTTCTTCCCCTCGCCGACCGGAGAGACCTACTACACGTTCCGCCGGGGCCCGGTTTTCTTCCTCGTGCTCGACGGCTGCGAGGACAAGCCCGACAGCGACATCCGCTACTACGGGCTGGGCGACTGGGACGCCTACCGCCAGCGGGAGGCCGCATGGCTGAAAGAGGTCGTCCGGAGCGAGGAGTTCCGCACGGCGCCTGTGCGCATCGTCCTGATCCACATGATTCCCGGAGGCGAAGCGAGCTGGTACGGCGAACAGCAGATCCGCCGGCTGTTCGTCCCGGAGCTGGTCGGGAAAGGCATCGACCTGATGCTCTGCGGCCATTATCACCGCTACCAATGGATCGACGACGGCAGCCGCGGGGTCGATTTCCCGATCCTCGTCAACTCGAACAACGACTGTCTCCGCGTGTCGGCCGACCCGAAAGGCATCGACCTGAAAGTGATCGACACCTCGGGCGCCGTCATCGAACGACACCGCATCGACAAAAAATAACGACAATGGAAAACTTTCACGAATACCGCTCCGTCTGGGAGCACGGCGAACTGATGGAGCGCCTGCGCCGCATCCGCCACGTGGCGCTCGACATGGACGGCACGATCTACATGGGCATGTCGCTCTTCCCCTACACGCAGGCTTTCCTGCGCGGACTCCGCGAACAGGGCATCGGCTACTCGTTCCTGACGAACAACCCCTCGAAGTGCATCGACGACTACCTGCACAAACTCGCCAAGCTGGGCATCGAGGCCACGCGCGACGAGATGTACACCACGGCGCTGGCCACGATCGACTACATCAAGGCCCGCTACCCCGCCGCCCGCAGGCTCTTTCTGCTGGGAACGCCCTCGATGATCTCGGAGTTCGAGGCCGCGGGCTTCGAGTCCTGCGCCGACTCGGCGGACGACGTGCCCGACGTTGTCGTGGCGGCGTTCGACATGACGCTGCAATACGACCGGCTGTGCCGCGCGGCGTGGTGGGTCAAGCAGGGCGTGCCCTACATCGCCACCAACCCCGACCGGGTGTGCCCCACCGACCTGCCGACGGTGCTCGTAGACTGCGGTTCGATCTGCGCCTGCATCGAGCACGCCACCGGACGCCGTCCGGACATCACGCTCGGGAAACCCGACCCCAACATGCTCTCGGGCATCCTCGCGCGCCACGGACTGCAACCGTCCGAAATCGTCATGGTCGGCGATCGCATCTACACCGACGTGCAGATGGCCCACAATGCCGGAGCGATGGGCGTGCTGGTCCTCTCGGGCGAGACGACGCTCGACGTGGCGGACAAGGCCGACCCGCAGCCCCACATCACGGCCGACAGCATCGAGATCCTGGGACGTCTGCTCCGCGAAGCGCACGCATGACTACGCACAAAAGTCCGATAAGTCATACCGATAGTCCTATCGAAAAATACCGAATCCTTGCGGGTTCGGTATTTCGTTTTATACACTATCTTTGCGGAAGACGAACCTCCGCTTAGAAGGCTGCGCCTCGGCATAGTCGAATAAATTCGCCTCTGCTCTCGGCTTGCACCGTCTTTGGTGTCGTAACGACACTTTTAGAGGTCGGAAGGTTTTACCGGACTGCACGCAATCCGGTTTTGGCCCCATCCGGCTTTTTCGTACCTTTGTTAATAATATATGATCGTATGGAAGAACCCAATATCCTGATCCCCCTGCTGCTGACGCTCGGCGCAGGTCTTGCGACGGGCATCGGAAGCGCCATCGCATTCTTCGCCAAACGAACCAACAAACGGCTGCTGTCGTTCTCGCTGGGACTGTCGGGCGGCGTGATGATCTACGTCTCGTTCGTCGAACTGTTCCAGCAGGCCGACGCCACCCTCTCGGCGGAGTGGGGAGCGTATCTCGGCACGGTCGTCACCGTGGCGAGCTTCTTCGCCGGCATCCTGCTGATCGGCGTCATCGACCGGCTGGTGCCCTCGGTCGAAAACCCCCACGAAGCCCACAGCGTCGAAGAGATGGACCATCAGCCCCGCAATCCCAAGCTGATGCGCATGGGCGTGATGACGGCGCTGGCCATCGGCATCCACAACTTCCCCGAAGGAATCGCCACCTTCACCTCGGCCGTGGATAACATGGCCCTCGGTGTGGCCATCGCCGTGGCCATCGCCATCCACAACATTCCCGAGGGAATCGCCGTGTCGATTCCGGTCTACTACGCCACGGGCGACCGCAGGAAGGCTTTCCGGCTTTCGCTGCTGTCGGGCCTCGCCGAGCCGGTGGGCGCCCTGCTGGCCTATCTGGTGCTGATGCCCTTCATGTCGCCGACGCTGATGGGGTGCATCCTCGCGGGCGTGGCGGGCATCATGGTCTTCATCTCGATCGACGAACTGCTTCCCGCGGCCCGCGAATACGGCGAGGCGCATATCTCCATCTACGGCGTGGTGGCCGGCATGGCCCTGATGGCCGTAAGTCTGATTATGCTGGCATAATCAGACAATTAAAAATGAAAAATTAAGAATTAAAAATTTACGTTTTTGGATATTCTTCTGTTGATTGTCGGGCTGGGGCTGATCCTCGCCGGCGCGAATTTTCTCACGGACGGCTCCGCGGCGCTGGCCCAGCGCTTCCGGGTGCCGGAATTCATCATCGGACTGACGGTGGTGGCCGTCGGCACCTCGACGCCCGAACTGGTCGTGTCGGTGCTCTCGGCCATCGGAGGCCAGAGCGACGTGGCGATCGGCAACGTCGTGGGATCGAACATTTTCAACGTCTTCGTCATCCTCGGCGTCTGCGCCCTGATACGCCCCGTGCCGCTGACGGCGGGAAACATCCGCCGCGACATCCCGTTCGGGGTGCTCGTGTCGCTGCTCCTGCTGGCGCTGGCCCAGGATTCGTTACTCTGCAAAGGGGCGGCGGACCGCATCGGGCGTCTCGACGGCGCGGCGATGCTCGCGCTCTACATCCTGCTGATGTGGTACACGATCCGGAAGACGAAGCGTCCCGAAGCGACGGCCCCGACGGAAGGGTCCAAAGCGCCGATGGCCGCGTGGCTGACGGCGGTGATGATCGTCGGGGGCCTCGCGGGGCTGGTGTTCGGCGGCGAGATGTTCCTCCGCAGCGCCACGTCGATAGCCCGCAGTCTGGGGGTCAGCGAATCGGTGATCGCCATCACGCTCGTGGCCGGCGGCACGTCGCTGCCCGAACTGGCCTCGTCGCTCGTGTCGCTGTTCAAAGGCAAGGCGGAGATGGCGTTGGGCAATGTGATCGGATCGAACATCGCCAACATCCTGCTGATCCTGGGCGTGAGCGCCACGATCCACCCACTCTCGATGGGCGGTATCACGGTTTGGGACTTGTTGATGGTCCTGCTGAGTTCGGTCGTGGTGTTCCTCGCGGCCTTCACGTTCAAACGCAAGGCCATCGACCGCTGGGAGGGAGCGTTGTTCGTGGCAATCTACGCCGTCTATATCTGGTATTTGATCAGGTAGCGGTCGATCAGCCGCGGCACGGCATAGTCACCCAGCGCAGCGGTCGGAACGGCCATCGCAGCAGCGGCAGGCGTCAGCGAGAGGGTTTCGATGCGGTGGACGACCGCATGGAGCGTCTGGTGGGAAAGCTGATGTTTCGGCAGCGGGATGCTGCGCACGAGATGCCACGGAGCGTCGCCCAACAGTTCGCGGAACTGCGGCAGGCGCACGAGCTCCGGCAGTTCGGCGGGCCCTTCGGTTTCGATGAGCGGAAATTCGTAGAGCCCTTGCCAGATGTCGCGTCCCTCGCGGCGGCGCAGTAGGGTCCGGTCGCCTGACGAAACGTGCAAGTAGTTGAACCAGCGGTCGCGGACGCGGGTCTTTCCCTGCTTCACGGGACGCGCGGCGACGGTTCCGGCAGCAAGGGCGAGGCATCGTCCGGCCAGCGGGCACGCCTCGCAACGGGGCGACGAAGGGATGCATCGAAGCGCCCCGAAATCCATGATCGCCTGATTGTAGCGTCCCGGATGCGCGGTGTCCAGCTGCGACTGCGCCAGTTCGGCGAAAGCGCGCTTTCCGGCCGTGGAGTCGATCGGCGCATCGAGGTCGAAGAGCCGCGCGAGAACCCGGTAGACATTGCCATCGACCACGGCGCACGGAGCGTCGTAGGCCGCCGAACAGATGGCCGCGGCGGTATAATCGCCCACGCCGCGCAGGGAGCGAACCTCCTCCAACGCGACGGGGAACCGTCCGCCGAAGCGTTCGACGACCTGCCGGGCGGCGGCATGGAGATTGCGGGCACGGCTGTAATAGCCGAGTCCCTGCCAGAGTTTCAGCACCTCGTCCTCGGGAGCGGCGGCGAGCGACGCGACATCGGGAAACCGCTCCGTGAAGCGGAGATAGTACTCCGTTCCCTGCGCCACGCGGGTCTGCTGGAGAATCACCTCCGAGAGCCAGATGCGGTAGGGATCGCGCGTGCGGCGCCACGGCAGGTCGCGCCCTTCGCGGGCGTACCAGTCGAGGAGTATGTCGGCGACGGAGTTCATAACCGGGGACAAAAGTACGATAAATCGCAATACGTTCAACCAAAAACACCGACGTTATGGAAAAGAAACACGCAGTGATCGACAACGCCGCCGAGAAACGCTACGAACTCGATCTCGGGAAGGGCGACATGGCGCTGATCGAATACGCGACGGGCGACGGATTCGTCGTCCTGACCCACACCGAAGTTCCGCCCGCATACGAGGGTCAGGGCATCGGCAAGGAATTGGTGTTGGCCGCCTTGGAGGACATCCGCAGCAAGGGGTTGCGGGTCGTGCCGCAGTGTTCGTTCGTCGAGGTCTACATCCGGCGCCATCCCGAATGGGCGGACCTGGTGCGGACCGCGGAATCGGCAAAGCGCTGACAAACGCATGAAGGGGCCCTGCACAGGGTCCCTTCAACTTTTCAGTATGCCGGGCCTCAGGGCCGGGGCTGGAAGTCGTCCGTACGGAACGGAATGACGGGCAGCCCCCAGCTGTTGGCGAGGTTGCCGATCTGAAAATTGCGGAAGCAGTAGCGCACAGCCGAGGGTTCCGGAACCTCCTTCGACGAAACGACCAGCCTCAACTGTGCATCGACAGCTACATCGGCCGGACGGAACACCCCGTCGGAGCCGCAGATCTCGAAGCCCTCGATACCCACCAGACGGTTGAACCCGTATTCGGCATTGTCCAGCGAAACGAGCGCCTTGCCGTCAGCGATCTCCATAGAACGGAAACGGGGACTGTCGCAATGGACGGCCTTCTTTCCGTAGGTCCGGTTCAGAGCCATGCAGGCCAGCCGGTAGCCGATGTCGTGCTTGTTCGCCGGATGGATATTGCACCACTCGTAGGGCTCGACCAAATCGTTCGTCGAAACCATGCCGCTGTTCGGGATCACATCCTGAGCCCGGCACTGCGCTTCGCGCAGAAAGGCCGAAAGGTCGCTGCCCCAGTAGTTGAACGGAGCGATCTCGACGAAATAGAACGGCAGTTCACCCTACCCCCACAGGCCGCGCCACAATTTCACCATGTTGGCCAGCCGTTCGGCATAGACCGCGTGGGCTCCGACATTGGATTCGCCCTGATACCAAAGGTATCCGCGAACGGTGTAGCCCGCCACGGGGTGCAGCATGCCGTTATACATCACCAACGGCCGCAGCCACTCGTCGGTCGCCGCAATGCCCTTTTCCGAAATGTCGATATCGGGATAGGTCTCCAGAATCTCCCGCGAGGTCCAGCTCTCGACGCGGCTGCCGCCCCACGAGCAGTCGATGACGCCCACGGGAACACCGAGCACGTCGTTGAGCATTTCGGCGAAGAAATAGCCGACAGCTGTGCACAACGGCGCCGTCTCGGTCGAAAACTCGTTCCAGCGGCCGGCGACACGTTCTTCGGGGGCATAGGAAGCCGTTTTCGGAATCTTCACATAGCGGATTTTACCGCGCCGGGCATCGGCCCGGGCGATGACCTCGTTGGAGCGGGCTACGGGACAGTTGTGGAATCCCTGCACACCCATCTCCATATTGCTCTGCCCGGCGGCGAACCACACTTCGCCGATCAGAATGTCGTTCAGTTCGACCCTGCCGTCCCCGGCAATCGTGATCCGCTGCGGGTCGTAGCCTCCCGCAGGAGTTTTCAGCATCACCTCCCAGCGGCCGTCGGCGCCGCTCCGGGCGGTGGCCTTAGCACCCCACGAAGCAGCGACTTTCACCGCTGTATGCGGCTCGGCCCAGCCCCAGAGTTTGGCCTCGGCATTTTGTTGCAACACCATATTGTCGCCGATGATCTCCGGAAGGGTGATCTTCGCGGCGGCGGTCCATGCCGCGGCAAGCGCAACGGCTAACAGCAATATTCGTTTCATAGAATTCGGGTTGATGGTTTCAGGTTAAAAGTCGTCGGTGCGGAACGGTACGAGGGGAAGTTCGCGGGTGTTGACGACATTGCCCGGCTGGAAATCGCGGAATCCATAACGCACGGCCACCGGTTCGGGAATGTCGGGAAGAAAAACGATCAGCCGTTCGTTGCCTTCGAAATGCACCTGCGCGGGGCGGAACACCCGGTCGGCGCCGCAGATCTCGAAACCCCTCAGATCGAACGCCCGGCCGAAACCGCCGAAAGTGTTGTCGAACGAAAGGCAGGCTTTGCCGTCTTTGATTTCCATCGATCGGAACTGCATGTTTTCGCAGGCCACGTCCTTCCTGCCGTAAGTACGGTTCAGAGCCCAGAATGCCAGCCGACGGCCCACGCTGCGCTTGTCGCGGGGATGAATGTTACCCTCTTCGCAGGGAAGGACCAGATCGTTGGTCGAAACCATACCGCTGCCGGGGATCAGCTTCTGCGCCCGGCACTGCGCCTCGCGCAAATAGGGCGACAGCCCGTTGCCGTAACCGAAAGGCGCGATCTCGACGAAATAGAACGGCAGTTCACCCAGCCCCCACTGCGCACGCCACCCGGCCACCATATCAGCCATCCGTGCAGCATACTCCGTGTGACGGCCGATGTTCGACTCGCCCTGATACCAAAGGAATCCGCGGACGGTATAGCGGGTCAGAGGGTACACCATGGCGTTGTACATCGCCATCGGACGCATGTAGTCGGGCAGTTCGGCAATGGCTTTCTCCGAAAGGTCGATGTCGGGATAGGTCTCCAGCGCCTCGCGCGGGGTCCAGCACTCGATGCGGCTGCCGCCCCACGAACTGTCGATGACCCCGACCGGGACATCCAGCGCCCGCGAGAGCATTTCGGCGAAGAAATAGGCCGTGGCGCTGCACCGCGCGGCGGTAGCCGTCGTGAATTCGTTCCAGGCGCCCGGAACACGCTCCTGCGGCGTATAGCCCTGCGAATAGGCCACCTTCAGGAAGCGGATGCGGCCGCGCTGCGCATCGGCGCAGGCGATAGCTTCGTTGCCACCCTCGACCAGACCGTTCCAATAGCCGCCGAGAGGCATGTCCATATTGCTCTGACCGCTGCAAAACCACACCTCGCCGATCAGCACGTTGTCCAACACCCGCTTGTCGCCGCTCGCAACGGTGATCCGCTGCGGCTCGTAACTACCGGCGGGAGTTTTCAGCGTCACCTCCCAGCGGCCTTCCCCGTCGCTTTTCACAGAGGCTTTCGCGCCCCACGAGGCCACGACTTTCACCGCCGCATGCGGATCGGCCCAGCCCCAGAGTTTCACATTCGTATTCTGCTGCAACACCATGTTGCTGCCGATGGCATCGGGAAGGGAGACCTTCGCCGCAACGCTCCACGCCGCCGCAAGGCCGAAGAGGAGCAAAAGCATTTTTTTCATAGTCGGTTTTCGTTCGGGTTTCTGCAAATTTAGCATTTTCTCACCGAAGTAGCACCTTACTTAAACGATAAAATAAGCCATCGAAAGCCAAGTCGATCAAAAAACGCAATCGCAGATCAAAATACGGCATTCAACCCGACCCACTCCTTCATAAATAAAATGTATCCGATTTTTCTGAAAAATTTCCGGCTCGAAATTTGGTTTATATTATAAACTACTTTATATTTGCAACATATTTAAGAACCGGCCCGGCCGCAAAACCGAAAACAATGGAAATCACCTCTGTCAACACCAACAAACGCCGCCTTTTCGCGCGCCGGTTCAGCCGCCGCGTCACGACCTGTTTCGCGGTTTGCGGCTTCTTAGCTTTCGTCAACTGGTACACATCGCCCCACTACTGGTGGGTGGTCTGGGTTATCGCCGGGTGGGGACTGAGCATCCTGCTCTCGCTCATCCGCTACCTGTTCGACCAGGACGACGAGGACGATTGCCGAAACCGTTAAAAAATTACACCTATGGAAGACCGTAAACTGGAGGCCGCCGAAAGCCTGGAGCTCATCGGCCGCATGATCGAAAACACCCGTAGCCGCATCGTTCGCAACTCGGGACGCCCGCTACTGGCGTGGGGCTATGCCACCGTCATCACGACAATCATCGTATGGGCCGCCGTAGTCGGATTCCGGGACCCGCGCTGGAACTACCTGTGGCTGCTGCTGCCCGTGCTGGGATGGCTGTTGATGTGGCTCACACGCGGAAAACCCACCGAGGGCGAGGTCCGCACGTTCGTTGACCGCGTGATCGGAAATGTCTGGTTCGTCATGGGGTCCACAGCCCTCTTCGTCAGCCTGCTGACGCTCTTCACGCCCATGCGTCTGCCGATACTCTTCATCATCCTGCTCATCATGGGCATGGGGACCGCCGTCACGGGACTCATCATCCGCTTCACACCCACCATCGTCGGAGGTATCGCGGCCATCATCCTCGCCCCGTGCACGCTGCTTGCCGGCAATATGTGGCAGCCGTTGCTCTTCATCGCGGGATTCGTGGTTATGATGATCATCCCGGGCCACATCCTCAACCATACGTCGAACCGCCCGCAACGATAATGCGATGTTCAAAGAACTGAATCCTCTGTTGCACTCCGAACTGAGGCTGGCTGTCGTCTCGATCCTGATCGGAGTCGAGAGCGCCGATTTCGTCTTCATCCGGCAACAGACCGGAGCCACGGCGGGAAACCTCTCGGTGCAACTGGACAAACTCGCCAAAGCCGGTTATATCGAGGTCGAAAAGACCTTTCGGGGAAAGAAGCCCTGCACGGTATGCCGCATCACCACGGTCGGGCGCGATGCCTTTGCCGAATACGTCGAAGCCCTGCAATCCTACATAAAAAAATAAGCGTCCCTCAGGGCGCTTATTCTTTCAGACGGTACAGAAGAACGTCACCAGGAACGGGACGCTGAAATCGAGCACGCAGCCGTGAAAGACCGACACCACGGCATAGGGACGGCCTGCGGCCTGCGTGATGATCGGAAGCGTCGTGTCGAAAGTCGTCGCACCGCCGATCGACACGGCGGCCAGCGGCCCGCACCAGCGTGCGACGAGCGGTGCGGCCAGCAGGGTGAAGATCTCGCGCATGACGTTGCACAACAAGGCGATAGTGGCCAGCTCGGGCCCCCGGAAATCGGCGATGAAGATGCTCGACAACGAATAATAACCGAAACCCGCGCCCACGGCCAGCGAATCGGTCAGCGACCATTCGGCGAGCAGCGGAGCCGCCAAAGCGGCCCCGGCCAACGTTCCGACAGCTGTGGCGACGGGCAGCAACGCCAGCCGCGGATCGAGCCTCCGGACCCGTCCGGCCAGCGTGCGGTCGTTGCCCAACGTGATCCCCACGCAGAACATCAGCGCATAGAGCACGTAGGCGCTGACCCGCGAGCCGGCCAGGTCGAACGGCGCGAAAAGTCCCACGACACATCCCGCCACGAAGAAGGCGACGATCACGAGACTGCCGCAAAGGGCCGACCATGCGGAGACCGGGATATCTGCGGCGGCCTCCCCGTCGTCGGCAGGCACGGCGCGTCCGCGAATCCGCCGCCACAACAGCCACGCGGCGAAGATGCTCCCCGCAACGGAGAGGGCGAAGATCGCCAGCGCCGCCCCTCCGAGCGTCGCCAGCGAGCCCACGACCGCAGGATCGGAGCCCACCTCAACCCCCAGCAGGAACAACAGGGCCCAGATGATAACGGTGATGAGGCGCGGTACGAAAGCGAGGCGCCGCCCGATAAGCAGGCGCCCCGTTGCAATGCCTCCGATGATGACGGCAAAGATTACGAGCATTCCGGTCACTCCTTTTTCGCCGTGAGTTTTTCGATCTGCCGCTCGGCCTCGGCTTCGAGGTTCGCGGCCTGCTTCTCGGCCTCGGAGACCAGTTTGTCCCCGGCCTTTTCGGCGGCGAGCTTGGCCAGAGCGCCCTTCTTCGAAGCCTCCTCGACGAGTTTCGCCCGCTGGCTCTCGGCCGCCTCGACGAGCTTCTCCCCGGTCCGCTTCGCCTCCGCACGCAGGTTCTCGGCCTGTTTCTGAATCTCCTCGGAGAGCGACTCGCTGCCGGTAAGCTTCTGAATCTGCTCATCGACGATATTCTTCACGGCCTCTTCGGCAGCCTCCTTCACGCCGAGCGTGATCTTGGGCGACGAGAAGGTGCCGCCGATGCCCACGCCGATAGATTGCAGCGTCTTGCCACCCGGAATGGCCACCTTGGCCGTATAGTCGATGGTCTGATCGAGCCCTGTGGAGCCCGAAAGGTTGATGCCGACGCTGCCCAGTTTCAGGTCGAAAGGCTGCGTGGTGATGCGGCCGTCCCGGATGGCGAAACGGATCGTGACATCCTTGGCTTCGATCTTCCGCAGGTCGTCGTTGTTCAGCGCCTTGGCCAGCGCGTCGAACGCCTCGATATTCTGCACACGGATATTGGCCGACCTGATCTCGCCCGTGGCGGTGAGGGTTTGCAGGTCGGGCGACATCTGAGAGTCGAGCGACGTGCGCATGTCGAGCGCCAGCGAATAATCGCCGCCGGTCTTGGCGAAGATCGGCACGAGTTTCTGCACCATCTCCAGCTCCTCGAAAGTCTTCTGGAACGAGGCGCCCACAATGTCGGCATTGAGTTTCAGCGCGGGTTTCGCCGGATCGGCCGCCGTCGAGTAGCTGCCCGAAGCGGTGGCCTTGCCGCCGAAGACGCCCAGCCCCAGCCGGTCGAGCGACAGCACGCCGCCGGCAACGCTCATCTCGCCCGAAATGTCGCTGACCGTCATTTTCCCGAAGAGCACTTTGCGCAGATCGGTGTTGAGCGAGAGATTCAGGTTGCGCGGCACCTCGACGGCCTGCATCGGCTCGGCGGCAACCACCTCACCTTCAGCCGGCTCGGACGACGCGGGCATGGCTTCCATGATCTCGTTCAGGTCGAGCAGTTCGGACTTCACGTACAGACGGCCCGAAAGCATGTCGCCCCGCAGCAGATAGCCGATGTAACCCGTCAGCTGACCGTTGGCCGCGAGGTCGCTCTTGCCGACCGTCACCCCGAATTCGCCGAGGGTCATCGCGGCGGGCGTAATGGTGGCCGCGGCGCGGCGGATGTACACCGCCGGCAGACTCGGAAGCGTCAGCCCCAGCTCCTCGACGGTGAAGGTGCCCTGCGCACCGAGTTTTTCGTAGCGGTTTTTCTCAATGTCGGACATGCGGCCCGAGACTTTGAGATCCGCGGTGATCTGGCCGCCCAGCTCGACGCCCTTCTCCAACGGGTAAACCTCCTTCACGGCCCCCAGATCGACACGCCCGGCAGCCGTGGCGCGGAATACGGGGTCGCTGACGAGATTCGTAGCGTAGAAGGTTGCCGAAACGGAGTTCCCGGCCATCTTAAGGCCGAATTTCGAAAGATCGACGACCGTTTTGTCCATCACGCCCCCGGGATTCGCCACCTTGGCGGCGATGTTGATGCCGGTCACGGCCTTCGGGAGCGAGGAGTACTGGAAGCTGCCGTCGCGGACCTCGGTTTTCAGTTCGAAGGCCGGAAGCGCCGAACCGCGCATCTCGCCCTTGGCCCAAAGCGCCATCGAGAGCTCGCCGCCCGCCGTGAGGTTTTTGAACTCCCGGGTGTAGAACGCCGGGATGAGCGACAGCACGTCTTTGAACTGCACCTTGTCGCAGCCGGCCGTGAGGTCCATGACCACGGCATCGTCGTCCAGCTCAACCCAGCCGTCGAGACCCACCGAAATGGCGTTCAGCCGCAGCGTGTTGCGCGAGAAGGTGAAGCGGTTGTTCGCCAGGTCGGCGTCGATCACCGCGACGAGTTCCGCCTCGGCGCCGCTCAGCAGCGGAATGCCGCCCGAGACGAAGCGCATCTCCTGCGCCGTGAGCCGCAGATCGAGGTCGGTGCGGTCGGCCGACATATTGCCCCGGAGCCGCAGCGAAAGGGGCGCGGTCGAGAAACGCATGTTCGTCGAATCGTCCTCGTAGCGGATCGCAGCGTCCGAAATCCGGAAATCGCGCACCGACATCCGGAACGACGAGGGTTCGGACGACTCTTCGGCGGGAGTCTCCTCCGCGACTTCGTCCGAAGGCTTCATCACGTCCCAGTTGACGGCCCCGTCGGCCAGCTTGTGCGCATGCACGGCCGGCGACGAGAGGATCACCTTGGTCACCTCGAACCCGCTGTCGCCGAACAGCGACATCAGGTTGACGACCACCGAAATCCGCTGCGCGGCGACGATCGTGTCGCCCTCGAAGCGGTCCACGCCCACCAGCGTGAGCCCTTTCAAATCCAGCGAAGCGTTCGGGAAATGGCGCAGCAGGCTGATGTCGAGCTTCTCGAAATCGAGCTTCGCCGCGAGCATTTCATTGGCTTCGCGCTTCACGATGTCGGCGATCTTGCCCCGCAGCGCAAACGGCACGATCAGGGCGACCGCCAGAATAACGGCCACCACGATGGCCGCGATCTTCACGAACTTTTTCATTCCGCATCTGTTTTAATAGCAAAGACCGTCGTTGCGGCCTCTTCGAATCCCATTTTACGATAGAGCGCCCGCGCGGCCTCCCGCGCAGGGTTCGAGGTCAGCAGGACTTCGCCCGCCCCGACAACCGCCGCATGTTCCAGTGCGGCGGCCACGAGGGCCCGCCCCGCCCCCGTTCCGCGGACTTCGGCATCGACCACGACATCCTCGATCCACGCCTTGCGGCCCGACGGCACGTCGTACCACACGAGGGTGAGCAATCCCCGGACGCATCCTCTGGCCTCCGCGGCGAAGAGCGCCGCCGAAGGGGACGCCGCGATCTCCCGCAGCCGTGCGGCCGAGGGGGCGGCGAGCCGCGGCGAAAGCTGCGGCATGAGCCGCGCAAACGCATCGAGCAGCGGACCGGTGACTTCCCGCACCTGTTTCACACGAAGTTCCATATCCGCAAAGATAACCTTTTTTATGCGAAACGTTAGGGCGATCCGTGAAAAAAGCGTACTTTTGCCCGTCGCCGCCGCCGGAAACCGGCGTTCCGCGCCCGAACGGACGATGAGCCGCCGCGCAAAACAACGGTTTTGCATCCGGCCGTTTTTTTGTTACCTTTGTTTTTTGTAAAAACATTCACACCATGCGCAAACTCGTAATCATTCCGACCTACAACGAAAAGGAGAACATATCGGCGATGATCGACAAGGTCTTCTCGCTGCCCGAACCCTTCGAAATGCTCGTCATCGACGACGGATCGCCCGACGGCACCGCCGCGATCGTCCGGGAACGCCAGAAGGAGTTCCCCGCGACGCTTCACCTGCTGGAACGCTCGGGCAAGCAGGGGCTCGGAACGGCCTACCTCACGGGATTCCGCTGGGGGCTGGAGCAGGGGTTCGACTACATCTGCGAGATGGACTGCGACTTTTCGCACAACCCCGACGACCTGGTGCGGCTGTACGAAGCGGCCGCCGAGGGCAACGACGTGGTGGTGGGTTCGCGCTACGTGCAGGGCGTCAACGTCGTCAACTGGCCGATGTCGCGCCTGCTGATGTCCTACTTCGCCTCGATGTACGTGCGCATCGTCACGCGCCTGCCGCTGCGCGACGCCACGGCAGGATTCGTCTGCTACTCGCGGCGGGCGCTGGAGACCATCGACCTCGACGCCATCCGGATGAAGGGCTACGGCTTCCAAATCGAGATGAAATACACGGCCTGGCGGCTCGGGATGAAGCTCAAAGAGGTGTCGATCATCTTCGTCGAACGCCGCGAGGGAGTGTCGAAAATGAGCGGCGGCATTTTCCGCGAAGCCTTCTTCGGCGTGCTGGGCCTCCCGTTCCGCAAAATCCGCAAACGCCGGTAAACGAACATGGAGCAGGGAATGCTGAACACACGGCCGGGGACGGAGGGTTCCGTCTGGCGGCGCATCGGGGCGTTTTTCCTCAACCCCCGCAACCTCTACGTCATCGGACTGCTGCTGGTGCTGGCGCTCTCGGTTTCGGAGGTCACGCGCGGCAGGCACAAAAACTTCATGATCTTCGCCGAATCGACGAAGCTCTTCTGGCAGCAGATCGCCCCCTACGGCGCCAACTGGCCGCCCGCGGGATTCCCCGTCCGGCTCGACTATTTCCTCTACGGGCCGCTTTTCAACATCCTCTTCGCACCGTTCGCCTACCTGCCCGCATGGCTGGGGCCGATCGTGTGGAATGTCTTCAACTTCACGCTGTGGTTCGCGGCGATCTTCACCCTGCCCGGAAAGTTCACCCGTGAGGAGAAGTGCAAATCGTTCCTCTTCACGTTCCTGATTCTGGCCTGCACGCAGCTGTCGTTCCAGTACAACGTCGCCGTGGGCTACATGTTCCTGTTCGCCTACTCGCTGTTGGAACGCGACAAGGGTTTCTGGGCCGTGCTGCTGATTATGGTCTCGGGATTCACGAAGATATACGGCATCTTCCAGCTGGCGATGCTGCTGTTCTATCCGCATTTCTGGCGTAACATGGGCTACGCCGTGCTGATCGGCATCGCATGCCTGCTGGCTCCGGCCGTCAACATGCCGCTGGCGGAACTGCCGGATTACTACGGCCAATGGGTCGGCGCCCTGACGGAACACCCCGACACCCGGACGTGGATGAACGTCTTCTACCTGCGTCCGCTCGGACTGCTGCCCTACCGGACGTACGTGCAGATCGGCGTACTGGCGCTGCTGGCCGTCGGCGTGCTGGCGAACTGGCGCAGTTGGCGGCTGCCCTTCTTCCGGATCGCCTGCCTGGCCATCCTGATGGGCTACGTCATTCTGTTCAGCAATTCGAGCGAGGGGCACACCTACGTGATCATGCTGATCGGCTACCAGATGTGGTACTGGACGATGCGCCGGGGGGGGGGAAATCCGTCTTGCCGACAAGATCGCCTACTGGGCGACCTTCGTAATCGTGGTCGTGATGCCGGTGGACGTGCTGTGCCCGCCGAAAGTCATGCAGCTTTTCTACGGATGGCAGCTTAACCTGTGGCTGCTGCTGGCCTTGTGGCTGCGGATGTGCTGGACGGCATTCATCCGCATTCCGGAACCGATGAAGCGGGTCGAAGCCGCTTAAAACGTGAAGAAATAGTTCATAAAGAAGTTCCAGAACGTCACCACGCCCGTGGCGAAGAGTTTCGCCAGGTAGAAATTCAGCCGGAACCGGTTGTGCAGAAGGTAGATCGTGGCGTTGTTGATGACCAGCCCGATCGCCGCGATGCCCAGGAAACGCAAGTACTGGCCCGCGATGTCGGGATTTTCGTTGTGGAACGTCCAGACACGGTTCAGTATATAATTCGTGGTCGATGCGCAGAGGAATCCCAGCGAGTTGGCCACGTATTTGTTCAGCCGCAGGAACTCCTTGCAGAGATAGGTGACACCGAAATCGACGAAGACGCCCGAACCGCCGACCACGCAGAATTTTATAAATTGTTCTATCATAAGTTTCCGACCACTCTCGTCGGGACGGCTTTTCCGTTAAACCAATTCGTATATCCTTCGCGGCGCAGGGCGAACCCCACGTCGAATCGCTCCCCGGCCAGCTGCGGCGACACGGTGAAGGTCACCTCCCGGGTCAGCTCGTCGTCCGCCGGGATCTTGAAATGCGCTTCGATCGGGAACTCCTCGACCCGGAAACGCCCGTGTTTCCACAGCATCGTCAGCTGCAAGCCCTTTTCACCGACCGCAATGACGTAGGGATAGGGATTCGTGATCGTCAGTTCCAGATGCAGTTCCTCACCCGCGGCCACCTCCTCAGGCAACCCCGCGACGGCTATGTCCACCAGCCGCACCGGATGGAAACTCCGGTCTACGAACCACGTGAACCGCCGGCCGTTGGCCATCGTGAGGCTCCGGACCTCCCGGGTCGTGTCGGCCATATCGGCCGGACACTCGACGAGCACCTCGCGCCCCGTGAAGCGGGAGTCGTCGTCCCGGAACTGCCACTGATGCGTGCGGTAGCGGATATTGGGCTGGCAATAAGCCTCGCCGCCGGTATAGAAAGCATATTTGGCCGCCACGGCATAGCCCTGCCGGAAGATCACCGGACGGCCGTCAGCCGCTTCGGCGATGGCGCCGTAGCTCGCGCGGTTGTCGAACACCTCGAAGCGGACGCCCAGCGGATTGAAGATCATCTCGATACGTACCAGCGCGACCAGCGCAATGGTCACGCCGCCCGCCCGCATCACGTAACGCCGCGTGCGGGGATGGCGCCGCGCATAGTCGAACAGCACGTAAACGAGTCCGAAACAGGAGACGATCACCCATTGGGGCTGCACGTATCCCCGCAGGGACGAGAGCAGGAAGAAGCCGATGAAGGCCACGGGCAGCAGTTTCAGGGCCCGTCCGACCGTCGTCTGCGGCTTCACCTTCCGCCACGCCTGCACGTACAGCGGCACGAAGAAGGGGTTGAAGACGACCAGCATGTTGCCCAGAAACTCGACGACGTAGCCGGGTTTGAAGACCGAGTTGCGGCCCGAGAGGTGATAGGCGAACGACGCCCAGTCGTGGTCGTACTGCCACACGAGGTGCGGCACGAGCAGCAGCAGGGCCACGGCCCCGCTCAGGTATAGCGACGGACGCAGTAATTGGCGGGGGGGGGCTGCCGCCAGCGCGAAAAGGACCACCAGCGCCCCGTGGTACTTGCTGTAAGCCATCAGCGCCATAGCGACGCCCATCCACAGCCACGCCATGCGGCGGCCTTCGGTGAATCGCTTGAACGTCAGCAGGAACAGCGCCGCGGTGAGCATCAGCGGACCGTCGGGCACGGCGATGAAGCCGTAGAGCTGGAGCATCAGCGTCGAAGCCGAAACGACCGTGAACAGCGCGGCGTCCCTGCGGTCGGCGTCCGCGGGACGGACGAGGCGCCACAGTATCCAAAGGTAGAGGGGCTGGAGCACGGTGAAAAAGAACCGCACGCCCAGTTCGCCGCCGAAGAGGCGTTCCCCGGCCCAGACCAGCAGGGCCGTCACGGGCGGATGGTCGAAATAGCCCCATACGAGCCGTTCGGCGAACATGTGGTAATAGGCTTCGTCGTTGGCGAGTTCCGTCAGGCCGGCCTGCAAGAGGTTGCACACCCACCACACGGCAAGCCACAGGAGCACCAGCCGGTCGGCATCCAGCGAGGCGTATGTCTTTTTGAAAGATGCTTTCATTCCAGCGGACAAAGGTATAAAAAAACCGGGCAGGAGCAAAACCGAATCGCAGCCGGCCGGCAAAACTTTCCGCCCCGCCGACAGAAAAAATCCCCGGAATCGTTGCAAATCGGAAAAACGATCGTATATTTGCGACTGACAAAATTGTTAAATCAAATTGTTAACACAGCGCGACGCCATGACCAAACCGGCCAAGAACAAGGAGCAGACGATTCTGGAAGCCGCCGAACGGGAATTCCTCAACAAGGGGTTCGCAGGAGCGCGGACGACCTCGATCGCCGAGGCGGCGGGTGTGACGCACGCCATGCTGCACTACTATTTCCGGACCAAGGAACAACTTTTCGAACGCATCCTCGACGAGAAGATGCGCCTGATGAGCCAATCGGTGCTGACCGCATTCGGACAACCGGGGCTCCCGCTGGCGGAACGCCTGCGAAACGGGGTCGAACGCCATTTCGACTTCATCGCGGCCAACCCCGACCTGCCGCGCTTCATCGTCAACGAGGTCTTCTCGCGGCCCGAGCGCTACGAGACGATGCGCACGCGCATCCGGGAGATCGCAGAGGTCCTGATGCACGACATCCAGCAGGAGCTGGACGCATCGGCGGCCCGCGGCGAGACGGACCGGATCGACGTGCGGATGCTGATGCTCGACATCATCTCGCTCAACGTCTTCCCGTTCATCGCCTTTCCGGTCGTCGAGCCCATCCTCGGAGACCTCTCCGGCGACCGGAGCCGCTTCTTCGAACTGCGCAGGAGCGAAAACGTGGAAATCGTCCTGCGCCGACTCAAAAAATCGTAGCCCATGAAACGAATCGCCCTTCTGTGCGGATGCCTGCTGGCCGGACTTTCGGCCGGCGCACAAGTGACGCTCGACGAGTGCCGCCGGCTGGCCCGCGAGCACTACCCCGAAATCCGGCAATACGACCTCGTGCACCGGACCGAGGAATACACCCTGTCGAACGCCCGCCGGGCATGGCTGCCGCAGCTCTCGTTCGCGGCGCAGGCCACCTGGCAGACCGAAGTCCCCTCGTTCCCGAACGCCCTCGCGGGCATGCTCGCCCAGCAGGGAATCGATATGCCGGGGATGAACAAAGACCAATACAAAGCAGCCCTGGAACTGAACCAGACCCTCTGGGACGGCGGCAAGTCGGAGGCCGACAAACGCATCGCCCGGGCCGAGGCCGCCGAACAGGCGCGCTCGGCGGACGTGGACCTCTATGCGCTGCAAGGACGTGTGGACAACCTCTTCTTCGGCATCCTGCTCCTCGACGAGCGGATCGCGCAGACCCGGCTGACGCTCGACCTGCTGCGCAGCAACCTCGAAAAGGTCCGGGCCCTGCAACGGAACGGCGTGGCGATGCAGAGCGACGCCGACGCCGTGGAAGCCGAACTGCTGACCGTGAACCAGCAGCTGACGCAGGTCACGGCCTCGCGCGACAGCTACCGCCGGATGCTGGAGATCTTCACCGGCCGTCCGCTGGACGGCGAACGGCTGGAGCGTCCCGACGCCTCGGAGCCCCGCTCGATGGAGTCGTCACGCCCCGAACTGGCGCTGTTCGACGCCACGGCCGACAAACTCACGGCGCAGGAACGGCTGGTCAAAGCGGCGACCCGCCCGCGTTTCGGACTCTTCGCGCAGGGGTATTACGGCTATCCGGGGATGGACTATTTCCAAAGCATGATGTCGCCGGACTGGTCGTGGAACGCGATGGCGGGCGTGAAGATGTCGTGGAATTTCGGGGCCTATTACACCCGGAAAAATTCGCTCGCCAAACTGCGCACGGCCAAAGAACAGGTCGAAGTGCAGCGGGAGATATTCCTTTTCAACACGCGGTTGCAGACGGCCGAGGAGAGCGGCGACATCGCCCGTCTGCGCAAAGCCCTCGCCGACGACGACCGCATCGTGGCCCTGCGCCGCTCGGTGCGCGAAGCCGCCGAGTCGAAGCTCCGCAACGGCGTGATCGACACCGACGATCTGTTGCGGAAGATCACCGACGAGGCGGCGGCCGCCACGGCGCGCTCGGCCCGCGAGATCGAACTTCTGAAAACCATCTATGAACTCAAACACACGATAAACCGATAAAAACAGAGCTCTTATGAAACGGATATTCATCTACTGCGCCCTGCCGCTCCTGACAGCCGCCTGCGGCCGCAACAGGGATTTCGACGCCACGGGAACGTTCGAGGCCACGGAGGTGGTCGTGTCGGCCGAGGCCGCGGGGCGCATCCTCCGGTTCGACGCCGAAGAGGGCGACGTGCTGGAAGCCGGCCGGCAGGTCGGCGCGATCGACACCGTGCAGCTCTACCTGCAAAAACTGCAACTGGAGCGCCAGCGGGCCTCGGTCGTCAGCAACCGCCCCGACATCGCCAAGCAGGCGGCATCGCTGCGCGAGCAGATCGCCAAGCAGCAGACCGAACGCCGCCGCGTCGAAAACCTCCTCCGGGACGGCGCCGCCACGACCAAGCAGCTGGACGACATCGACGCCCAGATCAAGGTGCTGAACGGACAGTTGGAGGCCCAGCTCTCGACGCTCCGCAACAACGCTGCGTCGATCGACGAAAACTCCTCGTCCATCGACCTGCAAATCGCCCGGATCGAGGACCAGCTGGCGAAGTGCCGCATCGCGTCGCCCGTCGCGGGGACGGTGCTGGCCAAATACAGCGAAGCCGGGGAACTGGCGTCGGTGGGGCGTCCGCTGATGAAGGTCGCCGACCTCGACCGCATCTACCTGCGGGCCTACTTCACCTCGGACCAGCTGGCCGGGCTGAAACTCGGGCAGGAGGTGACCGTCACGGCCGATTTCGGCGGCGACAGCCGCATCGACTACCCGGGGCGCATCGTGTGGATCGCCTCGGAGAGCGAATTCACCCCCAAGACGATCCAGACGCGCGATTCGCGGGCCAACCTGGTCTATGCCGCGAAGATCGCCGTCGAGAACGACGGACGGCTGAAAATCGGCCTTTACGGCGAAGTCAGGCTCCGCAATTAAAAATGAAAAATCAAATGGCGGCTGCACGAAACGCAATAGAAACGAACGGTCTGACCAAGCATTACGGCGCGCTGACGGCGCTCGACAGCGTGACATTCGAAGTCGCGCGGGGCGAACTGTTCGGGCTGATCGGTCCCGACGGCGCGGGCAAAACCACGCTGTTCCGCCTGCTCACGACGCTGATAAACCCCGACGGAGGCACGGCGTCGGTCGATGGCTGCGACATCGTGCGGGAGTACCGCGAAATCCGCAGGCGGGTGGGTTACATGCCCGGGAGGTTCTCGTTCTACCCCGACCTCTCGGTCGAGGAGAACCTCGACTTCTTCGCCGCGCTGTTCGGCGTCGATGCCGCGGCCAACCGCGACCTGATCGCCCCGATCTACCGCCAGATCGAACCCTTCCGCACGCGCCGCGCCGGGAAACTCTCGGGCGGCATGAAACAGAAGCTGGCGCTGTGCTGCGCGCTGATCCACCGCCCCTCGGTGCTGCTGCTCGACGAACCCACGACGGGAGTCGATGCCGTGTCGCGCAGCGAATTCTGGGACATGCTCTCCGAGTTGAAGTCGAAAGGCATTTCGATGCTCGTCTCGACGCCCTACATGGACGAGGCGCGCCGCTGCGACCGCATCGCACTCTGCAACGAAGGGAAGATCCTCGGCATCGACACCCCGCAGGGGATCGTCGGACGGTTCGACGGACCGCTCTACGCCCTCTCGGGCCGAGACATGTACGGCCTGCTGCTGGCGGCCCGCCATTCGGCGGGGGTCCGCGAATGCTACCCTTTCGGCGAGGCGCACCACCTGATCCCCGCCGACGGGTTCGATGCCGCGGCGTTCGCCCGCGAGCTGGCCGGGCAGGGCTTCCCCGACGCCGTGATCCGCCCCGCCGAAGCGGGAATAGAAGACGTATTCATCAAACTGATGTACCATGAACCATGACCCGATCATATCCGTCCGGGAGCTGAGCAAGCGGTTCGGCGACTTCGTGGCCGTAGATCGCATCACCTTCGACGTGGCCCGCGGGGAGATCTTCGGATTCCTCGGGGCCAACGGCGCCGGGAAGACCACGGCGATGCGAATGCTCTGCGGGCTGAGCTATCCCACGTCGGGAAGCGGCACCGTCGCCGGATTCGACGTGATGCGCCAGGGCGAGCAGATCAAACGCCGCATCGGCTACATGAGCCAGCGGTTTTCGCTCTACGACGATCTGACCGTGCTCGAAAACATCCGCCTCTATGCGGGAATCTACGGACTGAGACGCCGCGAGATGCTGCGGCGCACCGTGACGCTGCTCGACCGGTTGCAGTTCCGCCGCGAAGCCGGCACGTTGGTAGGCTCCCTGCCGTTAGGATGGAAACAGAAGCTGGCCTTTTCGGTGGCGACGCTCCACCGGCCCGAAGTGGTGTTCCTCGACGAGCCGACGGGAGGCGTCGATCCCGTGACGCGCCGCCAGTTCTGGGAGCTGATCTACGAAGCCGCCGCCGGAGGCACCACCGTCTTCGTCACGACGCACTACATGGACGAGGCCGAATACTGCTCGCGCGTGTCGATCATGGTCGATGGACAGGTGCGGGCGCTGGGCGCCCCGGCCGAACTGAAAAGACAATTCGCCGCAGGGTCGATGGACGAGGTGTTCCGCACGCTGGCCCGCGGCGCCAAACGGACCGAATAATATGGGTGGTTTCCTGTCATTCGTCAAAAAAGAGGCGCTCCACATCGTGCGCGACCCGCGGACGATGCTGATCGTGCTGCTGATGCCCGTGGTGCAGGTGCTGCTGTTCGGCTTCGCCATGAACACCGAGGTCACCGACATCGAAGTGGCCGTGGTGGCCCCGCATCCGACCGAGGCCGTCCGCCGGGCCGTCGAGCGGATCGCGGCCAACCCCTATTTCACGTTCCGGGGCTGCATTGCGGCAACGGAGATCGACCGGACGCTGCGCCGGGGCGACGCCGACGCCGTGGTGGTCTTCGCCGAAGACTACGACCGGCGGACGAAGGCGCTGAAACAGGGCCTCGCGGCGGAACCGGCCGTGCAGCTGGTCTTCGACGCCTCGAACACCAACACGGCGTCGGCCGGAGCGGGCTATCTGACCAGCGTCCTGCTGTCCGGCGAACCGGGCGTGTCAGCCGCCGGGACCCGCCTGCTGTTCAACCCGCAGATGAAGAGTTCGTACAACTTCGTGCCGGGCATCATGGGCATGATCTTCATCCTAATCTGCGCCATGATGACCTCGGTGTCGATCGTCCGCGAAAAGGAGACCGGAACGATGGAGGTGCTGCTCGTGTCGCCCGTGCGGCCGCTGAAGGTCGTGCTGGCCAAGATGATCCCCTACTTCGCTCTCTCGTGCTTCAACCTCGCGTCGATCCTGCTGCTGGCGCGGTTCGTTCTCGACGTGCCTCTGTCGGGCAACCTCGGGGCGATCATCGGAGTGTCGATGCTCTACCTCGCCCTCTCGCTCGCCTTCGGGCTGCTGATCTCCACCTTCGCCGACCGGCAGGCCACGGCCCTGATCATCTCGGGCATGCTGATCCTGCTCCCGATCATCATGTTCTCGGGGCTGGCGTTCCCGATCGAGAACATGCCGAAGGTGTTGCAGCCGATCTCCTGCATCATCCCGACCCGCTGGTACATCGACGCCGTGCGGAAGCTGATGATCGAGGGACTGCCGTTCGGAGGCGTGCTGCGGGAGTTCTCGATCCTCGCGGCGATGACCGCCCTGCTGATCGCCGCGGCGCTCCGGAAGTTCAACGACAAACTCGAATAACGACCGACCGCGCGAAACGCATGCCATCACCCTCCCGAGAGCCGTTCAAGAAACGGCTTTTAGAAGCGCAAAATCGTGACCAAGCCCCGATGGCTTTTAGCCGGGTGACGCCGCAGGCGGCAAAGACAGCGGCCGAAAGCGGCAGACACAGTAAACAGCTATAATTACCTGACAATGCGTACCCTTTTTTACCTGTTGGACAAGGAATGGCGGCAGTTCCTCCGCAACCCGTTTCTGCCGAAGATGGCCGTGATGTTCCCGCTGATGGTGATGCTCGTCATCCCGTGGGTGACGACGATGGACGTGCGCCACGTCAACGTCGCGGTGATCGACGGCGACCGCTCGCCCGCATCGCGGAGGCTGATCCAGAAGATCGGCGCCTCGGACTATTTCACCCTCCGGAGTATCCCGAAACGCTACGACGATGCGCTCGAAGCCCTCGAAGCGGGCGATGCGGATGTCATCGTCGGGATTCCCGCCGATTTCGAACGCTCGCTGGCCTCCGGGAAGCCCGAACGGATCGACATCGCGGCCAACGGCGTGAACGCCGTGAAGGGCAGCCTCGGAATGCAGTATCTCGTGCAGACCGTCACGCAGACCCTCGCGGAACTGCGCAGCGAGCAGGGACAGCCGCCGGCCGCCGATCCCGTCGTCGTCGAGAACCGCTACAACCCGACGCTCGACTACCGCCACTACATGATCCCGGCGCTGATGATCATGCTGCTGGTGATGCTCTGCGGCTTCCTGCCGGCGCTGAACCTCGTAAGCGAGAAGGAGACCGGAACCATCGAGCAGATCAACGTCACGCCCGTCAGCCGGCTGACCTTCACGCTGGCCAAGCTGATCCCCTACTGGGTGATCGGAACGGCCGTGCTGGGTGCGGCCATGCTGCTGGCATGGATCGTCTACGGACTGGCTCCGGCCGGAAGCATCGGGGCCATCTTCCTGGCCGCGGGGCTCTTCGTCCTCACCATGTCGGGGCTCGGCGTGGCGATCGCCAACCGTTCGGAAACCATGCAGCAGACGATGTTCGTGATGTTCTTCTTCGTGATGATCTTCATCCTGATGAGCGGCCTGATCACCCCCGTCGAGTCGATGCCCGCATGGGCGCAGTGGATCACCCGCCTGCTGCCGCCCCGCTACTTCGTCGAGATCATGCGCGCCGTCTACCTCAAAGGTTCGCTGATCGGCGACCTGTGGTCCGACTACGTCCTGCTGGCCGTCTTCGCCGCCGCCTTCAACACGCTCGCCGCCGCGACCTACCGCAAACGGGCATAACACTTAAAAAAACATACGACCATGAACCGAGAAGAGATGCTGAAAGCCGCCTGCGGGCTTTTCCTGCACGAAGGTATCCGAAACCTGAGCCTCAACAAAATCGCCGACAGACTCGGCGTCACCCGGCACGACCTGCACGCCAGTTTCGGCGACAAGCGCGAACTGGCGGAACTGAGCGTCGAATACGGACTGCGACAACTCGACGAGACGCTGCAAGCCGCCGAGGCATCGTCGGCAAGCCCCGTCGAGGCGCTGATCCGCACGTCGGTCGCAGTCTGCGACGCCTTCGGGCAGATGAGCTGGATGTTCTCCGAGGACGCCCCCTCCTATCCCGCCGTGATCGACGCCATCGGCCAGAGCCGCCGGAAACTGCAAGAGCGGCAGCAGAGGCTATTCCTGCAAGGCGTCGGACAGGGCTACCTGCTCGGCGAGGTCTATTACGAAGTGTTCGAACAGCTCTTCTGGCAGAACGCCATGACCGAAAGCCGGTACCGCGAATCCACCCTGCGGGTGCTCTTCACCGTGGTGCGCGGCTCCGCCACCGAGCGGGGCCGGCAGGAGGCGGAACGGGTCCGCGAAGCGATGGGCCTGACGGACTGACGCGCTGTCCGACGAACGGTCCGGGCGATGTCCGCCCGTCCCGAAAAACGCCGCCCGATCGGTCGGGCGGCGTTTCGTATACGGCAGCGTTCGTCTATCGCACCGGGAACTCCGTAACACGCAGGGTCGTACAGCCGTAAGGAATCAGTTCGATCCACTCCGCTTCGGGCGTCATGTACATCTGCTGCGAGGAGACGAAGGCGATCGGCCCCGCCGATCCGCCGTGCAGCGTCCAGTCGCCGATGCGGTGGGCCTGGGTACGGATCTTCACCGGAGAGCCGTCGGGCGTCCAGGGATAAGGCGCCATTTCTCCCGCATCCTCCACCACGAAGCTCTCCGCGACCTTCTCGGGCCGGACATTCGCTTTCGGGAGGCAGTAATTCCACGGGGAATCCGAGGTCACCTCGTAATAATACGGACCGTAGAGGGTCTGTTTCTCCGGTTCCATCGCGTGACGCTCCCACTTCTCGTTCATGCGCAGGGCGTAGACCAGCGGTCCGCGCTCGACGACGGCCGCCTCGTTGTACCAGCGGCTCACGGCGACCTGCGCCGGGAAGGTGAGGTTCAGACAGTCGCCCGAACGCCACTCGCGCTCCACGACGACGATCCCTTCGCCCGCGCTGCGGAAAGCCACCTTCTCGCCATTGAGCGTGATCTCGGGCTCGGCACACCAGCCGGGAATGCGCAGGTGGAGCGGAAAAGCCGCCGTGGCCCGTTTCCCAGCCCCGGGCAGCGTCACGCAGAAAGCGATCCGCTCGCGGAAAGGATAGTCGGTGCGCTCCTCGATCACGACGCTCCGGCCGCCGACCGTGGTCTCGACCTTCGAAGGGGCGTAGACCAAAGCGGCCAGACCGCCGTCGCGGGTCGCATACCAGAGGTTCTGCACCAGTTTGGGCCACCCCTGATGGAGATTCGACGTACAGCACGGATAACCCGTGTAAAGACCGAAAACGATGTCGGTATCCTCATGGGGCGTCGAGAAAGGCCGCACCTTACGCGTGACTTCCACCTGATTGACCTGCTGGTAATACTGCCGGGCGTCCTGCGCGTCGGTCGTCTGGGTCGGCAGGGCATTGTAGGCCACACGTTCGAGATAATCGCCCCACTCGCGGCCTCCCGTGATCTGGAGGATCTGCTCCAGCGAGAACATCATCTCGACCGCCGTGCACAGCTCCGAACCGAGCGTCGGATCGCCGAAACGGAGCTTCTCGTCGCCCGCCCAAAGCCCGGTCGGAAGCCCGATGGTATGGCGCATCTTCTCCACGGCACGGCCCACGGCCTCGATGTGGCGCGAATCGCCGCTCTGCTGCCAGTAGACCACCGGTTCCTTGAAACCCTGGCCGAGATCGACGCAATGGAGGCTGTACGGGCGGCTCAGGTGGTCGCCGTGCAGGAAAGCCCCCCGTCCAGTCGAACGTCTGCTTATGGATCAGCTCGCCCAGTTCGAGCAGGAATTTCTCCCCCGTAAGGTTGTAGAGCCAATAGACCACCGCGAGGTTGTCGCCGCCGCGGACGCGCCCCCATTTGGTCCAGTTGTCGAGGGGCGTCCGGGGAAGCTGCGCCAGCTGGTAGCGGAAATAGCGGCCCATGAAATCCAAGACGCGCGGATCGCCCGTCGCCGAATGGTATTGCTGCAACACTTTGAGGACCACCATACGGGGCCACCAGTCACGAGCCTTGTCGCGCTGCAACCCCGGTTCGGCCGGACGGTCGGTCACGGGTCCGAAATTGCCGTCGGCCGTCTGCGACGCCAGCGCCCATTCGATCCACGGCTGCACCTTGGCGATCAGCCGCCGGTCTTCGAGAATGTAGGCCAGCGGCAGCAGGCCGTCGATCCAGTAGGGACCGCGCTCCCACACGTCGCCGTCGCCTCCGAGCCAGCCGTTGCGCGGGCCCATGACCTGCGGGTAGAGCGAATCGAGGTGTCCGGTCATGCCGTCGCGCATCCGCACGAGCTGTTCGTTGAGCCAGCCCGCAGGCTTCACGGCGCCGATCGGCAGTTCGGCATAGGGCCGCGGCTGAAGCGGCGCCCGGTTGAATCGCGTGTCGGGCTGAGCGGATACCGCCGCCGCAACCGCGAGACTGCACAAAGCAAAGATAAGTCGAATCGGTTTCATATTGGTTTTGAATCGGATTTTACACATGCGATTTCTTCGAAACGAACAGCGCGAGGATGAACGACAGCGCCGAAGCCGCGATCCAGAAGACGATCGCCGTATCGAAATCGTAGGTCGTGACACCGTCGGTGACCGTCTTGCCCGAATTGATCAGCCAGCCGCTGACGATGTCCTGCAACCCGGCGCCGACATAGCTGGCCATTCCGACGATCCCGAGGGCCGCGCCCGTGGCTTCGCGCGGCACGATGTCGATGGCCATCAGTCCACCGAGGAAGCAGATCAGCACCCCGATGGCCATACCGAATAACACCATGCTCAGCAGGTTGACGAACATGCTGTCGCCCGAGTAGAGGAACAGGCACAGGGCGACGGTGTTCAGCACGCCGAAGCCGAAAGCCAGCACGTTGCGGCGGCCGTGGAACAGCGTGTCGGACAACCATCCCGAAAAGACCGTTCCGACGATCCCCAACAGGGCGTTGACCGAAATGACCTGCGTGGCCGTGGCCAGCGAATATCCCTTGACCTCTTGCAGGAACAGCACGCCCCAGCCGTTGATGGCGTAGCGCGAGACGTACATGAAGGCGCTCGACAACGCCAGCACCCAGACGAAGGGGTTGCGGATGACCGAACGCTGGAGTTCGGAGGTGGACCCGTGGTCGTGGCTTTGCTCGGGGGACTCCTCGCCGGTCAGCACCTCGATCGGAGGCAGGCCCTTCGATTCGGGGGTGTCGTGCAACAGGAAAACGATCACCAGCACTCCCAACACCCCGGCCACCGACGACCCGACGAAGCCCCACTGCCAGCCGAAGATGCCGACGACGGCCCCGACGAAGAGGAACGAAAGGAACTCGCCGAGGTTGTGGCTGGCGCTGAAAAATCCGTAGTAGGTGCCGCGCTTGCTCAGAGGGTACCAGCGCGAGAGGGCGATGATCGCCGGGGGCGCGCCCATCGACTGCGACCACCCGTTGACACCCCACATCACGGCGAAGGCGATGAAGAGCGTCATATTGCCGACCATGCCTCCGCCGTTGGCGAAGCCCAGCGCCCCGACCAACAGGTTGGCGACGGCCGAGACGCACAGTCCCGCGGCCATGAAACGCTTGATGTTGCTGTGGTCGGAGAGGAATCCGTTGACGAACTTGCCGATGGCGTAGGCGAACAGCAGCGCCGAGCCGATGATGCCCAGCTGCGTGGCGTCGAGAGCCCCGCTTTCGAGGATCGGCTTCTTGACCACATTGAGGCTCGTGCGGCAGACGTAATAGAGGCTGTAACCGACCGTGCCGGCGATGAAGCTCTGGAAACGCAGCTTCTTGTAGAGTTTCATGCGCGCTGCGTCGTCGCCCGTGAAGGGCTCCGACGGCTCGCTTTTGCGGAAGAAAGAGAGTATGCTCATTCGTTTGTTCGGGAATAGTTTCAGGTTACGGTGAATTTCACTCGGCGAAAGCCAGCTCGACCAGCACCGGGAAGTGGTCCGAAGGCGTGCGGGCACGGAAAGGTTTCGCGCTGCCCCCGGGCTCCTCCGAACGGTAGGTGTCGGTCAGAATGCCGTAGCGCAGGACCCGGAAGCCGGGTGTCACGAAGACGTAGTCGATATGGCGGAAGGTCTTGCGGTCGGGATCGAAGCCGTTTTCCGTCCCGGTCCAGGCGTATTTGATCTCAGCCAGATCGTAGGTGTCGGAGAGCAGCCCCGAGTCGCGCAGCACGGCATAGCTCTCGCTCGTCTCGCCGACGTTGAAATCGCCCGTGAGCACGGCGCGTTCGCCGCGGCACATCGTCCGGATCTTGTCCAGCACCAGCCGGCAGCTCTCGACCTGGGCCCGTTCGCCCTTGTGGTCGGTGTGCAGGGTGAAGAACCAGAACCGCTCCCGGGTCTCGCGGTCGAGGAAACGCCCCCAGCAGCAGATGCGGACATATTTGGCGTCCCAGCCCTTGTTCGGGCGCGAGGGGTCCTCGGCGAGCCAGAAATGGCCCGAGTCGAGCAGTTCGAAACGGTCGCGCTTGTAGAACACGACCGAGTATTCGCCCGCCTCGGCGCCGTCGTCGCGCCCGACGCCGGTGTATCCGTAGCCGGGCAACGCCCCTAAAAGGTCCTCCAACTGGCTGTGGAACACCTCCTGAGCCCCGAAAATGTCGAAATCGTGGAAGCAGATGAGCGACGCGATCACCGGCAGACGTCGTTGCCAGCCGTTGCCTTTCGCGTCGTCCCCGGCGTTGAGCTGCCGCACGTTGTAGGTTCCCGTCGAGAAGGTCTGCGCAACGGCGGGGAAGGCCGTTGCGGACGCAGCGGCGCAAAAAAGGATGAACAGTTTCTTCATATCAGTTTTTTTCGTTTTGTCAGTCGTTTCATTCCGAATCCGGCCAGCGGTCCTTGAACTGCGGCGAGCGGCGGAACCAGCGGATCGAAAGGGAAATATGCTTTTCGACCGTGCGCTGCGCGATGTGCAGCCGTTCGGCGATCTCCCGGTTGGTCAGACCGTCGATGCGGCTCATCCGGAAAATCCGCGCGGTCCGGGGCGGCAGGCGGTCGCACAGCGCCAGCACCTCTTCGATCAGCAGCGTCGCCAGCGGAGAGTCGTTGGGCGCGTCGAGAAAATCGCACAGGGCAAGCGTCTCCCACGCCCGGGACTCCTGCAACTTATTCAGATCGACGCTGTTGTAAAGTATCTTGTTCCGCCGCAGCCAGTTCAGGCACTCGTTGTGGGCCATCGAGAAGAGGTAGGAGGGCACCTTGGCGCGATCCAGGCAGGGACGGCGCCGGAGGAACTTGTAGAAAATCTCCTGAATGATGTCGTCGCCGAGGTCCCCGCGGCCGGTCACGCCGTCGATATAGGCGCACAACCGCGGATAAAGAGCCGTAAACACCTCTTTTACCTCCTGTTCGGTATATCCGAAATATGGAACTCCGGTATGAAACATCTTCTCTTTGGCAAGCTGACTGCTGAACGGTATCCAAAACCGTACCTTACCAGCTCACATGCTCCGTATAAGTCGTCCCGAAGCGGTCGGTCACCCGGACCTCGCCCGCCTTCACGCCCGGCGAGGGCTTGATGCGGAACATGTGGAACGACTTCGCGGGCTGACAGTATTTGCGGGTGGTCTTATTGGTCACCGTGGCGTACAGGTCCACATAATCGGGGTCGAACTCCTCGCAGGGCTCCATCTCGCCCATCTTTACGCCGTTCTCCCACCACTCGACGGGTCCCCAGGCGTCGTCCCACGTCCAGACGTTGGCCAGCACGTAGTCGCTTCCGGTCCGCACGGGCGAATAAAGGCGCATCTGATGGCCGCGGTCCTTGCCGCAGGAGTGGTAATACCACGACACGTCGTCGCCATCGACATCGACGATCATATAGCCCTGCGGCGTGCCGTCGTTGTTGAGATGCTTGTTCAGTCGCAGCGAACCCGTCGAACGGGTGACGGTGACGGCCGTCAGGTTCTCGATGGGCATCTGTTCCGAACGGTTGTAATTGTAGATATACGTGTGGTGGTTGTGCCCGGCCCACGAATAGACGTTCCTGAACTTGAGCAGCTCGTCGCGGTAGACCGCATAGTTCCTGTTGCGGGTCGAAAAGCTGCTGTACTTCTTGAACATCTGCGAATGGGCGCAGATCATGATCGTCTTGTCCTTGGGCACGTAGCTCAGGTCCTGCCGGAGCCAGTGGGCGATCTCGTCGCTCAGCCCCAGTTCGTAGGATTTCGAGGCATCCTCGCGCCCGTAGAGGATGTTGTCCACGAAGACGTAATGCATGTTGCCGATATTGGCCGAATAGCAGGTCGGACCGAGGTACATCTCGAAATAGACCGTGCCCAGCGAATCGCTCAGGATAGTCGTCTGGTCGTGGTCGTGGTTGCCGATGACGTTGAAGGTCGTCGTGTTCACCCGCTCCGTATTGTCGATATAGGTGTTGTAGACGTTCATGTCGTTGTAGACCAGGTCGCCGAGGTTGATGCCGTAGCACGGGGTCCTGATCGTGTTGCGCATGCGGATCATGTCGGGAATGACCACCGAGCGGTAAGCCTCGGCCGAACCATCGACGCCGTAGTTCTTGATCTGGGGATCGCCCTGCACGAGCAGCGTATGGTGCTCGGCGGGCGTCAGGCGCGGTTCGAGCACGAAATCGGCCTTCACCTCCTTCTGGAAGCGGTCGATGCGTTTGAAGAACTGCGGGCATCCGTGACGCGCCGGGATTTCGTATTCGGCCGGCACCGAAATGAAGACGAAGCGGCGCTGCGAAAGGTCGCTCGTCAGCGCATAGCGCCCCTCGGCGTCGGTCTGCGTGCAGTTGAGCCCGTCGCTCACCACGACGCCCTCGACGGGCAGTCCGCCGCTCGACACGACGCGGCCCGTGACATTCGGAGTCTGGGCATAGGCGGCGCAGCAGAGGAGCGCCGCCCAGATATAGATGATCAAACGTTTCATAGCTTGCGTTTTTTAATTGTTCCCGTCCCAGTAATAACAGCTTGCGAGGTCCACGACCGCCTTGTTCTTCACGACGTTGCGCCCGGTGACGAACTGTTCGAAATTCCCGGGCGAAGCCTTCGCCGCGGCATCGCGGCTCTGCGCCGACGTTCCCACGCCGCCGCCTACGCCGCACGCTTCGATGCGGTCGGTGGCGGTGCGGCCCTCGCCGAGGATCGACCCGGCCAGTCCGAACATCCCCTTCACCACGCCGCCGTTGCGGCACGCCTCGATGCGGGAGTTCCCGCCGTTCCACGTCGTCGCGGCGATACCGCCCGCCTGACCTTTCGGCCCGGCGAGCACGTCGCCGCGGTTCGTACATCCTCTGACGGAGCCGTTTTCGAACGCCGCGACGATGCCGCCCAACAAGGCACCGCCTCCTTCGACGGTCCCGAGGTTTTCGTTGCCGTCGAAATCGCAGTAGCTGGCGAAGCCGCAGATGCCGGCCGCACGTCCCGATTCGGAACGCACCCGCCCCGTATTCACGCAGTCGCGCACGTCGGCGCTCACGGCCTCATTGCCGTTGACGAAGCCCACGATGCCGGCCGCCTGGATGCCGCGCGCGCTGTTGCGCGTGTTCTCGCCCAGTCCGCAGGAGACATCGCCTTCGTTGCGGCAGTCGCGGACCGAAGCGGCGTAAACGGCATCTTTCTTGGCATAGATGTCGCCCACGATACCCCCGGCGGTCGAACGGCGGTCCACGCTCACGCCGTCGAACCGCACGGCCCCCTTGTTGCGGCAGTGCGAAACGACGACGGGACGCCCCGACAGTCCGACGATGCCGCCGACGGAAGCCTGATAGGAACTCGTCGAGGTGACGGGTGCGAAATTGTCGCAGTCGCCGACGGTCAGCGACTCGTGGGCCGAACCGCAGATGCCGGCCGTGAGGCTGTACGCATAGCCGCGCGTGGTGACGGCCCCGAAATTGTCGCAGCACATCACGTCGCCCTTGGCCATGCCGCAGATGCCGCCCGCCATCTCCTGACAGTAGCGGTCGCTGCCCTCCTCGACGCCGCGCGCCGCGGAGACGATCTCGCCGCGGTTGATGCAGAACTTGGTCTTTACGCGCATGTTGTAACCCACGATGCCGCCGATGTGCGAGACGATGAACGCGCCCGAATAGCTGACGCGCCCGGTGTTCTCGCAATAAGCCACGAAGGCCCCCGGCAGCGAACGCCCGAGGCTTCCGCCCAGCACGCCGCCCAGGTACATCCGCGGTTCGGCGTCCGGGGCCAGCGACGGACAGTTGCCCGTCGAGGTGATTTCGCCGCCGTTCTTGCAACGGATGACGACGTATTTGTTCATGCCGCAGACGCCGCCCACGTAATTGTCGTGCTGCGACCGGGGCGAACGGTGCGCAATGGAGCCGTAGTTCTCGCAGCGTTCCAACGTGCCGTGGTTCACGTCGGCCACGAAACCCGCATAAAGCGCATCCTCGCCGTCGTCCGACACCTTCATCGAACAGCTCTCCGCGATCACGAGGTTGCGCACGGTACTGCCCTCGGCGACGAGCCGGAACAGCCCGCCGTCGGTCTTCCAGTTGAGGATCGCGTGGCCCTCGCCGTCGAAGACGCCCTCGAAGGTCCCGATCCGCGCGAAACGTTTTACCTTGCCCATGTCGATATCGGCTTTCAGGTGCACCTCGCCGCGTTCGTCCTGCCATGCGGCGATGTCGCCGCCCGCATTGACGGCCTCGGCGAAGGCCGCGAGGTCCGCAGCGGAGGAGATGCCGCCCGCGGCAGCAGCCAAAGTTACCGCCACGGCAAGAAGAGTCAATGACAATTTCTTCATAATTCGGTTAAATTTTCAGGTTTGTTACCACTCCAACGTAGTCGTATAGTGTTCGCCGAAACGGTCCGTCGTCTCGATGGTCGCCTGCGTCGCTCCGGCCGTGGGCAGGATGCGGAACATGTGCGAGGTCCGAAAAGGCTCGAACGTGGCCGTGCTCTGCGCCGAATTGTAGTAGTCGGCCATCCGGACGAAGGCCCCGTCATAGGCGGTGACCCGCTTCATTTCGGCCTTGTCCTTGCCGCTGTCCGTATAGCGGACCTCGCCCCACCGGGCGTCGTGGTTCCAGACGTTGGCATAGACGTATCCGTCGTCGTACCAGACGCCCGGAGCATAGGCCCGGATCTGACGGTCGCGCCCCAGCCCCAAGGGTTTGTAATACCAGCTGATCTGCTCCCCATCGACATCCACGACCAGATAACCCCGCGGCGTTCCGTCGGTCGAGATCCGCTCGTTGAGCCACAGCGCCCCGGTCGAACGGGCCAGAATGTGCGACTCGACATTGGGGAATTTCGCCGCCGGCTCCTCGGCCGCATAGGCGTAGTTGAAATTGATGTGCGAATGGCCCGCCCAGGAGTGCACGAAACGGTACTGCGCCAGACGCGAGGCGTAGTCGGGGCCGTGCTTGTCGCGCTCGGCGGGCTCGGAGTCGGGTTTGCGGAACATCGAACTGTGGGCGCAGAGCATGACGATCTTGTTCTTATCGACGTATTTCAGGTCGTTGCACAGCCAGCTGTACACCTCGTCCGAAAGCCCGTCGTTATACGCCCCCGTAGTGTTCGGGTCGAGCGTGTTGTTCTTCATGATGATATTGTCGAGGAAGATGAAATGCAGCTCGCCCAGCTCGACCGAATAGCAGGTCGGGCCGAGGTACTCCTCGAACTTCTTCACCGCCTCGCGGTCGGTCGCCACGTTCTGCACATGATCGTGGTTGCCGATCACGTTGAAGACCGGGAAATCGAAATCCGCGATCCCGGCGCAATAGGTCGGATAGAGCGACATATCGTTGTGGACCAGGTCGCCCAGCGAAATGCTGTAAACCGGGCGGTCGGTGATCGACGCGGCCGTCTCCTGCAAATCGCGGCACATCTCCTCGTACACGTCGATCGAATGGAACGCGAAGTTGTCGTAACGCGCATTGCGTGAACGGATCTGCGGATCGGCCGTCATCAGGATCGTATAGCGCGAGGCCGCCTTGCGGCGGGCCGTGAGCGTGAAATCGGCCCGGACTTTCGCAGAACCCTCGGGAATACGCTGCCAGAACTGCGGGATGCCGTCCTTCACGGGAATCTCATACGCCGCGGGGATGGTCACCTGCACGAACCTCCGCTTCGAAAGGTCGCTGTCGAGCGTATAGTTTCCGAACTCGTCGGTCAGGGTCGTGAGCAGTCCGTCGCTCACGACCACCCCTTCGACGGGCAGCCCCCGCTGGTCGAGGACCGTTCCGCTGACGGCCGCGTCCGGGCCCGGCCCGATCCCCCCGGGCGCGTCGTTACCTCCGCAGGCGGCCAGCAGCCACCCGGCCAGGAGGGCGAATATCAGTTGTCGTAGCATGCGTCGCATCGTTGTTCTAAAAAACGGGGACGGAACGGAGGCTTCCGCCCCGTCCCCGACCCACTAACCGTTTATTTTCCGTCCCAAAGGGTGTTTCCCGAGCCGGTGAAATTCTTGTCGCCGCAGACGTTATCGGACATCAGGGCCACGGGATCGCCGCTCGACCCCTTGAACTGACCGCCGAAACGGCAGTCGTCGATCGTAGTGCCGGCAACCGAAGTGCCGGCAATGCCACCACCGACGAACTTGGCCTGTCCGTAGGTCTGGGAATAGAGCATCCCGTAATGATCGCAGCTCCGCACGGAGGAACCTTCGAACAAATCGCCGACGACACCGCCGAGCTTGACGGTCGTCGCATCGCCCGTTCCATCCGCCGTAACGGTCGCACGGTTCAGACACCCTTCGATCTGCGTGTTCATTGCCTGGGCAGCGATACCTCCCGACCGGCCGTTCCGGTTGGCGGTGGGGAAATCGCCGGTATTCGTACAATCCCGGATCTGTGCGACCGAAGCATATCCGACCACACCGCCCGCCATACCGCGGTAAACGGTCATCGTACCCGAATTGACGCAGGAGGAAACGACATTGGGATCGCCCGTGGAAACGAGCGCCCCGACGATACCGCCCGCGCAATTAGCACGCTTGCCGCTCGCATTCCCGTCGTATTCGATGTTGTTGTTGTAATAATCATTGTTCACCTCTCCGCTGTTGGTGCAATCCGAAATCGTACAGTTCGGCTCGAAGACATATCCGGCGATGCCTCCCATATAAACGGGCATGGCATTGGCGCGGGTCGATGCCATTCGGTCGTGAATCAGCCCCGCCGCATTCTTCGAACCGGCAATGGAGGCACCCGAATAGTCATAATCCAGATCGCCCACGATTCCGGCAATACCGCCCAGGCAACGTGCTTTCCAGTTCGCCGTGCCCGATGCCGGAGCGGCTACGACCGAGACGGCGCCCTCGTTGAGCGTGGCGGAGATTTTACCGAGATGCTGCCCCACGATTCCTCCGGCGCAAGCCTGCGCACCCGAATTGTGCTCCATCAGGTCGATCGAAACGGCGCCCGAATTGGTCGTGTCGCCGTTGCCGGTGATCGAACCGCCGTCCATCAACTGACCTGCGATACCGCCGACATAGGCGTATCGGGGACCGATATACCCCTCTTTCAGCGGGCCGGCAGTTCCGCCGGGATTGCCGGGAAGCGACACCGCCGCCGCATTGACGACATTCGACACGGCGCCATCGGCCGAACCGACGATACCGCCGATAATGACGAACTTGCAGATCGCAGCCGCCGAAACGCCGCCGCGGTTCTTGCTGTCGGAAAGCGCTCCGGTCGTTTTTCCGGCAATGCCGCCGGCATAAGCGTAGCGGCAGGCATCGCCGTCACGGTTGACCGAAAGCGAAATCGGCTGTTTGTTGGTACAGCCCATAACGGCACCGTCGGCCCAGCCGGCAATGCCTCCCGTATAACTCATAAACGCCGCCGTGACTGCGAGCATGATCGACTTGGTGCCCTCGGTCGTGCAGTTCTCGACCGTGCCGCCGGCATAGCCGACCACGCCGCCCGTGTAGAGGCTGTATTTCTTGTTGTCCTTTTCCGTGGCGCCGTTGGAAACGACCGACCCGTCGTTGACGCACCCCGTCATCACGGCACCGGGTTCCGTCCGGGCCACGACGCCGCCGATCGAAAGATCGTTGCAAACCACCTGGCTGCCCAGCGTGACGAGCCCGCTGTTCGAACAGTTCTCGACACGTCCGGTCGCCCCGACCAGACCGGCCAGACCGCCTACGCCGCACGCTCCGTCCACCGTGGCGGCGGCATCGAGCGTCACGGCGGCCATATTGCTGCAATTCCGCAGTGCACCGTTGCAGACCCCGACAAACGCCGCGGCATATTCGCCCGCAGCGATGCTTCGGGCGGTCACTC
Organism: Alistipes intestinihominis; assembly: GCF_040095975.1. NCBI lineage: Bacteria > Pseudomonadati > Bacteroidota > Bacteroidia > Bacteroidales > Rikenellaceae > Alistipes > Alistipes intestinihominis. The sequence goes on from NZ_JBBMFL010000005.1 coordinate 237,805, forward strand.
TCGATGTGGCGTCGATCGTCAGCTCGCGGATCTCCGAACCCTCGGCCGTATAGCCGAAAAGCGGCTGCGCCGTGTTCCAGTTCAGGAGCAGGCGCCCGTTGCCGGCCATGATGCCGTCGAACGGACGCTCCGCCGTACCGATCGAGGTCCACTCGACATCCTTCATATCGACATCGCCCAGCACCTCGACGGTCTTGCCGTCTTCGCCCGACATCCAGTCGGAGGTGTCTTCCCCCGCATTGAACGCCTCGGCGAACATCTTCAGACCCGCGCCCGAAACGATACCGCCCGCAGGATAGAACGCCTGCCTGATGGTGGGCAGAGCGGTCTGCGCCTCGATGTCCTTGATCGAGAAGCCGATCACGCCCTCGCGCTCGGTCTTCGTATCGCTGGGATTCTCCGCAACGGAGAAAGTGTAGGTCGCCTGCTCCCCGTCCGGTTCGGACACGTAGGTAACCCACGTCGGGCAGGTCACGCCTACGACCGCCTCGGCAGGAGCCACCACATCGAATTTCACCTCGCCTTTGGCCGCGAGATCGAGCTTGCCGTCGGTGTCGAACGGCATATCCGTTCCGAATTGATAAACGGCGTATTCGGTGCTGTACCCCACCCCGTCGGTCGGTTCGATGGTCAGCGTGCCGTAGCGCCCCGCAGCGCCCGTGTTGGCGTCGCAGCGGATTCGGAGCGTCGAGGTGGTCATGCCTTCGGCATCCGGCTCGGAGGTCTCGACGACCTCGCCGTGAATCCATTCCGAATCCACCGGCTGCCATTCCGAAAGGGTCTTGACCACGACCTCGATGGCCTCGGAATCGTTCGGGGCCACCACGGAGTAGACCTTGTCGAGGATGAAGATGTTGCCCGACTGATCGACGGTCATCCGGTAGGTGAAAGCGCCCGCCGAAAGGGTGACGACCGCGTCGCGCGACTTGAAATCCTCGTTGGCCGTCACCTCGACCGTAAATTCGCCGCTGCCCACGTGGTTCTCCTCCTCATCGACGATGCACCAGTCGCTGTCGGACGCCACCGTCCAGTGCACGCTCTCCACATTGAGCGTCACGGCCACGGTCCGGGTCTGGCTCGAACTGGTCATGCCCCGGGTGGCGTCCCACGCCGGGGTCATCACGACTTCCAGTTTATCGGGATACGCCGACGTTCCTTCGTCGGACGAACAGGCTGCGAAAACGGCCGTCGCCGCTGCAAATATCAGAAAAATATATTTTTTCATATCGTTGATCTCCTTTTATTTGCGTTTGTTGGTATGATCGGCCCACCAAACGTTCGTGGTCATGTTGTTCGTGCCTCCGAGCCAGCCGTTCACCGCCTCGAAATAATGGTCGCGGTTGCGGAACTCCTCGTCGGCGGGATAACGCAGGCGCGTGGGCAGGATGCCGTCGTTGGCCGCCAGCGGCTTGACGGGCATCTCGGGATACCCCGTGCGGCGGTAGTCGCACCACGACTCGATGCCGACCAGGAAATTCGAAATCCACTTCTGAGTCATGATCCGTTCGAGCACCTCCTCGCCGTCGAGCGCGTCGATCGACACCTTCGGATTGGAAAGGAACGATGTCAGGTCCGCATCCGGATCGTCGGTCCACTCGAAAACGGCTTCCGAAACGGCCTTCACGTAATACTCTTTCGGCGTGCCCGAAATCCAGCCGCGGTAGGCCGCCTCGGCCCGGATGAACCACAGTTCCGAGTAGTTCATCAGCGGGAAATGGTCGCGGTCCTGGATCACGCTGCGGCGGTAGTGGGCCGCCACGTCGAAATATTCCATCAGCTCGTTGTAGGTGATCTGCGTCGGCACGCCCACGAGCTTGTCGAAATAGAGCGACACGCGCGGGTCCTTCAGCCCGGCCGACGTATCGTACATCTCGTTCATCAGCCGCTCGCAGATCATGTTGTTGTTCCAAAGACCCGCGCGGGTGTTGTGGAACGGCGTGTACTGCGCGTTGACGTTCTTGTCGAACTTCACGTTGGCGGCGTCCGCACGGCTCTCGAAAACGGGATAGACCGACGGATAGGAGAAGATCTCGTTGAGCTTCGACACGGCGTCGAGACGCTCGCCGGCCGGCTCGCTCTCGTCCTTCAGCACGACGCGCATCAGCAGGCGGACGTACAGCGAGTTGCCGAACTTGCGCCACTGGGCGACCTTGCCGTCGTACATGTAATCCTCCTGCATGTCGAAATCCGCGCCCTCTTCGGCCAGCAGGGTGTTGGCCTGTTCGAGTTTTTCGAACATGTCGCGGTAAATCTCCTTCTGGCTGTCGTAAGCCGGGTAGAACTTGCCCTCGGTGTAGCCCTTGCCGGCCTCGAAATAGGGCGCGTCGCCGAACACGTCGGTGATGTGCGAGAGCGTCAGCACTTTGAGGATATAGGCGATGGCCAGCCCCGTCTTGTCATTGTCCTTCTCGGCCTGCACGCGCATGGTCTCGGCATTGCCGGCCCAGCGGTAGATGTTCTGCCAGAAGTAGTTGATGATCGAGTTGTTGAAACGGTAGTTGTAGATGCGCTCGGCCGAGGTCTGCCCCTGCACGGTGTACTGCATGAGCTGCGAATTGACGTCGAACGAACGCTCCAGCAGCGCATATTCGAGACCGAACGTGATCGGCTGCACGTAACTCGTGGCATTGGTGGTCTGCAACGCATTCTTGTTTACGTTCATCTCGTCGAAATTGTCGCAGCCCGACAGGGCGAGCGCGCCGAACGAGAGGGTTGCAGTCAGTCTTATAATCGTATTTTTCATTTTTCGGTTCCTCCTGCGTTAAAAAGTGATCTTGATACTGCCGCCGATGGCGCGGGTTCCGGGCATCTGGGCGATCTCGAAGCCGGGAACGACCGACGAGCCGCGCATGAAGGCGCCCTCGGGGTCCCAGCCCGGGAAATCGGACCAGCAGAACAGGTCGCGGCCGTAGACCGAGAGCACGAGCCCCTTGATGATGCGGGTCTTCGAGAGCCATTTCTTCGGGAACTCGTAGTCGAGGCGCAGCTCGCGCAGTTTGAGGAACTGCGTGCTGACGAAGTTCTGCTCGGCGTTCTGGAACGCATAGGCCAGACCGTAGTACTCGGTGATGTCGGCCGTCTTGTGGGTGTTCTTCACGTAGTTGCCGTCGGGCAGCTGGTTGACGCCGTCGAGCACCAGTCCGTCGTAACGGCCCGGAAGCGAGACCGTACCCTTACCGCGCGACCCCAGCAGGGCGTTGGAGTAGGAGTAGACATGTCCGCCGAACTGACCGTCGAAAGCCACCGAAAGGGTCAGTCCGTTCCACTTGACGCTCGTGCCGAAGCCGCCCTTCCAGTCGGGCATGCACTCGCCGATGCGCTGCAAATCGTCGGAATACTGCGGATAGCCGTTCTCGTCGATCACCAGCTGGCCGCTGACATCGGTCAGCGAACCGTCCTTGCCCACGATGAACGATCCCTCGGGGGCGCGCTTGTAGCCCAGGCCGTACATCGTCGAGAGCGACTGTCCCTCGTAAGCCGTCATGTAGGCGTGCGACGAATAGGAGGCCACGATCCACGAATCGACGCCGTCGCCCAGTTCGAGCACCCGGTTGCGGTTGAGCGCCCAGTTCACATAGGCTTTCCACTGCACTTTCTTGTTCTTGACGATCGTTCCGTTGACCGAAACCTCCCAGCCCCAGTTGCGGATGCGGCCCGTGTTGCTGTAACGGCTGCCGACGCCCGACGCCTGACTGACGGGCATGCTCACGATCTGGTTCTTCGACTCGCTGTCGTAGTAGGCGATGTCGAGGTTCAGGCGGCTCTGGAACAGGCGGATGTCGGCGCCGACCTCCCACGAGCTGACGATCTCGGGTTTGAGGTTCAGATCGGCCGCCGTGCGGGGAATCTGGAAATTGCCCGCGAAATCCGACGAGGTGAGGTAGTTCGACGTGCGGTAAGGCTTCGTGTCGTTGCCCACCTGCGCGAAGCTGCCGCGCAGTTTCACCAGATTGACGACGTTGCGCGCCGAGCCGAAGTCGATCAGCTCGTTGAGCAGCACGCTGGCCGAAACCGACGGATAGAAATAGGAGTTGTTGCTGACGGGCAGCGTCGAAGACCAGTCGTTGCGGCCCGTGATGTCGAGATAGACGGCGTCGCGCCACGAGAGCGAGATGAGGCCGTAGATGCTGTTGGTCTGACGCTCGTAGGAGTAGTTGTCCGTCTTGATGCGGTTGACCGAGTTGGCCAGCGAATAGACGCCCGGCTGTTTGAGCTGCTCGGCGGTCTTCGAGGTCTGCACGAACGAACGGTTGATGCTGCTGCCGCCCAGATTGGCCGTGATGTTGAATCCGGCGCCCAGCTTGCGGTCGTATTTCAGCAGGAAATCGGTCGAGAGCTGCAACGAAGTGAGTTCCTGCTCGCTGTACATGCCGTATTTGTAGGAGTAGGAACTTTTCGGATGGCGGGTCGAACGCAGATCGCGCGAGAAGTCGATACCTCCGCGGAGCATCAGGTCGAGGCCCTTGTAGAGATGCAGGTTCAGCGCCGTATTGCCGTACATGCGGTCGCGGTCGAGCGTGTTGAGCTGCTCATAAGCCGTGAAATAGGGGTTGTTCTTGCCGCCCGAAAGACCGGCGTCCTGCTGGACGTGCTCCTGGCCGGGCAGCCAGTACTGTTTGGCCCAGTTCATGTCGATATTGGGCGACATGCACCACAGCGAATACATGATCGAACTCGAACCGTAGCCCATCACCGGAAGGTTGTCGTCGTCCTTGCGGTAATAGGTCAGCGACGTGTCCACCGACAGCCATCTGTTGATCTTGTTGTTGCTCTTGAGCGACAGCGACTGTTTGCTCCAGGGCGAATTGGGAACGATCGACTCGCTGCGGTAATCGGTCACCGAAAAACGGATCGCATTGTTCTTGTTGATCTTGCCCGACACCGACAGCGTGTTGGTCGCCGTCCATCCCGTCTGGAAGAAATTCTTGAACCAGTTGCCGTAGCTCACGAACGGCGTCTTGATGCGCACGCCGTTCTCATCGACGCCGATGCCGCGGCTCGCGTCGTAATACTGATAGTAGAGCGTCCCGTCCATCTTGGGGCCCCACGACGACACGTCGGTCGTATTGCTGCCCTCGCCATCGACCGGATCGCCGTAATGGAATCCGTCGTTGCCCTTCGCCGAACCCTGGCCGTAGACATACTGGAAATCGGGCGAGGAGTTGATCTGATCGACCACGAAATTCGACGTGAAGGTCACCGAAACGGAGCCGTCCTGCCCCTCGCCGGATTTCGTCGTGATGATGATGGCTCCGTTGGCGGCCTCCGAACCGTAGAGGGCGGTCGCCGCGGGACCTTTCAGCACCGTGATATTCTCGATGTCCTCGGGGTTAACGTCGCCCGTGCCGTTGCCGTAGTCGATGGCATAGGCACCCCCTTCGTTGGCTCCGGCCGCCGAAGTGTTGAACATCGGCACGCCGTCGATGACGAACAGCGCCCCGTTGTTGTTGAGGTCGATCGACGACTCGCCGCGCAGCGTCACGCGCATCGAACCGCCGCCGCCCGTATTGGCTTTGGCGACCGTAAGGCCCGCCACCTGGCCCGCGAGGCCCGACATCCAGTTGGACGACGAGGCCGACGACGAAAAGGCGTCGCTCTTGACCTTCGTGGCGGCATAACCCAGCGACTTCTCCTCGCGCTTCATGCCCAGCGCCGTGACGACCACGTCGTCGATGGCCTGCGCCGTGCTGACGAGCCTCACGTCGATCGTCGTCTTGCTGCCGACGTAGATGTCCTGCGTCTTGTAGCCCAGGAAGCTGAACGACAGCTGGTCGCTGGGGCGAGCCTTGATGCGGTACGAACCGTCGCTTTCGGTGACGGCGCCCACGAGCGAGCCTTTCACGATCACGCTGACGCCCGCAACGGGCTGTCCGGTATCGTCCCTAACGACGCCCTGCACCAGCGCAGGGGCCGCCGAGGCGGTATTTTTCTGCTGGGGGGGGGTGACCTGCCGGTCCACGCCGGCGGTCTGTCCGCCGACGGTTCCGGCAGTTTCGGACTCCTGCGCCTGCGTGGCCGGCTTGTCCGATTTCTTGCGTTTGATCAGGATCTTGTCCTCCCGGAATTCATACGTGAGGTCGCTTCCGGCGAAAATCTTCGCCAGCACGTCGGGAACCGGAGCCTGCTTCACGGAGAGCGTCACCGGAGCGGCCTTGCCCACCAGTTCGTTGTTGAAGAAGAACGTGTAGTAGGTCTGCGCCTCGATCTTTTTCAGGACCGTGGCCAGCGGCGCCCGTTCGACGGTAAGCGTTACAGTCGCGGGCTTCTCCCCGGCTTCGGAGGCATGGGCGATGCCTGCGACTGCCAGGAACATCGCTGCCAGTCCGCACGCCAGCCGGCGTTGCAGGGTCATGCAGCGACCTTTGGATTTGTTAAAATTGCTCATTCATTTAATGTTTAGGTAGTTAAAAAATTCATTCTCTATTTTCGCTTCGCCCTCGAAAGGAAATATTCCCCGTCGATATTGGTGATGGAGAGCCTTACAGGGGAGGTTTCGGAGATCATCCGAAGGGCCTCCGGCAGCGTTTCCCGATCCACCATGCCCGTATATTGCAGGTTGGCGATCTCTTCGTGGATGTTGATCCGCACCTGATAATAGCGCGAAAGTTTGTTGGCCACGTCTTTCAGCGGATGCCCCGAGAAGATCAGCCGCCCTTCGATCCAGCCGATCGAATCGTCGATGCGCACCGCCCGCTTGGTGATCGTGTTGGCCGTCGCGTCGATCTGCAACTCCTCGTTGGGGTCGAGGATGATGACATCCTTCTTGACCTGCGCCTGCAAGCAGCCCGTATGGAGCGTCACCACGGCGAACTTCTCCCGAGCGTAGGATTGCAGGTTGAACGAGGTCCCGAGCACCGTATAATTGTTGTTGGCGCTGTGGATGATGAACGGACAGCTCTTGTCGGGCGCGATGGTGAAGAACGCCTCGCCGTCGAACTCGATCTCGCGCGTGGCCTTTCCGAATTTCAGGTCCACGGTCAGCGTCGCTTCGGAATTCATGCAGACCTTCGAACCGTCGGGCAGCACGATGTCGAGCTTCTCGCCGCGCGCTGTGCGGTATTCCAGCGGCTGTGCGGCGCCGATCTCCGTGCCGTTTCCGGCATCGGGGACCGCGGGAACGCCCTGCCAGAACCAGACGGCGCAAATGCCCGCCGCCAAGACCGCGGCCGCCGCGACGTAACGCCTGAACAATCTCCGGCGCGTATTCACCCCCTCGGGAACGGCGAACAGGATTTTGTTGCGGGCCGCGAACCGCGCCCACTCCCGCTCCGCCTTGGCCGATGCGGGCTGCTCCCGGCCGGCGAGACACTCCCTGAACTGGGCCCGGTGTTCGTCGGACTCCTCCAGCCATCCCGCCAGCATACCGGCCTCCTCCCTGCTCAGGGCATTGTTCCGGTAGGAATTGATCAGTCTGTCTATCTCCTTCTGCATAACTTACACAAAACAGATTTTTTTCTTTGCTTTCACTAAGTAGACACGCCATTTCCGAATACCGCCCCCCGAAAATCGAAATTCGCACGATTTTTTTTCGGACCGCCCTCTCCGGCCCCCACACCACACAATGAAAAAACCCTCCGGAAGCTGGAAAACCAGCTTCCGGAGGGCGATGCAATGCCGCGGAGGTGCTCTATTCGGTACGTTTCGGTTCGACGGGCGGCAGCGGGCCGAACTCACCCCGGGCCGACGCCTTGATGCTGTAACCCTTATACATCCAGCGGTCACGATACCAGGAACACGGCTTGAAATCGTCGCCGAGCTGCTTCATCTTGCGCTCCATGTGTTTGCGCAGCTCTTTCTTGACCGAAGCGTAGGCCGGATCGCCGGCATAGTTGGTCAGCTGCGTCGGATCGGCCTCCCGGTCGAGCAGCACTTCGCTCCCGTCACGCAGATAACGGGCATAGGTATAGCGTTTCGACCGCACGGCCCGCCATTCGTAGCCGTCCTTCCACTGGTAGGTGTGTCCCATGCTCTGCATGAAAGCGTATTCGGGTTCCCGGCCTTTCTCCCCGCGGACGATGAAACTCAGGTCCTCACCCTCCATCTCGTCGGGAATCTCCCCGTGCAGCCCCGCGAGGCCCAGCAGCGTGGGTCCGATGTCGGGCGTATTGAGGCAAGCGTCGCTTTCACGGCCCCCGGTGGCGTATCTGGGATCGCGGATCAGGAACGGAATGCGGGCCGACTCGTCGTAGAACGTCAGTTTGTACATGCGGCCCTGCGACCCGAACTGCTCGCCATGATCCGAGGTGAAAACGACGATGGTATTATCGGCTATGCCCAGCTCTTCGAGCAAATCCATCACGCGCCCGAACTGCTCGTCGAGCGAGTTGACCATCGCATAATAGCAGCGCAGCATCTCGCTATACCGGTCGGTGTCGATAAACGATCCCCGCCACTTCTCCTCGCCGTCGAAGAACTGCTGCGGATAACGGTCCATATAGGGATCGGGCGTCCGCTTGAAATTCTCCGGCAGGTCGAAATGCACGTTCCGGAAGCGTTCGTAACAGCGCGGATCGACATTGCTGCGGACCGATAAGATGAAATAAAAAACGTTTTTTATCACCGATTACTGACAAAATTTATATCTTTGCCGCGCAAAGGTTCCGAAAGAGGCCCCGCGGCCTCCGACCGATTAAAAGGGAATGCCGTGAAAGTCGGCAACAGTTCCCGCTGCTGTAAGTTCCTGTCCGGAAACGGGCACACGAGGAATCGACAATCTCAGCCACTGGTGGATAACCGGGAAGGCGTCGAAACCGGAACGAGTCAGAAGACCTGCCTTGCATGACAAATTGATTTCGCAGCCTGCGGAGAACGGGCCCGGATCGACAACGCATGTAAAGCACTCTTTCATTCTGTTTCGTTGCACTGCGGCTGTGGAATCAATGGTTTTACCCGACAAACCATTGACACAGAACGCATAATGAAGCAACTTCGCCTTTCGTTCCTATGCCTCGCATTCATTGCGGGGGGGGGTAATCACGCGGCGGCCGACACCTCCGACTCCACCGCGAACCGGCGCTACGTCGGAAAACTGGACAGCATCCAGAAAATCAGCGAGGTCGTCATCGTCGGCGCTCCCGTCATCCCCAAATACCGCGAGGTCATCCCGGCGCAGGTCCTCAAAGACATCGACCTGCAACGGCTGAACAGTTTTTCGGTGGCCGACGCCATCCGCTATTTCGCGGGCGTGCAGCTCAAAGACTACGGCGGCGTGGGCGGTCTGAAAACCGTCAACATCCGCTCGATGGGCACCAACCACATGGCCGTGTTCTACGACGGCATCCAGCTGGGCAACGCCCAGAACGGACAGGTCGATCTGGGACGCTTCTCGCTGGACGACGTGGAGGAAATATCGCTCTACAACGGTCAGAAAAGCGACATTTTCCAGTCGGCCAAGGATTTCGGAGCCTCCGGAACGATCTACATAACCACGCGGCGCCCCCGCTTCGAAGAGGGCAAGCGGGCCAATTTCAAGGCCACGATGAAAACCGGCTCGTTCGGGCTCATCAACCCCTCGATGCGCTACGAGTACAAGATCTCCGACGCCGTCAGCTCGTCGTTCAGCGGCGAGTGGACCAACGCCACCGGCCGGTACAAATTCCGCTACCGCCGCCGCAACACGCTGGGCGAAATCGCCTACGACACGACGGCCTACCGGCAAAACGGCGACATAAACGCCACCCGCATGGAGGCCGGGCTCCACGGAAAGATGGCCGACGGACAATGGACCGTGCGGGCCTACACCTACAACTCCGAGCGCGGCATCCCGGGGGCCATCGTCAACAACGTCTTCCGCCACGGCGAACGGCTGTGGGACACCAACTCGTTCATCCAGGGCACGCTGACCAACCGCTGGTCGAAGAGGTTCCGCACGCTGTTCAACGCCAAGTACGCCGCCGACTACACCCACTACGAGAATCAGGACGCCAAGCTGATCCAGACCAAGAACACCTACAAGCAGAAGGAGTTCTACTTCTCGTGCGCCAATCTCTGCAACATCCTGGAGCACTGGGAGGTGTCGCTGGCCTACGACTTCCAGTGGAACACGCTCGACGCCACGTTCTACATGCCCACCGAGAGCGACGGCACCTTCCCCTACCCGACGCGCTACACCCACATGGCGGCATTGGCCACGGCTTTCGAATGGGGGCGGCTGAAGATGCAGGCCAGCCTGTTGGGTTATTTCGTCCACGAAAAGGTCGAGCGCTTCGAGGCCCGGCCCGACAAGGCCGTGGCCACCCCGGCGTTCTTCGGATCGTTCAAAGTGCTGAAAAACCACGACCTTTCGGTGCGCGCCTTCTACAAGCGGATGTTCCGCATGCCGACCTTCAACGACCTCTACTACACCGACATGGGCAACGCCTTCCTCAAGCCCGAATATGCCGAACAGTTCAACGTTGGGCTGAAATACGCGCGCGATTTCGAACGATCGCCCTTCATGCGGATGCTCGACGTTTCGGTCGATGCCTACTACAACAAAATCACGGACAAGATCATCGCCTACCCCAAGGGGCAGCAGTTCCGCTGGACGATGCTCAATCTGGGCGAAGTGGAGATCAAGGGCGTGGACGCCGTGCTGAACGCCCTGTTCACGCTCGGCAAACTGGAGGTGACGACCAAGTTCCAGTACACCTATCAGGAGGCCATCGACATCACCGACCCGGCCGACACCTACTACCGCGACCAGATTCCCTACATCCCCTGGCACAGCGGCTCGGCCATCCTCGCGCTGTTCTACAAGGGGTGGGGGCTCAATTACAGCTTCATCTACACGGGCCAGCGCTACAACCAGCAGGAGAACATCCCGCGCAACCACACCCAGCCGTGGTACACGAGCGACCTCTCGCTGCAAAAGACCTTCCGAATCCGCACCCGGACACTCAAGGCCACGGCCGAGATCAACAACCTCTTCGGACAGGATTACGACGTGGTGCTCAACTACCCGATGCCGAAGACCAACTTCCGGTTCGTCGTCAGCGTCGATCTCTAACCCCCGCGAGCCATGAAAAGGTATCTCTTCATCGTTTTGGCCGGCTGCTGCCTCGCCGCCGGCTGCCGGAAGATCGAACTGGTGAACCCCACCGAATACGAGGTGCTGCCGTTCGGGGAGAACCCCGATGCCGACCCGATCGGCATGTATCTCCTGAACGAAGGCAACATGGGCAGCAACAAGGCGGACATCGACTACCTCGACTACCGCACGGCGGTCTACGCCCGCGGCATCTATGCGGAGAAGAACCCCAACGTCGTGAAGGAGCTGGGCGACGTGGGCAACGACATCCAGGTTTACGACGGACGGCTGTTCGCCGTCATCAACTGTTCGCACAAGGTCGAGGTGATGGACGCCTACACCGCCCGCCGCATCACGCAGATCGACATCCCCAACTGCCGCTACATCCGCTTCAAAGGCAAATACGCCTATGTCAGCGCCTACGTCGGCCCCGTGGCGATGGACCCCGACGCCCAGAAAGGCGCCGTCTTCAAGGTGGATCTCGACACCTACCGGATCGTCGGCCAGGTGACCGTAGGCTACCAGCCCGACGAACTGGCCATCGTCGGCGACCGCGCCTATGTCGCCAATTCGGGCGGCTACCGCGCCCCGAACTACGACTCGACGGTCTCGGTCATCGAACTGGAAACCATGCGCCAAATGTACAAGATCGACGTGGCGATCAACCTCAGCCGCATCAAGGCCGACGCCTACGGCAACCTGTGGGTCTCCTCGCGGGGCAACTACGACGACGTTCCGTCGAACCTCTACCGGCTGGAACCCAACGGCGGACGCTACCAGGTGGCCGAGGCGATGAACATTCCGGCCTCGAACATGACCGTCTCCGGGGATTCGCTCTACGTGTACAGCGTCGAGTACAGCAACCAGACCTCGAAGAACACGGTGACCTACGCCATCATCGACGTTAAAAAGAAACGCGTCGTGTCGCGCAAGTTCATCACCGACGGCACGGAGCTCGACATCGTGATCCCCTACGGCATCGCCATCCACCCCCGGAACGGCGACATCTACGTCACCGACGCCAAGAACTACGTTTCGAGCGGCGTGCTGCACTGCTACTCGCGCGAGGGCGTCCGCAAATGGAGCGTCCGCACGGGCGACATCCCCGCGCACATGGTATTTCTCGAACGAAAACAGCCACAGCGATGAAGATGAAAAAGATACTCGCCGCCCTGCTGCCGGCCCTCGCGCTCGGCGGCTGCGACAACGACGGCATCCCCTACGTAAGCCTCGGGCTGGACGACCTTTACAAGGTCGCCCGCATGCAGACCGTCGATCTCAGACCCGCCTTCACGGGAGAGAGCTACCGCTGGACGGTCAAGACCGCCTCGGGGGCCGATTCGCTGCTCTCGGAAGAGAAGGACTACATCTTCCTGATGCAGTATCCGGGCACCTACGACGTGACGTTCCGAATCTTCGACCCCGTCAATCCGATCGTGCACCGGATGACCTTCTACGTGGTCGAAGAGGAGGTGGAGTACAGCCCCTACATCGCCACGGTCTACGAATACTGCCCGGCACCGGGACAGTTCGTGAACGCGATGCCCGAATACCGGGAGGGCGACACGGCGGAGACCATGCGGCAGAAGGCCGAGGAGGCCATCGCCGGAAAGATGCAGAGCGGCGTGTCGCTGGGAGCCTACGGCGGCTACATCACGTTCGGATTCGACCACACGGTCGTCAACGTTCCGGGCGAACACGACATCCGCATCGACGGCAACTCGTTCAACAGCGCCGCCCACCCGGGCGTGGACGGAGGCAGCTCGGAGCCGGGCATCATTCTGGTGATGTTCGACGAGAACCAGAACGGCAAGCCCGACGACAAGTGGTACGAGATCGACAAGAATCCGTGGTACACGGACGAAGCGGCCGTATACGGATACGAGATCACCTACCGCCGACCCGCCCCCGGGCATGTCCCGACGCCCGGCGAGGGGAACGACAGCGCCATGACCGACATGACCTACATCGGGTGGGAGGACAACCGCGGGCAGAGCGGCTACGTCTACAAAAACAAGTTCCACGACCAGGACTACTACCCGCGGTGGATCGACGCCGACGAAATGACGTTCCGGGGCACGCTGCTGCCCAAGAACGCCGTGGATGTCTCGGGCAACGGCTCCTATTACCTGCAATACATGTTCAAATACGGCGCCTATGCCGACAACTATCCCAACGAAGCCAAGGACGAAGAGGGCAACTACTACAACGGCTTCGACATCGGGTGGGCCGTGGACCCCGAGACCCGCGAACCGGTACACCTGCCGGGGGTCGATTTCATCCGGGTCTACACCGCCCTGAACCAATACTGCGGCTGGATCGGCGAGACCTCCACCGAAATTTTCATGGCCCGCGACATGCATATCTACGTGCGGCCCGACCAACACCAATAAAACAGAGATTCCACGCTATGAAAACGAAAAGACTACTGTTGCTGCCCGCGCTGCTGCTGGCGCTGAGCGTCGGGAATGTCGCCTGCTCCTACCACAACGACGACAACCCCAACGAATACCCCGATCTCGAACCGGAGCCGGAACCCGAACCGGAGCCCGGGCCCGACATCGACCGGAAATACCTCGAAGCGGCGTACACCCCCAACTGTTTCATGGTCAAACCCGGCCAGTCGATCGACATCCCGATCCTGAAAGCCTATGCCATGTGGGACCTCTACGCCGAATGGCTGGGCGGGGAGGATTTCACGGGGCTGACCCCCGAACCCGTTCTGCTCTGGCAGGACCTGCCGGGCCTGATCACGAACGTCGGACTGATTCCGGGACAGCAGGCCGAAGAGGGTTCCATCGCCGTATCGACGGCCGACAAGGTGGGCAACGCCGTGATCGGCATCCGCATCGGCGGCGCCGTCCGTTGGAGCTGGCACATCTGGGTGACGCGCTACGATCCGGATGCGGAGCTGGTCGCCTACGGCAAAATCTACACCTGGGACAACGACGGCGACGGAATCAAGGATTACACCTTCATGGACCGCAACCTCGGGGCGACGATCGACAAGGCGGTCATCGAGAAAACCGCCGCCGACTCGCTGGCCGCGTGCGGACTGATGTACCAATGGGGCCGCAAGGACCCTTTCCCGGGCGACCGGATTCTCCGCGGCACGAACACGACGGATTCCCGCCATTTCGACAGCAAACCGATCTACGACATGGCGGGCGTGCAGCTGACCGAAGGTTCGCAGGCGGAAGGCACGGGCATCCGTTCCATCAAAACCGACGCCGATCCGACCCGTACGGGACTGGCCAAGTCGATCGTCGAACCGATGGTCTATCTGCGCGGAACGGAGGGATATTCCGACTGGTTCCGTTGCAGCGAACCGACGGAAATGAAGCGCTGCGACACGCTATGGTGCGAACCCGTGCGGGGCAAATCGCCGTTCGACCCGTGTCCCGAAGGGTGGCGCGTGCCTGCGGACAAGAACGGCGAATTCATCTGGAACGGTCTCGAAAACGCCACGACCGACTACTCGGCGCTGGGCGTGTTCCCCTATGCCGGATTCCGGTACTGCGCCGGCGGCGGATGTCTGAAAAACTCGGGATTCGGAGCCAGCATCTGGTCCGGAACGCCGCCCGCGGGGATCGGAAACGCCTACGAACTGACAATCTACATAGCCTCCTACAACCAGCGTCCCAACATCCGCCGCGACATCTCGTCCCGCAGCGACGGGCAGTCGGTGCGCTGCGCCGAAGACGAACGACACAACGAAACCCTTTAATTTTATAAAACGATGAAGAAATTCACTTTCCGAACCCTGCTGGCCGTCGCAGCCGCAAGCGTGCTCCTCACGGCATGCAAAGACGAGAACGACGACGGCAACACGTCGAAGACGACCTACGAATTCTCGGTGAAAGCCGAGGACAACCCGATCGACGCCCCGGCCGACGGCAAGACCTACACCATTCTGGTCACCTCGACCAAGACGGCGCAGGCCGGCACGAGCGCCGTGGCTTACGAGGTAGTTTCATCGCCCGAATGGGCTCCCGCCGAACTCGAACAGACGGCGCTGGTCATCACGGTCGCCAAGAACAGCTCGACCGAAGCCCGCGAACCGGGCAAAGTGGTCCTCAAACAGGACGAAAGCGACAAGACGCTCGAAATCACGGTCAACCAGGCCGGATTCTCCAATTCGATGTCGCTCGAAGCCGCCTATTCGACCGACCGCTGCAAGGTGCTCCTGATCGAGCCGGCGATCACGGGCTTCGACCAGAATCCGGTCTACGAATGGACGGTGAAAGGCCCCGGCGACGCGGAGGCCGCCGAAGCCGGAACCGACAAGACGCTGTCGTTCATCCAACTGGAAACGGGCGACTACACGATTTCGCTGACCGTCACCGACGACAGCGGCATCACCGAGACCAAGAGCGCCACCGTCACCGTAACGACCGAGGCCACGGCCTATTCGCCCTATATCTCGGAGGTGTTGGAATACAAACCAGCCCCGACAACTTCACGAGCCGCATCCATCCCGTTCGGCCCCAACGACATCTATCCGACGACCGTTCTCAAAACGGCGACTGAAAAAATCAACGGAGATTTCCAGAGCACGAACAACGGCCTCAGTCTCGGCACATTGGGCGGATATATCGTCTTCAAGTTCGACCATACGGTGATGAACGTTACCGGACTGCGCGATTTCCGCATCGGCTCGTTCTCCGGCAGCAGTTCCTACCCCGCTCCAGGCATTGTCTATGTCGCTTTCGACCAAAACGGAGACGGTCAGCCCAACGATGACGAATGGTACGAACTGGCCGGCAGCGAATACGGAAAAACGGGGAACCGGACCGGAATCAAAATCGTTTACGACCGCCCCGATAATTTCAACCCGAGCGTGAACTACGGGACAGGCGTCGATAACTATATCACTTATACAATCAACGACAACGAACCAGGATCACTGAGCAGCGGATGGATGGCGAACGTCATTCCGCAATGGCCCTACTGGTTGCGTACCAGCGACGAAGACAAAACACTGACATTCACCAACGTTACGATGATCCCCAGCAACACCCCAATGTCAGGAAGCTATCCGGGTACCACCCAATGGTATGAATACGGTTACGTTTGCAACTCCAATCCGACAGATGAAACCAACTCTTCTTTCGACATCGGCTGGGCCGTGGACAAGAAAGGCAATCCCGTAAAACTTCCGGGAGTTGATTTCATCAAAGTCCAGACTGCCACACTCCAATATTTGGGCGACTTTTATGGGCCAGCCTGTACGCAATTGAACTGCGCCATCGACCTGCACCTGAAAGGGACAGAGATCGAAACGATCGCACAATAAGACCTTGACACGGCGGCGGGACCCTTTCAATCACGACGAACCATTGCAAACCTTTCTTCGCATGAAATCCCGCCGCCGTCTTTAACCGCACAGACTGCGGGCTGCCGGATATTTGGAGATTAGTTCACCGTTGTCTGCCATACAACGATTTACCTCCGGCGCCCGCAGTCTTTTTCATCTGTCCGTCCGCCGGCTCTCCACGCCTCTATCGCATCGTGCAGTCCGGACGCCGCCGCGGCTCCGTCGCAGAACCGCCGGTCCCCATGCTCACAGATTGATCTGATTCCCCTCGGCGAACAGCGAATCGAAAAGCTGACAGAGTTCCGACTCCAGCTCCTCTTCGTCCAGATCGCCGTTCAGGGTGAAGAATTTTCCCTGCGGGGTGCAATACCGCACCGTGCTGACGGCCTCGCAGGACCCCGCGCCGCAGACAACGACCGCATCGACATCGTCCTCGTGGCGCAGCATGGCGTTGTAAAACGCCAGCAGATACCGCGGGGCGCTGATCGACGGAACCAGCACCATCGTCCCCGAGGCATCGAATTTGTCGGGCGAATTTATCAGTTTCAGACCGTAGCGGTCTGCGATCCTCCCGGCCGTCGCCGCCGGAACTCCGTACAATACGATATTCATAACCGTTCGATTGAAAAAAAGGCGCGGCGACTACTAATCTCTATGCAATGACTTGTTATGGCAGTAACGGGTCTTTGTTCGCCGCGCCTTTTTGGGTTTATCCGAAAATCAGTATCAAAAGTTGGGCCGCCAGCACCCGCAGGAACATCGACAACGGGTAGACCGTGGCATATCCCACCGAAGGGGCGTCAGAGGTGGTCTGTTCGGTCGAATAGGCCAACGCCGGCGGATTGGTCGAGGCGCCCGAAAGCACGCCGATCAGCGTATAGTAGTTGAGTTTGTAGCGATAGCGTCCGAAAATGCCCGCCAGCAACAGCGGCACGACCGTGATCACGGCGCCGTAGGCGATCCAGACATATCCGCCGGCGACGAGCGTCGGCACGAAATCCTCGCCCGCACCCAGCCCCACGCCCGCGAGGAAGAGCGAAATACCCACTTCGCGCAGCATCAGATTGGCCGACATCGTCGTGTAGGTGATGAGCCGGTAATGCGGCCCGTAGCGGCCGATCAGGATGGCGACGATCAGCGGACCGCCGGCCAGCCCCAGTTTCACGGGCTGGGGCACCCCCGGAATCCAGAACGAAATGCTGCCCAGGACGACACCCAGCGCAATGCCGATGAAAATGGGGATCAGATTGGGATGGTTGAGCCGTTTGAGTGAGTTGCCGAAAAGCCGTTCGGCATGGGCCACCGACAGTTCGGGGCCCACGACCGTCACCCGGTCGCCCAGCTGCAACTGCAAGTTCCCCGCCGCCACCAGGTCGATGCCCGAACGGTTGATGCGCGTGATGGTGACGCCGCTCGTCGAGCGGACGCGCAGTTCGGCGAGCGTCTTGCCGTTCAGCTCGGGTTTGGTGATCAGGATGCGCCTCGAGATCATCTTCGGGTCCTGTATCATCTGCTCGGCGTCCACCTCGCGGCCGAGCAGAGCGACCAGCGCCTCGACATCCTTGGGCGCCGCCACGAGCAAAATCCGGTCGCCGCAGCGGAGCGTCGTCGCAGCGTCGGCCAATTCGGGAGCTCCGCCCGGACGGCAGATGCGCGACACAACGAAGTCGCGCAGGGCCAGATGCCGTATTCCGGAGATGCTTTTGCCCTCGATGGCCGGATTGCAGACTTCGACGGAGATCCGCCGGGTCGTCAGGTCTTTCAGAACGTCCGTGCCCAGCCCGGCCGCCTCTTCCTCCTGCCGCACGTCGATGCGCAGCAGATAGCGCAGCGCCAGCAGGGTCAGGATGGCCCCGATGACTCCGAGCGGATAGGCCAGCGCATAGCCCGTCGCAATATCCGGCGCATCGGCTCCGGCGTGCAGGTCGCTGAAAGCCTGTTGCGCGGCGCCCAGACCGGGCGTATTGGTGACGGCGCCCGACATCACGCCGACCACGGCGGTTATCGGAAGGTCCGTCAAATAATAAAGGACGACCGTCGTGACGACCCCGAGCGCGACGACCAGGGCGGCCAGCTTGTTCAGCGTGACGCCGCCCTTGCGGAACGAGGAGAAAAAACCCGGTCCGACCTGCAAGCCGATCGAATAGACGAAGAGAATCAGTCCGAATTCCTTGAGGAAGTGCATCAGATGCTCGTCGATGTTCATGCCGAAACAGCTGAAAGCGATACCGACGAACAGAATGCCCGTCACGCCCAGCGACACTCCGGCGATCCTGATCTTGCCCAGCATGATGCCGAGGGCTATGACCAGCGCCAGAATCATCACCGAGTGGGCGACGCCGCCGCCCCAAAGCGAATCGGAGCCAAACAACAAACGTTCGATCAATTCCATACCGAATCCCGTTTTTATGCCGGACCGCCACCGCAAAGCGAAACCCTGTGCCGGAAAAGCACAATGCACCCTGCAATCGGGCCGGACTCAAAATATATCAGGCAATACACCACCGAAATCAAACGCCCATCCCTCGGGGTCCTTTGACATCGAATCGACTTGGCAGGTCTTCTGACTGACTCCTGTTCCGAAGCCTTCCCGACCCTTGCGGATCAGTGGCTGAGATGTTCGGAACCTTCGCGGAGCTTCACAGCAGCGGGACTGTCCGGGATTTGCACCCGATTCCCTTTTCATTTCCTCCCCGGCACGGGGAACGGAAAACCAAATCTGAGGGCAAAGATAGGGGTTAATTCCGAAAAACGGCATACGGAGACGGATTATTTTCAGAAATCGGCCTTACGAGCCGGCGAAAGGCCGATTTTCGGTCCGGAGATTTTCCGAGCGGGAAGAGGCGGCGAACGACTTTCCGGGAGCAGGGCTTCGGCATGCCGCCGCAATCCCGGCGGCCGGGAAACGCGCGGGCACCGGGTGCAAAACAAAAATCGCCGACAAGTCATCCATTGACTGTCAGCGATTTGCCTTGTACCCGGTAGCCGCATTTGAATACATTAAATTCTATTAAACCCAAATAGAAGCTAAAATAGATGATTTTACATTTA
>NZ_JBBMFL010000006.1:0-195442 GCF_040095975.1 Alistipes intestinihominis
ATTGCGATTCTGCATTTCAACAACTTACATTATTACGCCCCGTTCCCCCGCTTTATCCGATTTTCTTCGTATATTTGTAAATTGAAACACCGACATCCAAACCAAACTGCTCAATATGTACAGCCATGACAACCGGGTGGTGATCACCCTCGACGCCGGCGGCACGAACCTCGTGTTCGGAGCCATGCAGGCCAACCGATTCATCGTGGAGCCCATCACCCTGCCTTCGCATGCCGAAGACCTCGACAAATGCCTTGCGACGATGGTCGAAGGGTTCCGGGCCGTCATCAGCCGTCTTTCGGAAAAACCCGTGGCCATCTCGTTCGCATTCCCCGGACCGGCCGACTACCCCAACGGCATCATCGGGGGCTATCTGCCCAACTTCCCATCGTTCCGCGACGGCGTGGCGCTGGGTCCGTTCCTCGAAGCGACGTTCGGCATCCCGGTCTTCATCAACAACGACGGCGACCTGTTCGCCTACGGCGAGGCGCTGGGCGGAGCCCTGCCTCAGGTCAACGCCCGGCTCGAAGCGCTGAACAGCCCCAAACGCTACAAGAATCTGGTGGGCTACACCTTCGGCACGGGCTTCGGCGTGGGTATCGTGGTCGATAACCGCCTCAACCGCGGCGACAACTCGTGCGTCGAAACCTTCTGCCTGCGCCACAAGAAGATGCCGGAGATCATCGTCGAGGAGGGCGTGGCCGTGCGCGCCGTGAAGCGCGTCTACGGCGAGCTGTCGGGCGATCCGAATCACGGACTGGAACCCAAGGACATCTGCGACATCGCCGACGGCAAACGCCCGGGCAACGTCGAGGCGGCCCGGCAGGCTTTCGCCGAGATGGGCGAGATCGCCGGCGACGCCATGGCCACGGCCGTGACGCTGATAGACGGACTGATCGTCATCGGCGGCGGCATCACCGCAGCCCGCAAATGGATCATGCCGAGCCTGCTGAAAGAACTCCGCTCGAAGATGCACACCCTCTCGGGCGACGAACTGAACCGCGTGCAGATGAAGGTCTATGACCTGGACGACGACGCGGAGTTCCGGGAGTTCGCCAAAGGCAGCATGCAGCCCCTGAAGGTCTACGGCACGGACCGCTATGTGGCCTACGACCCGCAGAAACGCATCGGCGTCACAATTTCGAAGCTCGGCGCCAGCCAGGCCATCTCGGTCGGAGCGTACGCCTTCGCCCTGAGCCAGCTGGACGCACAAAACGCATAAACAGCCGGCCCCGAACTGAACCGGAACCAACGGAATCAGCCGTTATCCAAGTCCCCTCCGAGGAGGGGGGGGGATTAGGGGAGGGTCAGACTTGTAAACGATGCCAGAGGCGGCGAATACAGCCGGCTGATACGAACGAACGTTATAAAATATAGGACAACATGTATAAGTTTCAACCGATTCTGAAATCGCTGATCTGGGGCGGCGACAAGATAGCCCCTTACAAACAGATCGAGACCTCGCAGCAGCAGGTCGGCGAGAGCTGGGAGCTCTCGGGCGTAAAAGGCAACGAATCCGTCGTCGCCGAAGGCCCCGAGGCCGGAACCCCGCTGCCCGAACTGATCGCCCGCCACGGAGCCGGATTGCTGGGCGCGAAGAATTTCGAACGCTTCGGCGAGGAGTTCCCGCTGCTCATCAAGTTCATCGACGCCCGGCAGGACCTCTCGATCCAGGTTCACCCCAACGACGAACTGGCCTGGGAGCGCCACCAGTCCAAGGGCAAAACCGAGATGTGGTACGTCGTGGCCGCCGACAAGGGGGCGCACCTCCGCTCGGGATTCTCGAAGCAGGTGACGCCCGCCGAATACGCCGCCAGCGTGGCCGACAACACCATCACCGACATCCTCGCCGACTACCAGATCCATCCGGGCGACGTTTTCTTCCTGCCGGCGGGCCGCGTGCATTCGATCGGCGCCGGAGCCTTCATCGCCGAGATCCAGCAGACTTCGAACATCACCTACCGCATCTACGACTTCAACCGCCGCGATGCCGACGGCAACACCCGCGAACTGCACACCGAACTGGCGAAGGAGGCCATCGACTACACCGTGCTGCCCGACTACCGGACGCACTACACCCCGGCACAGAACAGCCGCGTGGAGCTGGTTTCGTGCCCTTATTTCACCACGTCACTGTTGGACCTGACCGCCCCCGAGACGCTGGAGCTCGCCGACCTCGACTCGTTCGTCGTGGCCATCTGCATCGAGGGCCGCGGCACGATCGCCGACGACAACGGCGAAACGCTTCCCGTACATCAGGGCGAGACGGTGCTGATCCCCGCTTCGGCCCGGTCGCTCGCGTTCACGCCCGACGGCGCGATGAAACTGCTGACGAGCTGGATCGCATGACCCGCATCCGGAATTCGGCACGATCAAATAACACAATCCCCGAAAGCCTGCCTTTCTTCGGAAAGCGCAAGCTTTTTCGCGGCCGCGGGTTGCAAATCTGCGTTCTTTTCAGTAACTTTGGGGGTTGCAACCAGAACCTAACCATCCAAACCACCGTATGCAGGCAGAATTACAGAAAATCGCGTCTCAGTTCGTCCTGGAGGGCGCTGTCACGGCAATCGACTCGCTGGGCGAGGGTTTTATCAACGACACCTTCATCATCCGCACGGAAGACGGCGCGCCGGACTACATCCTCCAGCGGAAGAATAAGAACATCTTCCCCGACGTTCCGGCCATGATGGAGAACATCCGCAAGGTCACGGATCACATCCGCCGCGGCGTCGTGGCCGAGGGAGGCGATCCCCGGCGCGAAGTGATGACGATCGTCCCGACCCACGACGGCAAATACTATTTCGTGGATTCGCAGGGCGACTACTGGGCCGTATCGGTCTTCATCGGCGACACGACTGCCTACAACAAGGCGGACTCCCCGGAGCTGGCCCGCAAGGGCGGCGAGGGCATCGGCAAGTTCCAGGCCCAGCTGGCGGACTTCACCGAGCCGCTGGCTGAGACGATCAAAGGTTTTCACAACATCCGCCACCGTTTCGTGCAGTGGGACGAGGCCCTATGCCGCGACGCCGCAGGGCGCGTGAAGGATCTGACGGAGGAGATCGGCTGGATCGAGTCGCGGCGCGGCGAGATGCTCGGGTTCTGGTCGAAGGTCGAGGACGGCACGATCCCCACGCGGGTGACGCACAACGATACGAAGATCAACAACATCCTCTTCGACAAGAAGGGCGGGGTGCTGTGCGCCATCGACCTCGACACGGTGATGAACTCCACGTCGCTGAACGACTTCGGCGACGCCATCCGCTCCTACGCCAACACGGGCGAGGAGGACGACCGCGATCTTTCGCGCGTGGGCATGTCGCTCGACATGTTCCGCGCATACACCGAGGGCTATCTCTCGCAGCGGGCGAAACAGCTGACCGCGCCGGAGATCGACAACCTGGCGTTCTCGGCGCGCTATATCACCTACGAACAGGTCCTGCGCTTCCTGATGGACTACATCGACGGCGACACCTATTATAAGATCAAATACCCCGGACACAACCTCGTGCGCACGCACGCCCAATACGAACTGCTCCGCAGCATGGAGAAGCAGTACGGCACGATGTGTGAGATCGTACGGGAGACGGTGGCCAAATACAGATAAACCATGAAAATTCGCAAAATCGCAGGCGTTTCGCCCGACGACCGGGCAGCCGTGGAGCGGGCTTTCGCGGAGATAGAACCGCAGCCCGTCGCATGTTGCAACTGGCCCGCGGAATTTCCGTATGCCCCGGAGGTGTCGTTCCGCATGTTCCACACGGGCGACCTGCTAATGCTGCGCTTCGACGTGGCGGAGAGCTACACGGCGGCGCTGGTCACCGAGGACAACGGACAAGTGTGGACCGATTCGTGCGTGGAGTTCTTCATCGCCCCCGGCGGCGGATTGTATTACAATTTCGAGACCACCTGCATCGGCCGGATGCTCCTCTCGGGACGCAAGTCGCGGACCGAGGACGTGCAGCCCGCCCCGGCGGAGGTGCTGGCGAGTGTGAAGCGCTTCACCACGTACCCCTTCGGCGAACCGTTCGCCGAGCGCGAGGGCGACAACCGCTGGTCGCTGACGCTGGCCATCCCCCCGCAGGCGCTTTTCCGCCATGCGTTGACGGACTGGAGCGGTCTCGAAGCCCGGATGAACCTCTACAAGTGCGGCGACAAGCTCTCGCACCCCCACTTCCTGTCGTGGAGGCCCATACGGACGGAGAACCCCGACTTCCACCGCCCCGAGTTTTTCGAAGCGGTGACGTTTGAAAAGTAGCAAAGACTAAACAATATCAAACCATGAACAACAAGTATTCCCTGCCCAAAGACGGAGGGCTGATCGCCGAATCGGTTCCCCGCGACATCATCCACCGCTACGAGAAAATTCTCACACGGGTCTATGAGAACGAATACGAAGGCGTGCAGTACGTCGCCGACAACATCGTCAAGGCGATCCGCACGTACAACGAACTCCACTGCTCGAACGAGGTCTACGAAGAGTCGCAGCCGTTCGTGCTGGGTCTCACGACGGGGCGCACCCCGCTGGGTCTCTACCGCGAACTGGTGAAGCGCCACGAGGAGGGACAGATCAGTTTCCGCAACGTCGCGGTGTACAGCCTCGACGAGTTCTACCCGATCAAATCGACCGAACAGCAGAGCCGCAACTACCGCATCCACGAGGAGTTCCTCAACCACATCGACATCCTGCCCGAGAACGTGCACATTCCCGACGGCACGATGCCCGAGGACAAGGTTTCGGAGTACTGCGCGTCGTACGACCATTCGGTGCGCCGCATCGACCTGATGATCATCGGCGTGGGCGAGGACGGACAGATCGGCTTCAACGAACCGGGCTCCTACTCGCGTTCGCGCACGCGGCTGGTGCAGCTCACCTACAACACCCGCAAGATCCAGTCGGGAGCCTTCTTCGGGCTGGAGAACACCCCCAAGATGGCGATCACGATGGGCATCGACACGATCATGCGCGCCGACCGCATCATCCTGAT
Organism: Alistipes intestinihominis; assembly: GCF_040095975.1. Lineage (NCBI taxonomy): Bacteria > Pseudomonadati > Bacteroidota > Bacteroidia > Bacteroidales > Rikenellaceae > Alistipes > Alistipes intestinihominis. The sequence goes on from NZ_JBBMFL010000006.1 coordinate 4,986, forward strand.
GGCCTGGGGCGAGGAGAAGGCCCACATCGTGCAGAGGGTCGTCGAGGGCGAGATCACGGGACAGGTTCCCGCCTCGTACCTGCAAGCGCACTCGAATATCGAGGTGGTAATCGACGAGAACGCCGCACAGCTCCTCACCCGCGAGCAGACGCCGTGGCTGGTGGGTCCCTGCGACTGGACGCCGAAATTCGTCCGCAAGGCCGTGGTATGGCTCTGCGGCGTGGTTCAGAAGCCGATTCTGAAACTCACCTACAAGGACTACATCGAAAACTCGCTGGGCGAGCTGCTCGAACAGGGCCGCACCTTCGACCAGATCAACATCGACGTTTTCAACGACCTCCAGCACACCATCTCGGGATGGCCGGGCGGCAAGCCCAATGCCGACGACTCGACGCGCCCCGTCCCCTCGACGCCGTTCCCCAAGCGGGTGGTGATCTTCTCGCCCCACCCCGACGACGACGTGATCTCGATGGGCGGTACGTTCATCCGCCTCGTCCAGCAGGGCCACGACGTCCACGTCGCCTACGAGACCTCGGGCAACGTGGCCGTGCATGACGACGTTGTGCTGCAAAATATCGACACCGCCCGCGAACTGGGCTTCGGCAACCACTACACCGAGGTCGAGAAGGTCATCGCCACCAAGAAGAAAGGCGAACCCGAACCGCGTGCGCTGCTCGATCTGAAGGGCGCCATCCGCCGCGCCGAAGCGCGCGCCGCCGTGCGCTCGTTCGGTCTGAACCCCGACACCAACGCCCACTTCCTCAACCTGCCGTTCTACGAGACGGGCGGCATCAAGAAGGGACTGCTCACGGAGAAGGACATCGACATCATCGTCAAGCTGCTGCGCGAGATCAAGCCCCACCAGATCTACGCCGCCGGCGACCTGGCCGACCCCCACGGCACGCACCGCACCTGCATGGAGGCCGTGTTGGGCGCGCTGGAAGTCGTGAAGGACGACGAATGGCTGAAAGAGTGCCATCTGTGGCTCTACCGCGGCGCATGGATGGAGTGGGACCTCGGCATGGTGGACATGGCCGTGCCCCTGTCGCCCGACGAGCTGATCATGAAACGCCACGCCATCTACCGCCACCTCTCGCAGAAGGACATCATGCCCTTCCCGGGCAGCGACCCCCGCGAGTTCTGGCAGCGGGCCGAAGAGCGCACGCAGAACACCGCGCAGCTCTACGACCGGCTCGGCATGGCCGAGTATCAAGCCATCGAGGTCTTCGTAAAAATGTTCTAACCCCAAACCGTTTACAACCATGCGCTTAATCATCGAAAATACGCCGCAGCAGGTCGCCCAGTGGGCCGCCGACTACATCATCCGGCAGATCAAGGCCAAGGAGCAGGTGACCAAGTCGCCGTTCGTACTGGGCCTCCCGACGGGTTCGACCCCGCTGGAAACCTACAAGGAGCTGATCCGCCGCCACAAGGCCGGTGAGGTGTCGTTCAGGAATGTCATCACGTTCAACATGGACGAGTACGTGGGGCTTCCCGAGGAGCATCCCGAAAGCTACCATTCGTTCATGTGGAACAACTTCTTCAAGCACATCGACATCGAGCCCGAGAACGTCAACATCCTCGACGGCAACGCCGAGGACCTGACGAAGGAGTGCGCCGACTACGAAGCCCGCATCGTCGAGGCCGGGGGCATCGACCTCTTCATGGGCGGCGTCGGCGAGGACGGCCACATCGCCTTCAACGAGCCCTTCTCGTCACTCAACTCGCGCACGCGCATCAAGACCCTGACGCAGGACACGATCCAGGTCAACGCCCGTTTCTTCGGCGGCGACACGACCCTCGTACCGAAGACCGCGCTGACGGTCGGCGTGGGCACGGTGCTGTCGGCCAAAAAGGTGCTGATCCTCGCCACGGGGCACAAGAAAGCCCGCGCGGTGCGCCACGGCGTCGAAGGCTCGTACAACCATCAGTGGACCATCTCGGCGCTGCAAGTGCATCCCAACGGCATCCTCGTGTGCGACGATCCGGCCGCCGAGGAGTTGCGCGTAGCCACCTACCGTTACTTCAAGGACATCGAGCGGGAGAACCTGATCTCGAAATAGGGACGACACCGCGATACGAAAACTCCCGCACTCTTGAACGAGTGCGGGAGTTTCGTTTGCAGACGAGTTTTACAGCGCGACCCGTTGCAGCGTCACGGGACCGATCAGCCCCGACTCCTGCAACGGGGATTCGGGCGTATAGGGATTGTAAGGCGTCCACGTGCGGCGTTCCGCCTCGGGCAGGCAGCTGTCGCTGACAAGACGGTTGACCCATGTGTTGACGACTTCGATCTCGAGTTCGTTCCTGCCCTCGCGGAGCAGGTCCGTCACGTCCACCCGGTACGGGGGCGTCCAGACACCTCCGGCATCGGCGCCGTTGACGCGGACTTTGGCCATCACCCCGACGCGGTTCAGATCGAGCAGGATACGGCCGCCACCGTCGGCGGGCTTTTCGAAGGTCGTCGAATAGGTCGCCGTACCGGAGAATCCGCGCAGACGCTCGTCGGCGCTCTGCGACCAGTCGCCGAGCGTATCGGTTGCAAGGGTGAAATTCCCTACCCCGTCGGGCGCTTCGAAGCGCACCTGCCAGGCGCCGTCCACCGCGGCGACCGGCTCCGGACGCGGGAAATTCGCATCGACCGTGAATTCCGCAGCGGATTCCGCCGCCGGTTTACGGAAAACCACAAAGCCGCTTTCCAGCGGTTCGAGACGCATCGGAATCTCCGTCACAGCCCCCTCGGCACACCAGGCCGGAAGGTCGCGCACGGCTCCCGTCACGGGCTGCCACCACTCGGGACGGCGGTCCGCAACACGGAACGACGCCGTGAATTCGACCGGCTCCTCCGACTGGTTCGACACGAAATAGATCTCGGCGCCGTCCGTCGTCCGGTGTCCGAACAGCAGCGGCAGCGATGCGTCATGCCCGAAGTCGGGCACAAGGCCGATCGCGTCGAAAACCTCCTCCATCGAACAACCGTCGAAGACCATGCCCTTGCCGAAACGGTTGACGTGTTTCCCCTGTTCGGGTCCCCACAGCTCGGCGGCCATCGCCTGCACGCGGCCGTCGGCCTCCGGATAACCCGCAAGGCTCGGGGAGCGCATCGGGGCGGGTCCCAGCACCACGGCACCGTCGTGCACGAGCTGCATCACCCGCTCCAGCACCTCGGGACGCATCGTCTCCTGCCGCGGCAGCACCAGCACGCGGTATTGCGTGCCGTGGGGAAGCGTCAGCAGGCCGTCGCGCACCGTAGCGTCACGGCACAGCACCTCGGCGTTGATGTAATCGAACTGGTAGCCCGCCGGCAGCGCCGGGTCGCACACGCCCGTCATCTTCGGCACGTTCTCACCGATGAAATAGGCCGCATCGGCCACGTTCAGCCCCTGTTGGAGCATGAAGTTACAGCGTTTGAGATAGGTGATGAAGAGGTCCAGTTGGTCGAACCACGTGTTGTTGCGGTTGAACTCGTTGCCGAAGAAGGCGTTCATACCGGGTTTCGGGCCGTCGGCCGCCTGCGAAATGTAGACATGCAACAGCGTGTTGTTGATGCCCTCCGAGAAGAAGCGGTCGCCGCGCTGCTTCATCCGGTAGGGATGGCGCGCATAGGGCGAAAAAGCCGCCGTGAACGATTCGGCCGAAACCTTATTCTTGCCGTAAATATGGGCGCAGGAGGATGCGGCACGGTTCTCGATATTGCCCAGCTCGCCCTCGCTCCAGTACTCCCCGGCCACCTCGTCCGACTGGCCGCCGTACTGCAAAAACTCGCCCGGGAAGCCCCAGTGTCCGTAATTTTCGAGCCATGTGGTGAAACCGTCGCGGTGAGCCAGTTCCCGCAGGGCGCCGATATGGTCGTACGACAGCCGGTCGGCCATCATCCGCCGCAAGTCCCACAGGAAACGGTCCGAACGGTCGCGGTCGCCGATCGTCAGGCCGCTGAACACGGGCAGGTAGGGATGCGCGTCGTAGCCGTAACGGGCCTCGAACGCCTCGAAAAAATCGTCGCCGAAGTTCTGGCCGCCCTTCTCGTAACTGTCGGCCACGATGACTTTCCACGACTTGCGGTCGGCGGCGGGAATGCGACGGCACAGCTCCCCGACGAAAGCGTCGTAATGCTTCGCCAGATGCGCAGGGCTCCATTTGTCCACCTCCAACCCTGCTCCGTCCTCCAAGGCGGGACCGTTCATCACCCCGGTCGGCACCATGCCCGTGCGCAGGATCATCCAACGTCCGGCAGGAGCCTCCCAGCGAAGACGGTCACCGGCGAGACAATCGCTGATGTCAACGACCGATTCAGGTGCGACGGCGGCCGTCGTATCCTTCGCGGCGGGCTGGCGATCCCACATATAGTCGTCCCAGTAAGGCAGCGGCGTCTGGTGCATCTTGGCCAGCGATTTTTCGGAATAACGTTCCACGAGCGGCAGGGCCGAAAATTCCACCTCGGCCAGACCGCCGTTCGCCGAAGCGCCGCTCACCACCAGCCGGAAAACGTCGGCTTCGGTCGGCTCGCAGGCGATCGTAACGGGGGCGTAGGGATCGAATCCCACCTCCGGGGAGGGATTCGTGCGGTCGATGACGAAGCGGCGCAGTACGGTCGTACGACCGTCTTTTACCGCCTGCAACTCCGCGGCAGCGGCAAAAGGCATATGGGCCGGATAGATTCGTACCGACCGGAGTGTAAAATCCTTAACAGGTTTCGCCTCCACCACCGCATCACGTCCCGGCACACACTCCAGCGCCGTCGCAGGATCGCCGTCGAACGCCTTTGCGGCGCCCGCGGAACCGCTCACACGGGCCGATGACGCGTCGAGTTTCAGCACGCCTTCGGGAAGCGGCACGGCAACGGTCCTCACGTCGGTGAAGTCGGGCGAAGGGGCCGGAAGCACGACCTCCACCACCCGTCCGCCTTCGACCTCGGCGGAAACCGTGGCCAGGCAGCGCATCGCCTCTTCGGGTTCGATCCACGGTCCTCCCGCCTGGCTCCAGCCCGGGCAGTTGAACACGCCAATGTCGATCCCCAGTTCCGTAGCCTTCTTCAAGGCTGTGTGCATGACCTCATACCACTCCTCGGTGAAAAGTTTCACGGGGCCCCGGGGAGTCCCCTCCGCTTCAGGAAGCCCGATATTGCCGATGAAAGCGCGGTCGATACCGATACGCTTCATCGACTCGAGGTCGGCGACAACGCCATCCTTCGAGACGTTGCCCGAGATCCAATACCAATAGACCGATGTCTGAATACCGGCCGAGGAGGGATCGTGAAATCCCTCCTCCAAGCCCTGCGGCCCGTCGCAGGCCGCCAGAAGCATCGAGCACGCCGCAAGGGCGCACAAGCGTATGTTCTTCATAAGCCCTACGGGTTAAAAGGCTTTGCGGTAAAGCGCCTCGATCTCGGCGACCGACGTGTCGCGCGGATTGCCGCCCGTGCAAACGTCGTTGAAAGCCGCCACGGAGAGCGCCGGGATGTCGGCCTCCTTCACGCCGATCTCGTGCAGCCGCTGGGGAATGCCGATGCTCAGCGAGAGGTCGCGGACAGCCTTCACGGCAGCGGCGACGTCCTCTTCGACGCTCATTCCGGCCGTATCGACACCCATAGCACGGGCGATGTCGCGGTATTTCGGAGCGGCGGCCGACTCGGCGTTGTACTCCATCACATAGGGCAGCAGCAGGGCGTTGGCGACGCCGTGGGGCGTGTCGTAGAAAGCTCCCAGCGGGTGCGCCATCGAATGCACGATGCCGAGCCCCACGTTCGAGAAGCCCATGCCGGCGATGTACTGCGCCACGGACATCCCCTCGCGCGCCGCAGCGTTCTTGCCGTCATCGACGGCGGCTTTGAGATGTTGCGCGATCAGCTCGATGGCCTTCAGTTCGAACATGTCGGACATCGTCCACGCACCTTTGGTAATATAGCCCTCGATGGCGTGGGTCAGGGCGTCCATGCCCGTCGCGGCGGTCAGCCCCTTGGGCATCGAATACATCAGTTCGGGATCGACGATGGCCACCGACGGAATGTCGTTGGGATCGACGCAGACCATCTTCTTGCGGGCCTCCTCGTCGATGATGACGTAGTTGATCGTCACCTCGGCGGCGGTTCCGGCGGTGGTCGGCAGCGCAAAGGTCGGCACGGCGCGGCGGTGTGTGTCGGCAGGCCCTTCGAGCGACTTCACGTCGGCGAATTCGGGGTTGTTGGTCACGATGCCGACGCCCTTGGCCGTGTCGATGACCGAACCGCCGCCCAGCGCCACGATGAAGTCGGCACCCGAAGCCTCGAAGGCGGCTACGCCGTGCTGCACGTTGGCGATGGTCGGATTGGCCTTCACGTCGGTGAAAATTTCATAGGGAATGCCGGCTCCGCGGAACACCTCCTCGATCTTGGAGGCCACGCCGAAGCGGACGAGGTCGGCATCCGTCACGAAGAAGGCTTTTTTGTAGCCGCGGCGGCGCGCCTCGTCGGCGATCATCGAACGGCATCCGGCGCCGAAATAGGAGATTTCATTCAATACGATACGTTGCATAATCGAATCTGTTTAAGTTGGTTATCCGTTGTGTTTCACAAGTTCCGTTTTCACGCCGCGCGGAGCCTCGACGCGGCTTTTCACCGTTCCGTCCGGGACCTTTTCGTGGCGGATCTTCACCGCGCCGTAAGGCGTCGGGAAAGTCCCTTCGACCCATTCCAGGTCGCCCAAATGAGGGTCGATGCGCAGGCGGCGGCAGCCGGGCTCCACGACCTCGACGCCCAACACGTACTCCGTGAGCCAAGCCGTCGGTCCCGACGCCCAGCCGTGACACAGGCTGTGGCGGAAGCCCTTATAGCAGTAGGCCCCGCATTCGCGGTGCAGATCGCGCATTCCGGTCGGAACCGGCTCGTCGATGCGGGCCGCCGGGAGCCACGCCATGTCGAAATCCTCCCAGAAAGTCGTGGCCCCGAGGTCGAGCATCGCGCCCCAGTACTCCCGGATGCGCTCCAAAGCCCCTTCGTAATTGCCCGCGGCGGCCATCGCCCGGAGCATATAGTAGCCATAGAAGGTCGAAAAGCCGTTCGAACCGCCTTTCGAAATGTAATCGCGGTCGGTCGCCACCGGATCGGCGAGCCCGGCCAACACCATCAGCGAACGCCCCTGCTTGGCCTCGCCGCCCTCCCCGATCGGACATTTCCGCATCAGCGCGGCCTTGGCACGGCACTCGGCGGCCAGCGCGGTGTCGCCCAGCGCCTCGCACAGCCCGGCCCCGGCGTCGAGGGCCAGGATCGTCAGCGACTGAAGACCCGCCGCCGTGCTCGCGGCATCGCCGCTCGACGGCCAGTCGAGAAAGCGCGTGCCGTCGAGCCGTTCGCGCCCGTCGGGACCGATCTTTTCGAAGAGCTGTCGCAGCAGGGCCGTCAGATAGGGACGCTGTTCAGCGAGGTAGGCCCGATCGCCGTGGTAGCGATACCAGTCGCTGTGGATGATGATCCACCACAACGAATAGGAACTGATGCCGTTCATCCATCCCGGCAGCGGCGTGGTGTCGCGGGCCAGGTCGAGGCTGCGCGGCACAACCTCGTTGTAGCCGAAAACCGAATTGACAGTCATAATCTCGGGATGCAGGTCCCCGACCCAGACCAGCCGGTCGCGCTTCACGCCGTCCCACAGGTACTCCTGCATACAGAGGTGGACGGTATAGGCGCCGGTCGCCCAGATGCGGTCGAGGCGTTCGTCGCTCGAACGGAACGATCCTATATAAGGTATGTCGCGGTATTGGAATACGGCTTCGACCTGTTTGAGATGCAGTTCGCGGTCATCGTCCAGCAAGTCGATGCGCGCGAAGCGGAAACCCGAATCGCCGCACTCCACGGCCCCGAGCCACGGCAGCGTGAGCGTGAAATCGCGCACGGCATGGTCGTTCGAAGCGCCGTTCGCGCCGTCGATGTCGCACATCGCCTCGCTGACCGATTCGCCGAAGCGGATGCGGACCCTCACGGGCCTGTTGTCCGCAGGCATGCCGGTCACGATACGCAGCCCGCCCTGCAACTCGCGGCCGAAGTCGAGCAACAACCCCGGACGGCGGCCGTCACGGCTGCGGAGCACGCAGATGCGGGCATTCTGCAAGTCGGCCTGCCCGTTGCCGGCTTCGAGCAGCAGGTCGCCGCCCGAGATCAGGTCGGCCTGCTCCTGCGCGACGATGCGCACGGGAGGCATATATCCATAGGTGCGAGAATCGAAGCGAACGGACGATCCGTCCCATGCCGGAGGCAGCTGGGGCCGGGCGGCGGAAACGGAGAGGGAAAAGCAGACGGAAAAGATCGGAACGGCCAGTTTCAGCAGCCGGGACATCGGGTCAGTCATCGTTTTTTGGCGTTTTTAGTGCCCCTCGGCCGGAACTTCGCCGGACACGTCGCGGAACGCATTCTCATTCCGCCTTTCTGAAACGAGAAAGTCAGCTTTTTTCCAACCTCGGGCATTTATACAAATATAGCGATTTATCGGAGCCCGAACTTTCGATTAATGACCTTAAAAGTGTTATTTCTGACACTCCGCACCCAGGTCGGAAAGGACCGACCCCCGGGGCACGAAAATCGACGGCAGGGCACCCGCCGGCGATAAGATTTTTTCACTATTTTCTATTTGTAAAATGCAGAAAAAATTTTATCTTTGTAAGAACATCCGTTTTCATTTATTCTGAACCGACGTGGGAGTATCGCTCAAAGACATAGCCGAAAAACTGAACCTGTCGAAAACGACCGTTTCGTGGGTGCTGTCCGGGCAAGGCAACAAAAAGGGAATCAGCGCGGAGACTCAGAACCGGGTCTTCGCCTGCGCACGGGAACTCGCATACGAACCCAACCTGCTGGCCCGGAGCCTCAACACCGGAATCTCGAAGACCATCGGACTGATCCTCCCCTCCATATCGGACAGTTTCTACGCCCACATCGCCCATCAGATCGAATCGGAAGCCGAAAAAGAGGGCTATTCGCTGATGATCGCCAGCTCGAACTCCGAGATCGAACGCGAGAATGCCATGATCCGCCTCTTCCGGTCGAAAAAGGTCGATGGCATGATCATCGCCCCCACCAAAATCTCGAAACGCGAAATCAGCCGCCTCGTGGAGAGCCGCTACCCCGTGCTGCTGTTCGACCGCTATTTCCCCGAGATGCGCGTCAACTACGTCATCATCAACAACGAAGAGAGCAGCTACAAGCTGGTGCGACACCTGATCGACAAGGGCTTCCGCAAGATCGCCATCATCACCACCAACCCCCACCTGCTGACGATGGACATGCGCCGCGAAGGATACGCCAACGCCCTTTCCGACGCCCATATCCGCATCAACCCCGACCTCTACGGCGAAGTGACCTACGTCAACTATCAGGAGAACATTTACAGCACGATGGACCGTATTTTCAGCGCCGTGCCCGACGTGGATGCGTTCTTCTTCACCACGCACATCCTCGCCATCGAGGCCCTGCGCTATTTCTACGACCGCGGCATCGACATCAACGACGGAAACTGGGGGCTGGCCTGCATGCACGAGGACTCGCTCTTCCGCGTACTGGCTCCCAAGATGAACATCGCCCATTTCCCGATCGAGGAGATCGGCAGCAACGCCGTGCGGATACTCCTGAACCAAATCCGCCAGTCCAACGATCCCGAAGCGGGCGAATACGTACCCGAATCGAAGGTGCTCCCCTGCCGGATGGAATTCAGGGACCAATGAGCCCCTTTTTTTGCCCGTTTAACTTAAACGATTAAGTAAATAATCGCAATACAAATCACCCAAAAAACAGACAAATGAACAAGGAAATTTCACTGCGCAAGATCCTCCCCGTGATGTTCGGATTCTTCATCATGGGCTTCGTGGACATCGTCGGCGTCTCGACGAGCTACGTCAAGAACGACTTTGCGGGCATGAACGACACGATGGTCAACCTCATCTCGCTCTCCTGCTTCCTCTGGTTCTTCCTGCTCTCGATCCCCACGGGCATGCTGATGAACCGCATCGGCCGCAAAAAGACCGTGCTGCTGAGCTTCGCCCTGCACGTAGCGGCGATGATCGTCCCGCTCGCGGCCTACGACTTCACCGCCGTACTGATCGCGTTCGCCCTGATCGGCATCGGCAACACACTGTTGCAGGTGTCGCTCAACCCGTTGGTGACCAACGTCATCGCCGGAGACAAACTTACCGGAACGCTGACCCTCGGACAGTTCGTGAAAGCTGTCAGTTCGTTCCTCGGCCCGATCATCGCGGCCGCCGTGACGGGCAGCTTCCTCGGCTGGAAGATGATCTTTCCGATCTACGCTGCCATCTCGCTGCTGGCCCTCGTCTGGCTGTGGCTGACCCCGATTGCCGAACAAAAGGTCGCCAGCGCCGACATCTCGATCGGGCATACCTTCTCGCTGCTCAAAGACAAATACATCGTGGCCTTCTTCATCGGCATCCTCGTCCTGGTAGGCGTTGACGTGGGCATGGGCATCACCTTCCCCAAACTGCTGATGGAGCGTTGCAACCTGCCGCTCACGGACGCCGGCATGGGCAACAGCGTCTACTTCTTCGCACGCACGGTAGGCGCATTCCTCGGAGGTATTCTGCTGATGAAGCTCCCCGAACGCAAATTCTTCACGGCCAGCGTCTTCGTCGCACTGGCAGGTCTCGCAGGCATGATCTTCCTCCACGGGCTCTGGGCCATACTGGCTTGCGTGGCCATATTCGGAATCGGTTACGCCAACCTTTTCTCGATCATCTTCTCGATCTCGATGCAGCGCGTTCCCGAGCGGGCAAACGAGGTTTCGGCCCTGCTGATCGTCGGCGTGGCGGGCGGCGCCGTCATTCCCCCGGTGCTGGGCGTCATCACCGACGCCTTCGGGTCGCAAGGTGTCGCCATCATCGCACTGAGCGTCGTATGGCTCTATCTGGTTTTCCTCATCGGCGCAATCAATGCCCATTCGAAGAAAGCCTGACGCCGGGAATTCCCCCGACAACGTTAAACGGGTGCATCCGCTGGATGCACCCGTTTTTGCTTCATAAAAACTCCCGCACCTTTCGGTACGAGAGTCGTTAAGATAAATGCTGCGGATTATTTGTTGCCCGGAGCTTCGTTTTTGTCCGTGTAGGGATCGTCCACCTGCCATTTATTCGCGGGCGAACCGTCCCCGTTCTTATTCGCATTGACAAGCGCATCGGGCATCTCCTCGGCGGAAGGAACGGTGCCCAGCAACTCGTCGCGGTGAGGATCGATCGTCGAATAGACCTTGATCGTCGCGCCGCGCTCTTTCCAAGCCTTGTAGATCGGCGTCCAGGCACCCTCCAACGTATGCTCGTAGAGGAAGTGCGAGTCGATCAGAATCGTAGCGTTATCGGCCACATTGAAACCCTGATTAGCATTGTTCCAGACCATCGCCATCTCCCCGACTTTCGTCGGCTTATCCGCATAGGTTCCGGACTGGTTGCGGCGGATGTCGAGGTAGGTCACGGCCGAATTGGGGGCGTCGATCCCGCCGCCGGTTTCGAAGTTGCTGATCTCCAGCCACCTGAGCCAATCGCAGTTATGTACGTCCACATGGGTCAGTTTGGGACTGTCGTAAGTCCGGATACGATAGGCATAGGGAGGGCCGACGAATTTTTCGAGGCTGTTCGCCCGTTCGCAGAAAAACTCGATGCCCTTGGCCTCCCATTTCGAAAGGTCGATCTCCTTGATATTGGGCATGCCCCATGCCGGAACCAAACCGGTAACGTTCTTGAAAAGTTCGATGCCTTCGAGCGAAGTGGCGGCGCAATCGCTGATGTCGAGGGCATATCCCTTGCCGTTATCCGTCATCGTCGCGGCGTTGTTGACATCGAGCAGACCGAGCGGAGAAAACACCACATTCGGATTACGGTTCGCATCGGCCAGCACGCTGCGCAGGGCCACATCGGGGATATACCCCTCTTCAACGCTCGGAAGCGTGAAAGTGATGTCGCCCGAGATCGCCATTCTGTCGAAGCCCGGACGGTCGAGATAAACCTTCACCGTCTTGTCGAGGTAGTTGGCCCCGACGTTCACACCGAACGAAATGCGGGAGGACCTGATCGTCAGCACGTCGGCCGGGATGCGTTCATAGACGGCTTCCCCGTCTTTGTCGTAACCGATGTAAACATAATCCTGTTCGGAATCGAATCCCGAACCCGTAATCTCGATCGCATCGGCGATACCGGCCTTTACGGCACCTTTCACGTCACTGGTAATTTCCACCGGGATTTCGGGGCCCCCGGGTTTCCCGGGTTCTCCCGGTCCATCCGAATCGTCATCGCCGCAGGCGGCGAACATCGTCCCGGCCAACAGGGACAGCGCGAAAAATTTGAATGCTGATTTCATTTCAGTAATTGTTAGATTGGTTTTTGTTATCCGTTCATATTCGAAACCGGTACGGGCCCCCTTTCAGGGAGTCGCCGCACCGGTTTGAAAAAGGAATCACTCGGTCTCCGAAGGAACCCACCCGTTGGGTCCCGTCAGCGTCAGCGCGCCACTGTCGTCCTTGTACATCGGAACGGTACCCAGCTTCTTGCTGATGTCCTTCGACGAATAAACGTCGATCGTCGCACCGCGCGTCCAGGCGTTGTAGACACCCTTAAAGCTGCCATTATCGCCAGCCTGGCGTTTCTCCGTGATAAATGCGTAATCGACCAGAATGTGAACATTGTCCGGAAGCTGCATGACGGCGCCCGACTCGAAAACCGTATACTGGTTATCGCCGTCACAATACTCATGAGGTTCTTTTTCCTTGTCCTTGAACGTCCCGGTATGTTCGCGGCGAATGTCGAACGTCTCGATAGCGGGGTCGCCATAGCACTGCAAATTGTGCATCCACTTGTTGAGATGCAGATCCACCGTCTTCAGCTTGGAGCAGTCGTAAATGTCCAGACGGGAGATCGTCGGGCCGGCAATCACCTCCTCCATGGCTCCGGAACGCTCCATCGTGACAAACAGATACTGGTCCGTTTTGAGCTTCGAAAAATCGGCCTTTACCAGACTGGAAGTCTCGTGGGCGATGATGCGGCCGCAATGCGTGAAAAGCTCGATGCCTTCGAGCGACGTAACGCCGCTCGCATAGAGATTGATCGTCTCGACCGCAGCGGCTCCGGCAACGTCGATCAGTCCGTAGGAATTGAAAAGCGGAGCGATTTCGGGATTCCCCTGCTGCGGGTGGGTTGACATCAGCGTAGCCCGGAAATAAGGATCGGGGATGTAACCCTCAGCAATGGTCGGCATCGTGAAGGTCAGATCCTTCGTCAGCTCCATCTTCGTCGCTTCCCGGTCGAGATACACCTTGAAAGTCTTGTCGAGGTAGCCGGCCGTGATAGGCACGCCGAACGAAATACGGCTCGACCTGATCGTCAGCAGATCGGTCGTGATGCGCTCGTATTTGATCTCACCGCCCTCGTTATAACCGATGTAAACCCAGTCCTGGTCGGGATCGAAGCCCGAACCCAGGATCTCAATCGCTCCGGCGAAACCGGCCTTTACCGATCCGCTCAGCATATTGTCAACGGTCACGCCGGGAATCGTTCCGGGTCCCTCGTTCCCGCCGCCGCCATTTCCGCCGCCGTTGTCATCGTCGTCCCCGCCGCAGGCGGTAAACATTGCGCCGGCCATCAGAGCCATTGCAAGAAATCTCAGTTTCCTTTTCATAATCATAGCTTTTTGGTTAAGGTTTATTATAATTGTCGTTATGTCAGTTCCATCCGTCGTTCTGCCAGTTTTCGCCCGTCAGACTGAGCATCTTGCGCACCTCGTCCAGACTGACGGGGTATTTGAGGAATTTGGAGGTATAGCTCTGGCGGTCGAACGAGAAACGGGTGTAGGTCTTCTGCCCGTTCGACTCCTCGATGCGCATACCCGTCACACGCCGGTCGGTCTTCGAGAGATCTCCCCCGGGCGCCGTCCAGCGGCGCACGTCGAAGAAGCGGTGCTCCTCGAAAGCCAGCTCCACACGGCGCTCGTTGCACAGCCGCAGCCAAAAGGCCTCGCCGTCGTCGGCCACTCCGGGCATCCCGACACGGGCTCGCACGGCATTGACCGCCTCACGGGCACTCATCGGCGTTCCGTAAGTATTGAGTTTCTCGACCGTTTCACCGTCATCCCCTTCCTCCATCTCCAGCACCTCGGTGGCCGGAGCCTGCCAGTCGGCGCCGTGGGCCCGGTAGGCAGCCTCGGCGAAATTGAGGTAGAGTTCGGCCAGACGGAACATCCGGATATAACCGTCCTTGTTGCCGCCGCTGGTGCTCGACTGGGCGTTGTTGAACTTACGCAGATAATAACCCGTGCAGGTGTTGCGCCGGCTGGACGGCGACAGCGACAGGCCGCAGTTGCCGCCGACGAAGGTCTCGACCTCGTACTCGCTGTTTTCGAGCTTCACCGTCACACCGTCGTAATAGATGGTCGCATAGAAACGCGGATCACGGTTCAGGTACATCTTGTCCGAGCAGTCCACATAGCCGAAGTCCCGGGCTTTCTGCGAAATGTTCGGCGAGCCGTCGGCATTGTAGGGATTCGCCAGGTCGAGCAGCGGCGTGGATTCGGAACCGTCATCGTTCAGGACCTCGTAGGCGTCCACCATCTCCTGCGTGGGACAGGCTCCGGCCGACACCTGTCCGTCATCGATCGGCATGCCTGCATACTGCCATACGAGGCTCTGCCTCTGAGCTCCGTAATTGGTGGGCTGATAGATCGTCTCGGTGTCCCAGCCTCCCGAACCGGGATAGGACGTAAGAAAGAACTTGTCGTAAGGTGTCAGGCCGGTCGCGGATTCGTCCGGAAAGGCCGTGGCGGCATCGAAAAGCGCAAGGCCGTGACCGGTGCAGAGGTCGAGCGCCTGCTTGGTGATTTCGGCGGCGCGTTCCCATGTGTATTTCTCAGTCCCGGCACAGTCGTCGGCCCACAGCGGGCTGGCAGCATAGAGCGCGGCCTGCGACTTGACAGTCCAAATGGCGGCGCGGCTCAGTTCGGGAAGGCCATAGCTCAACAACCGCTGCCGCCATTGCAGGGCTTCGTCCGCGGCAAGCGCCTTGTCGCACGACTCGATGATGAAATCGACGCATTGCGCGAAGCTGGCCCGCTTGTCCTTCGAATAGTCGTGGTCCTTGCCGAGCGACTCGCGCAGAACGGGAACGCCGCCCCAGCGTTTGATAAGCTGAAGATAACAGTAGGCGCGCAGGGCATAGGCCTGGGCGATCATCAGATCCTGCTGAGCCTTCTCATAGTCGGTTTCGAGGCTGGGGTCTTCCAGGTATTTCAGGGCTTCGTTGCAACTGAAAATACAGTTGAACAGCCCCGACCAGCGTTCCGTGCCCGAGTTTTCGTTGTTCCACCACAACGGCATGCCCGTAGCGGAAACACGCCCCCGGTACCAGTCGTAAACCGCCGACGACTGGGTGACCTCCTGCGCTTCGTCGCAGTAAGCTGCCATCATGTAGCCCCCGGCGGTGAATCCCGCCGCCGGACCCGTCTCGACAGGGACATAGAACGACGATTTCAGATGTTCGTAGGCACGAGCCAGCAGCTCGTAGATGCTGCGCATATCCCCGGCACGGTCGTCGAGCTCGCTGTCCATCTCCTTCTGGCAGCCGGCCCCCGCGAAGAGCAGCGCCGCTGCGGAAAGAGCCAATAAAAGGATATATTTCATTCTTTTCATAACGATTCGCTGTTATCGGATTAAAAATCGAGTTTCACGCCCAGGTTGATCACGCGCATCGGCGGCAGCTTGGTCATACTGCCCGTTTCGGGGTCGATCACCTTCGAGTCGAGGCCCGACACCGTGAAAAGGTTTTGCCCGCTCAACACGATCTTCAGCCGCTTGATGCCCGCATTGCGCATCAGGCGCGCCGGAAGCGTATAGGAGAGCGACGCATTTTTCAACCGCCAGAACGAACGGTCAACGATGTTGAAATCGCTGTCCTCGGAGCTGGTCGAAGCACTATTGTAGCTCAGGGCCGGATACTTGATCTCCTGCCCCGCGGCAAAGCGTTCGGGAGTCCAGGCCGCCTTGTGCAAGTCGTTGTAAACACCGCTGGCGTCGCGCTCCGTCTGATAGGCGACCGAACCGTAGTAACCCGTCACACCCTGGAACATCAGGTCCAGTTCGAGCCCTTTCCAGCTGAAACCGGCACGGATGGTCGTGAAACCGGTCGGGAGGGTACCCTTGCCAATGGGCGACAGGTCCTTCTCGTTGATCGCGCCGTCACCATTCACGTCCTTGTAAATAAGGTCGCCCTTGCGCGGTATTCCGATCCCGGAATACATCTTCGTATATTTCGCCAGCTCCTCGTCGGTCGAAATGTAGCCGCTGCCGTTGCTGCGATCGACCAGATAACCGAACTGCTGGCCCAGCGGGTAACCGTCCACCCGGTAGGAACAGGCATAGCCCTTGTATCCGCTGCCGTCGCCGGGATAAGGCATCTCGCCCGTATAGATCACCTCGTTTTTCGCATGGGTGTAGTTCACGCCGGCATGGATGCCCCAGCCCCGGCCGAGGTCCGTCGCATAGGAGACGCCCAGCTCGACACCGCGATTCTTCATCTTGCCCTCGTTGACCTTCTGGTAGTTGGCGACATAGATGCCCTGATAGGCCGGAATCCGGACACCGCCCTCGATAAGCATATTGTCGGTGCGGCGGCTGAAATAGTCGAACGTCAGGTTCAGCTTGTTCCAAAGCCCCAGATCGAGGCCGTAATTCTGGATCTTGTGGATCTCGGGTTCGAGATCGGGATTGCCCAGCAGACGGACATCACCGTTTTTCTTGATATAGTCCTCGTACATGTAGCGGTAGTTGCCCACCTCGAAATCGTCGAGAGCCACTTCGCCGTAGGAGGCGCGCACTTTCAACAGGCTCAGCCACTTCACATCGCGCAGGAACGCCTCGTTCGAAGCGACCCAGGCCGCCGAGAAAGACGGAACGAACGTGTAACGGTTGCTGCGGGAGAAAACGTCGGAAGCCGTCAGTCCGAACGTCGCGCCGACCACATAGCGGTCGTCGTAGGCATACGAAAGGTTCAGGCCCGTGTTGTGGTCGTCGTGCGGGAATCCCACGGCCGGGTAATCGGCATTCACGTCATCCAGCTGCTCGTTGGTGAAATACGTATAGAGATGAGCCTCCGCAGCGTGTTTGCCGAACGAGCGTTTGTAGTCCAGCTGGGCGATGTAGCTGATAGCATACTGGAACATGCCGGAGGCCCCGCCCGTCAGATTGGTGTTCAGATTGGAACCCAGCTGCACGAAATCCCCTTTCGTATAGTCGTAATAATAGCGGCTGAAATCCTGCGTCATGTAGTTATAACGATCGTTGCTCGACTGGAAGGCCAGTTTGCCCGTGACGCTCAGTCCGCGCGTGACGAAGTCGAGATCGACCGTAACGCCGGCATACGTCGAGGCGTACATACCCGTATATTTGGTGTATCCCGAACGGTTCAGGATGCCGTATGTCGGCACGGAGAGGGTCTCCATCGTCGTCACGCGGCCGTCCTCGGTCGTGGGGCCGATCATCGTCGGGGGCTGTTGGAAAATCGAACCGTAAATACTTTCGTTGGTATAGCTGTTCCCGGCCAGACGGTCGTTGCGCACATTGCCCGAAACACCGGCAAAGGCGCGGACGTGCTTGGAGATGTCCACGTCGATCTTCGCACGGAAGTTCACCCAAAAGCGGCGCGGAGCGGCCGCGTACTCGTCGGTCTCCTGCTTCAGAAGCGAAGTCTGGTTCATGAAGTTGATGTTCGACCAGACGCGCGTGCGCTGACTGCCACCGCTGAGGCTGACGCCCAGCCGCTCCATCGTACCGAAATTACGCACGAAATTATTATAATAATCGTTGTCGGGATAGAGCGGATCGTTGCCCGACCTGATCCGGGCCATCTGGTCGGCGGAGAAGGGAGCAGCCCCCATCGAGCCATCGTTCTCCCACGCCTGATTACGAAGCGAAGCGTACTCATAGGAAGAGGTCTTCTCGGGTTTGCGGGCGATCTGCTGCAAGGAGAAATCGGCCGTGACCCGCACGTCGAAGGTGCCGGGAAGCCCCGATTTGGTATTGATCACAATCACGCCGTTGGCGCCTTTCAGACCGTAGATGGCCGTGGCGGCAGCGTCTTTCAGGAGCACGATGTTGTCGATCTCGGCGGCCGTCAGGTATTCGATGTTATAATCCTGCATGACGATGCCGTCCACGACGAACAGCGGCTGCGTGCCCTGGGTCGAGGAGATTCCGCGGACATATTTGTATACGCCCGCATTGCCCGGGTCCGAAGAGTATTCGAGCGTTCCCAGTCCCAGGATCTGCCCTTCGAGCAACTGACTGAGACTTGCATTGGGCACGTCTTCGAGCTGTCTGCCCCGAATGGCCGAAACCGCTTCGCTGAGCGTTCCGCGGCGGCGGACCACGCCGTAACCGTAATCCAGCAAGTCGTCCTTGGACGACGCATCCGTGCGCATCGTCACCTTCATATCGGGCGACACGGGCAGCGAAACATTGCCGTAGCCTGCCGTACGGAAACAGAGGCTCGGAACATCCGTCCGCAGTTCGAAACGGCCGTACAGGTCGGTAGTTCCGAGTATTTTCCCGGCAGGATCGGTGATCTCCACCTGATAAAGCGGCTCGCCGGCAGCGTCCGTAACGGCCCCTTTGGCGCTCACGGCTCCGGCATCGGGAGTCCGGATCTCCTGCGCCGTCAGGACGCCGCACGGAAAGGCGACGAGGGCCGCGAGCAATAATACTGTATGTTTGATCTGTATTCTCATAATCGTTTCCTGTTAAAAATTACCACCCGGAATTCTGCCAGCGCTTGTTGGTCAGCGAATAGAGGTTGTTCGCCTCGGTTTCGGGGATCGGAAGCAGCACGTCGCGCGGCTGCGTACTGGCGTTCCGCAGGAGGTCTGTCCGGCGCTCATAAGTGTAGGTGTCGTCGGGATTCTTCGTGATCCACATGACGGTCAGCCTCTCGCAGGGAATCTTGAAATACTGCTGGTAGAGCTGCGAACCGGCGAAAGCCTCGGCCCAGCGGCGGACATCGAAATAGCGGCACTCCTCGTAGCAGAGCTCCACCATACGTTCGTGCCTTACCCGCAAGATCATCTCCGCCTGCGTCAGATCGTCCGGCAGGGCCGGCATGCCCACGCGGCTGCGGATGTCGTTCACCTGCGCCTTGGCAACGTCCAGCTCCCCGGCCTCGGCGGCGGCTTCGGCCAGATTGAGCTTGATCTCCGCCAGCCGGAAGAACTTCCAGGGTGCCGCATCGACCTTGTTGTCGGTAGCATCGACATCGGGCGCGATGTATTTCCGGTAATAGTAACCGGTGCGCGTAAAGCGGTTCTCGCTGGTGTCGTCGCTGACCCCGTTCTCGCCGCCGACAAAGGTTTCGACGGTACGCAGTTCCCCGCCCCACAGAATCTTATCGCCATTGCGGATGATGCAAGCCTCCATGCGCGGATCGCGGGGAGCCGCATAGGGATCGTCAGGATCATATCCCAGATCCAGCGCTTTCTGGTTGTAGTTGGGTGTCTTGGTGGCCGTATAGGGATTGGCAAGGTCCAGCAGCGGTTCGGCCACGGTTCCGTCGGCGTTCAGCACTTCATAGGCATCGACCATCTCCTGAGTCGGCACGACGCCGGCACGGGTCGTATTGTTAGGCCAGTTCAGAGCGCCGATATAATTGTGGTCGATGTAATTCTGCCGGCTGGTGGCCTGGTAGATCGTCTCCCGGTCATCGGCCGATGTCAGCGAAATCGACGTGAACAGCTCCTTGTAGGCTGCCGCCTTGCCCGTATAGAGCCGGGGATTGGAAACAGACGTTTTGAGCGAATAACCGTTGGATTCGAGCGCCTCCACGGCCTGCTGATTCACCTGGAAAGCCGTTTTCCAATGCGACGCCTTCTGGTCGGCGGAATAATCCTCGCTGTGTACCGGGCTGGCGGCGAACAGGTAAGCCTTCGACTTGATGCACCATGCCAGCGCCTTGGTCATACGCTTGACATCGGAGGGGTTGTCGATCCGCCACGGCAGTTCGTTCGTATCGATGGCGGCCGTGCACTCGGCGTCGATCAGTTCGGCGAGCTCCCAGACGGTACGCTTTTTCAGCGTCGAGTAGTCGTAATCGTCGGGATAGCCGTTCGGTTCATAGGCGAAAGCTCCGAACCATTTGAGCATTTCCAGCATATAATAGGCGCGCAGCACGTGCGCCTCGGCGCGCCAGCGGGCACGCTCGCTCTCGGAATTGACACCCGCCTTGTCGATGTATTGCAGGAAAGTCGTGCAATACCGCAACTGCAACATGTAAGCGCTGTAATAGTTCTCATCATCGCTGTAGTCGCGTACCGGATGCGAAGAGGCCGTGCCGCCGCTCGTGTACATCTTGGCGGGAATGGCGTCGTTGATCGTTCCCGAAACCAGGTAGCCTTCGTCCGAAAGCGCTGTCGGAGCGTTGCAGACCCAATAATAGGAGGTACCCTTCGTCGGAAGTTTGCTGTAACAGGTATTCAGGTAAGCGGCCGTCTTGTCGTGGTCGGCGAAGATCTGGTCGAGCGTCTCGCGGCCGTCCGGCGTAGTGTCGAGAAGCGAACACCCCTGACCCGCGAAAGCCGCCAGCAACACAGCACCGACATATCGTATGATTTTCATAATCGCTGAGATTTTGAGGTTTTAGAGTTTGAGCTGTACGGAAAAACTGATATTGCGCGTCAGCGGATACTGGTTCTCGTTGTCCTGCTCGGGGTCGAAACTATGCGCCTTCATGTTGTTGGTGCTCCAAAGGTTCTGACCCGAAACGGCGAGGCGGATTCCGCCGATGCCCATGCGCTTCATCCACTTCTGCGGAAGCGAAAAACCGATTTCCAGATTTTTCAGCCGGACGTAGGACATATCGCTGACCACATAGTCGTTGCGGTCGTTCACGCCGTTGCCCGCCAGCGTATAACCGGACCGGAGCGCCTGATAGGTGATCTTCTCACCGCGCTCGAAACGTTCTTTGGTCCATGCGTGGGTCTCCCACTCGCCGGTCAGGTGGCCGTTGCCGAACATACCCAGGGAATACACGCCCTGCTTATGCCCCACGCCCTGCCACTGCATGCTGAAATCCAGATTCTTCCATGACAGCGACATCGACGCGCCATAGGTGATTTCGGGCGTTCCGGATGGATAACCGTACGGAATCTGGTCCTTGATGTCGATCTGCCCGTCACCGTTCTGATCGACGAATTTCCACTGTCCCAGGAAAGCATTGACGAATCCGCCCTTGCTGTACATGGCACTGTACTTCGCCAGATCCTCCTCGGTATTGATATAGCCGTTGCCGGCACCGTCCTTGTAATCGACCTGCAACACCCAGGTCTGCCCGATCGGGAAACCGGTCTGACGATAGGGATAGAGATAGCCGTCGCGGCCCGTCGGCAGACGCACCTCATCGGCTTCGAGCACCTTGTTGCGGGCGAAGTTATAGTTGCCCGAAACATGGATGAACCAATCCTTGCCGAAGGCTTTCTGCCACCCGAGCACCATCTCGTAGCCGTGGTTCTGGACCTTGCCCATGTTCACGCGGGGCAGTACCGAGGAGGGAAGACCCTGAACAAGGGGAACCGTCGAACGGGCGACGAGAATATCTTCGCGCATTTCCCTGAAATAGTCGAAGTTGAACGAAAAACCATTCAGAAAATTGATGTCGAGACCGTAGTTCTGCTGCCGTGCCTTTTCCCATTTCAGATCAGGATTGCCCAGCAGCGAGGTGGCGACGTAGTTGCCGCGTCCCAGCGACGAAAGAACGGTGCCGTCGGTCACCCAGCCCTGATTGTAAGCCACGCGCACGTCGTCCAAATAGAGGAATCGGCTCTCGCCCAGACGGTCGTTACCCACGATACCGTACGATGCGCGGATCTTGAAGAAATCGATCCATTTGCGGTCGATGTTGTCCTTGAAGAACTTCTCCTCGCTGAGCGTCCAGCCCACTGAAACGGCGGGAAAAATACCCCAACGGTTCTCCTTGGAGAACTGCTCCGAACCGTTGATACCCACGTTGACCTCGGCCGTATAGCGGTTGTCGAAAGTATAGGTCGCACGGGCCGACATGTAGAGCATATTATAGGGCAGATAGAGCGAAGCCGCCGAATTGCTGACCGAGTTATCCAGCTGGCCGAGCACCATGACATGCACGTCGTGCTTCTCGTTGAACAACCGGTCGTAATTGAGCGAAAGCTGCGTGTTAAACTTGTAGTAGGAGCTCTGTCCGCGGCCGCCATTCAGGAAACTCAAGCCTTCGGTATCGGCGTGGATGCCGTCAAACGCAACGTCGGTATGGTCCCAAGTCCAGTAAGACTCCTCGTCAGGGCTCTTGGCCTGATAGAAACCGTAGCGGTTGTAAGCCTGCGTCGCCTTGGTAAAGCCCGAGGCATAGAGGTCGTAGGAGAACATGGCGCGGAATTTCAGGCCCTTCACCAGTTTCTTCATATCCCAGTCGAGCGAAGCGCTGGTATTGACCGTGGTCTTCATCTGTCGGATGTAACCACCCATGTTCATACGCGGATAGAGCTGATAACCCGAACCGTCCTGCACCCAGCCGCCTTCGGGCAGCGGATCGCCGTTCTTGTCGGTGGCACCTGCGGGAAGCGCAGGACCGGGTGCTGTCGGCGGCACGCGGTTCAGACCGCCCAGAATATAGGTGGTACCGGCGGCATCGAAATTAAGATCGTTCGAAGTGTCGAGGCCATCACCCCAGACGATCCGGTTGACTTTGTTGAGGTAAGAACTGACATTGAGACTGAATTTCAGGTCGTCGGTGATCTTGTAGTCGATGTTCGCACGCACGCTCACACGTTTGAGCCAGAAACTCGGGTCGTAGCCGCGCGTCGATTCGGGCAGGAATTTGAAAACGCTGCCCTGATCGATATAGGAGGCGTTCATAAAGTACTGAAGACGGTCCGTACCGCCCGAAACGTTGGCGTTGATCTTCCACTGCGAACCCATCTGCGTATATTCGTCGTAGGGGTCACGGTTGGGGAAGAACGTGGGGTTGGCACCGCTCCGGAACTGCTCGATCTGCCATTCGTTGTAAACGGGGGATTTGCCGTCGTTGGCGGCACGCTCGTTCAACAGGGCGGCATAGTCCCACGAATCCATCTTCATGGCGCCGCGCCAGAGAATCTGCTGGAAACCGTAGTCGGCCGTGATGGTGACGGCAGCCTTTCCGACGCTGCCCCGGCGCGTGGTGACATAAATCACACCGTTGGCGCCGCGGACGCCGAACACGCCCGTAGCGGCGGCATCTTTGAGAATGGTCACGTTCTCGACTTCGTTGGCATCGAGCGAACTGAGGTCGTCACGAGGTACACCGTCGATCAGAATCAGCGGCGAAGAGTCGCCGGTGGTGCTGACACCGCGCAATTTCATATTGACTTTCTCGGCACCGGGCTGTCCCGATGTCTGCGTCACGGTCAGACCCGGCAGACGGCCGGACAGCGCCGTGGAAAAGTTGGAAACCGGGGCGCGCTTCAAATCGGTGTTGCCGACCGAGGCGACCGAACCGGTTACGGAAACCTTTTTCTGGGTACCGTAGGCGACCACGACCACCTCATCGATCACTTTGCGGTCGGGTTCGAGTTTTACGGTGAAATCAGTGCGGGAACCTAATTCGAGTTTGGCAGTTTTGTACCCCAAATACATGACGGACACCGTTTTGTGGGGGGGGGAAACGGTGAGCTTGAATGAGCCGTCCAACCCGGAGTTGGTTCCGATAGTGGTGCCGTCAACGATGATGTTGGCACCCACGACGGGCATGCCGTTTTCATCGAGGACCTTGCCGGTAATTTCATGCGATTGGGCAAACAGACTGCCCGGCATACACAGCGCGATCATCCACGCGCCGACCGCGAGCCACCTGACCACTCCGGTGCAGAATCGCTGACACGGTAGTTTGAAATGATTCATAGGCGATAATTTGTAGTTTCTTGTATCTGTTTATTAAGGAACGCCCGGAGGCGGTTCCGTTTGGGTATTTCCGAATATCGGAGCATCGTGCAGTTCCGAATTTACTTAAACGTTTAAGTAAACAGGGCTTAAAAAAGATGAACCGGCAAATTTACGGTCTGCCATAGGGATTCATCTTCACCCGAATCATCCGAAATATCAGATTCGGGGCAGGTCAAACTCGCGTGCATCGACTAAATACCGCACTGCATGACAGCAATTTACAAATTCAGGAACCGTCATACCCGTCCCCACTCCACTCCGGCACATCTTCACTTACAGCTCACTCGACACCGGGTTTCAACTTAATTGATAAAGCAATCGGCAGTCAAAAACCCGTTTGTCCAACACAAATATAAGTAAAAATTCGAAACGCCTGCCGATTTTGCAAGAAAAAACAGAAAAAAATCGACTTTTTAACAATACCTATATATATTATTTCCATTAAGAAAATAACCGATTAATTAATAAATTATTTTCAAATATCGACAATGCAAAGACACAGACCTGCCGCAAGATAGACTTGCATTCACAAACAAACGGGCTCTGAAAAAAATCGAACGGATTTTTAATAAAAACAAGGCAATAAATTTTGATATTCAAAAAAAAGAGGTAATTTTACATTCGAATTTTAACGGTTAAGTAGATGTTTAGGTTGTTGTGACGGCATTCACACGGCCGCGAAAAGGCCACCGAAAGGCTCTTTTCGCGGTCCGGGGCCGTCCAAAAAGTACGAACCCGGCTTTTAGCGCACAGAAACATAGCTTAATCGAGCAAAGTAAAACAAACCAAGAAAAAGATAAATCCGATATGAACACGACATTCACCAAACTGACCGCCACCCTCGCGCTGCTGTTCGCAGCAGGAAGTCTGACGGCCGGCGAGAAGAGTTCGCTCGACGGCAAATGGAGGCTCGACTACTGGCCCCAGGGAGACACTCCGATCGTGTCGCCTGCCGACGCCCGGCAAGTCGAGATGAAAACCATCGACGCGACCGTTCCGGGGAACGTGGAACTGGACCTGCTGGCCGCGGGGCTGATCGAGCAGCCCGAAATCGGCAGCAATGTCTACGACCTGCGCCCGTGGGAAGGTTACCAATGGCGTTACAGCCGTACGTTCGCCACCCCCGAACATGCGGACGGCGACCGCATCCGGCTCAATTTCAACGGTATCGACTGTTATGCCGACATCTGGGTCAACGGCCGTCAGGTCGGATCGGCCGACAACATGCTCATCGAACACCGCTTCGATGTGACCGAAGCGCTGAAACCCGCCGGCGAAGAAAACACGCTGGAGGTCTACATCCGTTCGTCGGTGATCGAGGGCCGCCAGTACATTCCGCCGACGATCAGCATCAATTTTGCACAAGTCGAATCGGTCTACGCGCGCCGTGCGCCCCACACCTACGGCTGGGACATCATGCCGCGGCTGGTGAGCGCCGGACTGTGGCGCAGCGTGGAGCTGGAGGTGCTGAAACCCGTGCATTTGCGTGACGTACACTGGTTCACTACCTCCGTGGACGTTCCCAACAAGCAGGCCACGGTCTTCCTGGACTACACGATCTCGCTGCCGACCTCGATGCAGGACGGCAGGATCACGACTGAATTTTCACTGAGCCGCAACGGCAAACAAGTGGCCATGTACCGCGCCAAGGTGACATCGCATGCCGCACGCCACATCCTCGGACTCGGGGATGTCGAGTTCTGGTGGCCTCGCGGCTATGGCGAACCGGCGCTCTACGAGGCCGAGGTGAAGCTCATGGACGAAGCCGGCAATACGCTCGACATCGACCGCCGCCGCATCGGCATCCGCACCGTGCGCCTCGATTTCACCCCGACCCACACGCCCGAGAATCCGGGCCGGTTCTGCTTCATCGTCAATAACGAGAAGGTTTTCGCCCGCGGCAGCAACTGGACCCCGATGGACGCCCTCCACAGCCGCGACACGCAATGGCTCGACTGCACGTTCGGCCTGGTTACCGACCTGAACTGCAACATGATCCGCTGCTGGGGCGGCAACGTCTACGAAGACACCCGCTTCTACGAACTCTGCGACGAAAACGGCGTAATGGTCTGGCAGGATTTCGGCATGGGATGCACGTTCTATTCGCAGCGTTACGAATTCGCCCGCGCCATCGAGCGCGAGGTGACCTCCGTGGTGATGAAACTGCGCTCTCACCCCTCGATCGCCCTCTGGTCGGGCAACAACGAGAACGACCAAACGCTGACCATCGGGACGCTGGCCCCGTTCCGCATCGACCCCAACCGCGACGTAGTGTCGCGGCAGGTAATCCCGATGGTGCTTTACGAACTCGACCCCTCGCGCAGCTACCTCCCCTCGTCGCCCTATTGGAGCGAAGAGGTCTGCCAGCAGGGTTACAGCACCGCCCTGCTGCCCGAAGACCACCTGTGGGGCCCCCGCGGCTACTACAAAGACCCGTTCTATACCAATGCCAACTGCCTTTTCGTCAGCGAGATCGGCTATCACGGCATGCCCAACCGGCCGAGCCTCGAAAAGATGTTCCCGGCCGAAACGCTCTATCCGTGGACCGATAAGAAAGAGTTCCGCTGGAACGAGGACTGGCTCACCAAGGCCGTACGCATCTTCAAGGAGTGGGGTTATACGCCCGAGCGCAATAATCTGATGATCAATCAGGTCCGCCTGCTCTTCGGCGAAGTGCCGACCGAACTCGACGATTTCATCTTCGCGTCGCAGTCGGTGCAGGCCGAGGCGATGAAATTCTTCGTCGAGATCTACCGCGGCAACAAATTCGCTCCGAAGACCGGCATCCTGTGGTGGAACATCCGCGACGGATGGCCCGTGATTTCCGATGCCGTGGTCGATTACTACTTCTCGCCCAAAATGGCCTACCATTTCCTGCGCAACGTGCAGCGCAACGTCTGCGTGTTGATCAACGACGCCACGGACGGCAGCCACCCACTCGTCGCCACCAACGACACGCGCAACGCCGCCGAAGGCACGGTCCGCGTCAGCGATGCTGCTACGGGACGCGAAATCTTCCGCAGCAGCTACACCGTTCCGGCAAACGCCCGTGCGGAGATCGCCCGCCTGCCCGAAATGAAGGGTCAGGGCATCCTGCTGATCGAATACACGACACCCGAAGGCTCGTTCAAGAACCACTATCTCTACGGCCGGGCTCCGTTCAAACTGGACGAGTACCGCAAACTGCTCCGCAAAACGAAAATATACGATCTCTAAATACAAAAAATGGCTACAACGAACATGAAAGAGAACATCATCGGTGTTGACATCGGAGGCACCAAATGCGCCGTCACCTACGGCCAGCAGGAGGGCAACCGGGTAACGATCCTCGATAAGGAGTGCTTCCGCACCTCCGATGTCGCCCGAACCATAGAGCAGCTCAAAACCTGTATCCGGAACGTAATGGGGCGCCACGGCCTCGATGCGGGCAACACCCGGGCCATCGGCATCAGTTGCGGAGGCCCGCTGGACAGCCGCACGGGCGTGGTAATGTCGCCTCCCAACCTGCCCGGCTGGGACAACATCCCCATCGTCGGAATCTTCGAAAAGGAGTTCGGCATCCGCACCGCCATCCACAACGACGCCAACGCCTGCGCGCTGGCCGAATGGCAGTTCGGGGCCGGAGCGGGCACCCGCAACATGATCTTCCTGACCTTCGGCACGGGACTCGGCGCCGGACTGATCCTCGACGGACGCATCTACACCGGGACCAACGACAACGCCGGAGAGCTGGGACATATCCGCCTGAGCGATTTCGGACCCGTGGGTTACGGCAAATGCGGCTCGTTCGAAGGTTTTTGCAGCGGCGGCGGCATCCGCCAACTGGCGCAGTTCGCCGTGAAAGAGCGTCTGCAAATGGGTGAAAAAGTCGCGTGGTGCCCCGAGGGCGATCCCGAGAGGATCGACGCCCGGCTGGTGGCCCAGGCCGCCGCGGAAGGCGACGTTCTGGCGCTGGAAATCTACCGCACTTCGGCGCGCTACCTGGGCAGGGGGCTGTCGATCGTCATCGACCTGATCAACCCCGAGATGATCGTCATCGGCAGCATCTACGCCCGCAACGAAAATCTGATGAAACCTTATACGGAGGAGGTCATCGCCCGCGAAGCGCTCTCCCACGCCCGGCGTGTCTGCCGCGTGGTTCCCGCGGCGCTGGGCGAAGCGATCGGCGATTACGCCGCGCTGTCGGTGGCCGCCAACGCATAAAACGATACGAAGATGAAACGGCAAATTATCGAACACAGCCTCCGCGAAGCAAACGACGCGCTGGCGGATTTCCTCGCCTCGCCCCGGACCCTTCCGACGATGGAGGCAATCGTGGACACGATGGCCGAAGCACTCCGCAACGGCTGCAAGATCATGAGCTGCGGCAACGGAGGCTCGCTGTGCGACGCCACCCATTTCGCCGAGGAACTCACCGGACGTTTCCGCGAGAACCGCCGTCCGCTGGCAGCCATGGCCATCAACGACCCGGCCTACATGACCTGCGTGGGCAACGATTTTTCGTTCGGGGACATTTTCGTCCGCTGGGTCGAGGCGTTCGGCAAACCCGGCGATGTCCTGCTGGCCATCTCGACCAGCGGCAATTCGCAGAATATCGTTGCCGCGGCCGAGGCCGCCCGCCGTCTGGGTATGAAGGTCGTGGCGCTCACCGCCGAAGGTCCCACCCGTCTGTCCGAAACGGCAGACGTGGTGCTTCAAGCTCCCCGCACACCCCATTCGGACCGTATTCAGGAGATACATATCAAAGTTATCCACATCGTGATCGAGGCCCTCGAAAAAGAGCTCGGCTTCTGATCCCGAAAGATGTTACACCCTAAATTCCAACCTATTATGAAAAAAATCTTTTCCGCCATTGCCGTCCTGACGGCATTCGCAACAGCCGCCGTCTCATGCAGCGACGACGACACGAAGGACGACGAGAAAATTCCCGTCGCCGAAGTCAAGGTCACCCCGGCGACCGGCAGCGTCGTCGCAGGAACCACCCTCACCCTGAAAGCCGAAATCCTGCCCGAAAACGCCTCGGACAAAACCGTGGAATGGAGATCCCGCACGCCGGAGATCGCTACGGTCGATCCCGAAACAGGTGTAGTGACCGGCGTCACCGAGGGTGAAGCCGAAATTCTGGCGCTCTGCGGCGGCAAGAACGGCAAGGCGGTCATCACCGTCACCCCGGCCCCGATCCGTGTCGAAAAGATCGAACTTTCGAAGACCGAACTGGCCCTGTTCGTCGGCAAAACCGAGAAACTGACCTACACGATCAACCCCGAGAACGCCACCAACCAGGAAGCCGCATGGGATTCGAGCGACAAGACGGTTGCGACCATCGCCGACGACGGTACCGTGACGGCCCTGGCCGAAGGTACGACGGACATCACCCTGACCATCGACGAGAAGACCGCGACCTGCAAGGTGACCGTTTCGAGTCCCGCTATCGAAGGTATAACAATACCCTACCTGAGCGAAATTCAAGGCAATACCGTCACAATGACCGCTCCGGGCTTCAAGGCCGGCGACAAGGTAAAGATCGAGGCGGTGGCCGGAGATGAATACAGCGCCGAAGCCGATGTCGCCAACGTAACCGCCCAGAATGCGACGTTCGAACTGCCTGCCGCCGCATCGCGCGACCGTTCCTACAAACTGACCGTGCTGCGCGGCGGCGTGAAACAGGCCGAAGCCTACTTGCATCCGGACGATCAATTCGTAGCGATACCCTATCATCTGGGCTATTACCTGACGGGCGAGGACGAAGTGGTTCCCACCGATCCCTCGATGCGTGCCAACGAAGAGGGTATTACCCGCCGCAGCTACATGCCGGGCAGGATCGTCGATTACAACGAGGAGACCAAAGAGTTCCGGGTATGGAAAAAGGATGCCGCCCTCACCGGCTTCACCGCCGCGACACTCGACCTCACCTATGCGACAGGAGTCACTTCGATCAAACCGCTGACCGACCTCTACGGGCCTCTGACGAGCGTGAACCGCGTCTACGTCGCCAACTCGTCGATCGAATCGCTCGACATGACCCAGTTCCCCAACGCCACGCTGCTGCACGCCTGGGGCGACGCAGGATCGGGGCTCAACAAGATCGCAAGCATCAATTTCGGCACTTATACCGATGACGAGCACGCCTGCAAAGTGACGCAGATGTATCTGTCCTCGCAGTCGCTCACCGGAACCATCGACCTGCGCAACTGCATCGCCCTGAACGAACTGAGGCTCGATGGCAATCAGCTCGAAGGCATCAACCTCGGCACGGCCAACGGCGACAGCTCGGACAAGGACCGCATGCTGGTCGTATATTCGATCAGCGCGAAAAACAACAAGCTCAAAGAGATCGACATCTCGAACTGCGGTCGTCTGCGCCAGCTCTGGCTCGACGGCAACAAGATCGAACGGGCTCGCCTGCTGAACAACGCCCTGGGCGAAGGCTACAACAGCCAGCGTCCCGACTCGTGGTTCCCCTACATGTACATCCTCAAAAACAAGGAGGACTTCACGATCACCTGGGCGACGGCCGCCGATGCCGAAGGCCGCGAACGCCATATCGACGTTGAACACTACTGGTACCGGAACCTGTCGTCCGCGAACAAGGGCGAGAACGGCGAAAAGCCCGGTTACGACAAATGGGTGGACAACAACCCCGTGATCCAGGCACTCAAAGACGGCTTCACCGTTACCGATTGGAGCTACGCACTGGAGGGTTACGACGGCGGCGGTGTCAAGATTAAACACACGCATAACACGATCGACGATCTCTGCCCTGCGGAACAGGATGCCGAATGATAAAAAACCGAATTACAAACCCTGAAAACAGACGATGAAACCCGTAATCAATTACCGACGTACCATCATCGCCCTGACAAGTGCCCTGTTGCTGGCGCTGGGATCGCTCCCGGCGTCAGCGCAGGTGCGTTTGCAGATGCAAGGCGACAAGACAGACATCGCCCGCTGGATCGACAGCCGCTTCGCCAAAGGCCAACTGCCGCCGTTCTCATTCATCCTGGACGAGAAGCCGTCGGAGGAGTTCCTCCGCTCGTGGCGCTGGAGCCGCACGGCGCCCGCATCGACGGACAAGAATGTCGTACTGCGCACGTTCACCTACACCGACCCCCGCAGCGGACTCGAAGTGGTCTGCAATATCAAGGGGTACCCCGAGTTCCGGGCCGTGGAATGGGTGCTGCATTTCCACAATACGTCGGCAGAGAATTCCGGGCAACTTACACGCGTGAAGGTCGCGGATTTCGACATGGTCTACCCCGCCGCCGGAGCGCTGAAAATCCACTATGCCGAAGGCAACAAGATTTCAAAGGCCGACTATGCGCCCCGCACCGCGGAGTTCCGCACGGAGCAGCCGTTGCACATCGAACCCCACGGAGGCCGTTCGTCGGAGGAGGCGTTTCCCTTCTTCAACCTCGAATCCGAGGCTTCGCGGCAGGGCGTGATGGTCGCCGTCGGCTGGACCGGAACGTGGTTCGCCGACCTCGAGAAGCGTGACCCGAACCGCCTGACGCTGGCCGCGGGCATGCTGAACACCGATCTATACCTCTACCCGGGCGAGCAGATCCGCACGCCCTCGGTCGCCCTGATGTTCTGGAGCGGCGACCGCATGAACGGCCACAACCGTTTCCGCCGCCTCGTCCTCGCGCATCATTCGCGCAAGGTAGACGGCAGCCCCTTCTACCCGCTTTGCAGCGCCTTCAACTACCGCGACCCGCAGCCCTGCGGCGAATATTCGTGCCTGACGGCCGACTGGGCCATCGCCATGGTCCGCCGCTACTCGATGTTCGAACTGACACCCGACGTTTTCTGGCTCGATGCCGGATGGCACACCGGGGCCGGCGATTTCCGGCACGGCAAGAGCTGGGCCAACACCACGGGCAACTGGACGGTCGATCGGGAACGCTTTCCCGAAGGGCTGAAACCCGTTTCGGACGCCGTGCACGAGGCCGGTGCCAAATTCATGGTGTGGTTCGAGCCCGAGCGCGTCGTAAAGGGCACGCAGTGGGCTACGGAACACAAGGAGTGGATGCTCGACACCGAATGGCCCGAAGGCTCGGAACAATCGACCTGGTACTTGTTCGACCTGGGCAATGACGAAGCGTGCGACTGGCTCTGCAAATACTACGGCGACCTGATCGAAGAGAACGGGATCGACTATTACCGACAGGATTTCAACATGCTTCCGGCCGGCTACTGGCGCGACGCCGACGAGCCCGGCCGCAGCGGCATCAAGGAGATCCGTCACATCGAAAACCTCTACAAATTCTGGGACTATCTGTTGGAACGCTTCCCCGGCCTGCTGATCGACAACTGCGCCTCGGGCGGCAAGCGCCTCGACTGGGAATCCATCGGCCGCAGCGCACCCCTCTGGCGCAGCGACTACTACCACTACGATGACCCCGACGGTTACCAATGCCACACCTACGGGTTGAATTTCTTCCTGCCGATACACGGCACGGGCATCCTGCTGCCGGAACAGTATTCGTTCCGCTCGAGCCTCTCGTCGGCACTCCAGTGCAACTGGAAAGTCACCGAGCCGAGCGTTTCGGTCCTCGACATGCAGCAGCGCATCCGGGAATACCGCGACATCCGCGAATACTACTACGAAGATTATTATCCGCTCTCGGGAACAGGCGACCTCACGGGTTCCGACGTGTGGCTGGCCTACCAGATGCACCGTCCGTCGGACGACTCGGGCATCGTAGTCGCATTCCGCCGCCAGGACGCGCCCGACGCGGAATACACCGTGCGCCTGGGCGGACTCACGCCCGACGCCTCCTATACCCTCGTGGACTGCGACACGCAGGCCGAAACCGTTCGCAGCGGCCGGGAACTGACCGAGGGGCTGACGCTCCGTCTCGACAACCCGAAGAGTTCGCTGCTGATAAAATACCGCAAAAACTGAAGCCCCACAAGCCATGAAACATTTGTTCAGACTACTGCTCGCAACACTCCTGCTGACCGCTGCACAGACCTCCGCCCAGTCGCGCCTGCGCATTCCCGCCAAAGGCGCCGAATGTGAAAAATGGGTCGCCGGAGCTTTCGCCAAAGGCAAGGTGCCGCCCTTCTCGTTCATCTACGGAGGCGTGTCCTCGGGCAAGACGATAGCCAACTGGAAATACACCGTCGAAACGCTCCCCGCAACGGAGCGGAACGTCACCGAGCACGTCTACACCTATACCGACCCCGCGACGGGGCTCGCCGTCGAGTGCCGCGTGAAGACTTTCGCGGATTTCAACGCCATGGAGTGGGTGCTCCGCTTCCGCAACACCTCCGAGGAGAACACCCCGAAGATCGAGCAGGTGAAGGTCGTGGACATCACCCCCGAATCGACAGCCAAGGGAGCCTACCTGCTCCACTACGCCGACGGAAGCCACGTCTCGAAGGCCGACTTTCACGCCCGCACGCGCGAGCTGGCCGTGGGCGACGAGCACTCGATGCACCCACAGGGCGGACGCTCGTCGTCGCACGCCTTTCCCTTTTTCAACGTCCAACTGCCCACGGGAGGCATGGTCGTAGCCATCGGATGGACCGGTAACTGGAAAGCCGACATTGCGCGCCCGGCAGCAAATGCCGTCAGCGTGGCGACCGGCATGAAAAACCTGGCCGCTTACCTGCTTCCGGGCGAGGAGATCCGCACTCCTTCGACGGCCATGCTCCTGTGGCAGGGTGACGACCGTATGGACGGTCAAAACCTTCTGCGCCGCTTCCTGCTGGCCCACCACCACCCCACGGCCGACGGCAAACCCGCCGTGTTCCCGATCTGTTCGAGCTTCAACTACGGCGACCCCGCCCCCTGCAACGAATACACCTGCATGACAGCCGATTACGCCACGGCCCTCGTGAAACGCTACAAGCAGTTCGATCTGCTGCCGCAGGTCTTCTGGCTCGACGCCGGATGGTACAGCAAGGCCGCCGACTGGAAGAACCACTACAACTGGGCCAACACCGTGGGCAACTGGTCGGTGGACAGCGTACGCTTCCCGCAGGGCCTCGGCCCGGTAGCCGACGAGGTCCACCGCGCCGGCTGCAAGTTCATGGTGTGGTTCGAGCCCGAGCGCGTGATGAAAGATTCCGACTGGGCCATGCAGCACCCCGAGTTCATGCTCGACGCCAGCGGCAAGGCGGCCCAGCCGGGCTGGGTGAAACGCGGAAGCGTCGATTCGTTCCTCTTCAACCTGGGTGACCCCGTGGCCCGCACGTGGTTCTGCGAGCAGATCGCCAAGCTCATCCGCGACAACCGCATCGACTACTACCGGCAGGATTTCAACATCGACCCCGAAGGTTTCTGGTACGCCAACGACCAGCCCGACCGCATGGGCATCTGTGAAATCCGCTACATCGAAGGGCTCTACGCTTTCTGGGACTACCTGCGGGCCGAGTTCCCGGGCCTCGTGATCGACAACTGCGCCTCGGGAGGCCGCCGCATCGACCTCGAATCGACCTCGCGGTCGGCACCGCTCTGGCGAACCGATTACAACTACGGTGAACCGATCGGCTACCAGTGCCACACCTACGGACTGAACATGTGGCTGCCCGTACACGGAACCGGCACGCACAAGTCCGACGCCTTCACTTTCCGTTCGAGCCTCAGCGCTACGATCATCTACAACTGGAAGATCACCAACGCCGATTCGTCGATCCCCGAGATGCAGCGCCGCATGGCCGAATTCGCCGCCGTGCGCCCCTACTTCTACGAAGACTACTACCCGCTGACGGGCTACGGCGACATGACGGGCGACGACATCTGGCTGGCCTACCAGCTCCTGCGCCCCTCGGACCAGACGGGCTATGTGGTGGCTTTCCGCCGCGAACTCTCGCCCGACGAACGGAAAGTCGTGCGTTTCCGCGGACTGGAACCCGAAGCGACCTACGTGTTGGAAAACGCCGACAACGGCGACCGCGTGGAGGCCACGGGCCGGCAACTGATGGACAGTTTCACGATGAGCATCGGACAGCCCCGCTCGTCGTTGTTGATCAAATACGGTAAAAAATAAAGCCATGTTGCGCAAACTGTTTCTTTCATTGCTTTTCGCCGCCGGCTGTTTCCCGCTGTCGGCAGCACGTCCGGGTTTCACGCTTTGGCAACTGCCTCCGCAGGGACCGTCGCAGATGAACTCCTACGTAATCCGCACCGACGCGGGGCGTGTCGCAGTGATCGACGGCGGCACGGCGGCGGACGCCCCCTATCTGCGGGGGTTCCTCGCGGCGCTGGGCAACCGCGTGGAGTGGTGGTTCGTGACGCATCCCCACATCGACCACATGGGTGCCCTCACCGAAATCCTGCGCACGCCCGGCGGCATCGAAATCGGAACCATTTATCAGTCGCCGATGAACGACGCGCAGCTGAACACCGACCTCAATCGCCGAAAGCTGGCCGACGCCTACCTCGAAGCCCTCGCGGCCTCGGGCCTGCGCGTCGAGAATCTGACGGAGCCGGGCCGGGAGATGCGTCTCGACGGACTGCATCTCAAAGTCCTGCAAGTCAACGACACGACGACGCTTGTCAACGCCTACAACAACGCCAGCATCGTGCTGCGGCTTTGGGACAAGCGCAAATCGCTGCTGATGCTCGGCGACACGGGCGAGGAGAGCGGCGACCGTCTGCTGCGCAGCGTTCCCCAGGAGGAACTCGACTGCGACTATATCCAGATGGCCCACCACGGGCAGATGGGCGTGCGCGAAGAGTTCTACCGCACGGTCCGCTTCCGCGCCTGCCTCTGGCCGACGCCCCTGTGGGTGTGGAACAACGATGTGGGCGAAGGCTACGACACAGCGTGGATGAAGACCCCCGAGACCCGCCGCTGGATGGACGAAAAGGGAATCACCGAGCACCACTGCGCCTGGCAGGGGCTCGTCAAAATCGAATAGACAAGCAAAAAACCTAACACCCTAAACCATGAAAAGCAACATTCTGCGTTACGCGATGCTGGTCTGCCTAAGTGCATCGGCAGTCACCGTATCGTGTTCGGAAAGCAAATCGGGCGAGACACCCGACGACCCCGGCAAACTGACGGCAATCACCCTTACGCCTTCACCCCTCTCGCTGACCGTCGGGCAGACCGCCCAGCTGACCGCAGCGGCCACGCCCGCAACGGCTTCGCTCGAAGGGCTCCGCTGGTCGAGCGAAGATCCGAAGATCGCCCGGGCCGGCGACGACGGAACGATCGAGGGTATCGCCGTCGGCAAAACGAACGTCAAGGCCAAATGCGGCGACGTAACCGCCTCATGCGAAGTCACGGTGACCGCTGCGCCGATCGTGCTCGAAAAGATCGAGCTTTCGGTGACGTTCGCGTCGGTCGCAGCAGGCAAGACGCTGGACATCACGGCGAAACTCGTTCCCGAGAATGCCGCAGTAGAGGGTCCCGTCGTATGGAAAAGCGACGACACCTCCAAGGCGACCGTCGATCAGAACGGCCGCATAACGGGCGTCGCCGAAGGCCGCACCGTCATCTCCGCGACGCTCGGATCGGTCAGCGCCAGCTGCGACATCGAGGTTTATTCGCCTGCCGCAACCCGCGATTTCACGTTCCTGCAACTCAACCTCTGGGAAGGCATCGCCAACGTCGCCAACGGTCAGGAGGCGCTGATCAAACAGCTCGCCGAACTGAAACCCGACGCCGCATCGTTCTGCGAGTTCACCTCGGAGGATAACGCACGCACGATCCTGAGCGCCGTAGCCGACGAACTGTACAAACGCACCGGCATCCGCTATACCTACACCTGCAAGGGAGGCAGCGGCACCCGCGGCCTGCTGACACGCCACCCGGTGCTCTCGACCGACGCCGTGAACGGCAACCTGTGGTTCTACCGCACGGTGATCGATTTCTACGGGCAGCAGATGGCGCTCTACGCCTCGCACGCCTACCACATGTATTACGCCTGCTATCTGCCGCGCGGCTACGGCGACGGCTCTTCGCCCTACGGATGGGACAAACTCGCAGACGGACCGATCACCGACGTTGATTTCATCCTCGAACGCGAAGAGAAGTCCGGACGCACGCAGATCGCCAGGGATCTCGCGGCTGACACCCGGACCCAGCAGGAACAGGGACGCCTCTGCATCTTCGGAGGCGACCTCAACCAGCCTTCGCATCTCGACTGGACCGAGGCGATGAAGGACAAGTACGAACACAACGGCTGCGTGGTGGCATGGCCCGTCTCGACGACTTGCTACGCCGACGGCATGAAGGATGCCTACCGGGAGGTCTATCCCGACCCCGCGACCCATCCGGCCGTGACGTGGCCCGTGCACAACAAGGACGCCCGAAAGGAGACGCAATGGGCTGCGGAGGCCGACGAACGCGACCGCATCGACTTCGTCTACTACCGTCCCGATGCCAAATTCGCCCCCAAAAAGGCTCAGATCATGGGTCCCTCGTCGATGATCTCCAAAAGCGCCGTGGTCGAGGACCAGTTCATCGACAAGGCCGAGGAGCTGATCGAACCCGTGGGCGGCGTATGGCCCAGCGACCACCGGGGACTCTTCATCACCTTCGAAGTGCAATTCCGCCAATAAAATCCTGAAAAACAACGGACACGATGATTAAAGCAACCATCCCGTTCCTCCTGCTCGCCCTGTTCGCCTGCTCGAATTCCGACAACGATCCCGACCCCGGCAAGGAGCCGGGTCCGGCGCCGGGCGAGGTGGTTACATACGGCAACGAATCTCTGGTGGCGGTCGATCCCGCAGGCAAAGAGATCGCTTTCGACTATCGCGCCCCGCGCGACAAAAAGGTCGGCATCTTCTACTTCATCTGGCTGGGCGCCCACGGCTACGACACAGGCGACTATTTCGGCGGCGACATCATCCCGCCGAAGGCCACGGACACCCGGTCGCCTTACGACATCAGCGAACTGGAAAAAGGCCACAGCGATCCGGCCGACATTCCTTTCGGTCCCGGAGGCGCCATGCACCATTGGGGCAAGCCCTATCTGGATTACTACGTCTCCAACGACACGTGGGTGATCCGCCGCCACGCGCAGATGCTTTCGGAGGCAGGCGTAGACGTGATTTTCATCGACGTGACGAACGGATACGCCTATCTCCCGGTAGTCAGAACGCTTTGCGACGTTTACAATCAGATGTTGCGCGAAGGCAATCCCCGACCGAAAATCTCGTTCATCCTCAACACGAATCCCGCTCCGGTAGTGCAGGAACTGCTGACGCTCTACGGCAACAGCGACTACGACCGCCTGTGGTACGAACTCGACGGCAAGCCGCTGCTCCTCGCACCTCCCGGAGACTACGGGGCCGGGGTTTCCGAGCGCCTCACGTTCCGCTACGCATGGTTCGACACCCAGTTCGGCTACGGCGGTCCCTGGTACGGCGACGGCACGAACCGCTGGGCATGGGGCGAGTTCTCGCCGCAGCGCAACGTGAAGGAGGAGATTCCCGTCATGGCAGCAAGTCATCCTCTCTGGAACATCGGACGCAGCTACACGGGCAATTCGCCCGAAGACAAAGGCGGCCACCAGCCCGCGAACACCACAGCCGAACAGCGCGCCGCAGGAACCTATTTCAAACAGCAGTTCGAACACGCCATCGCGTGCGACCCCGATCTGATCTTCATCACGGGATGGAACGAATGGGTGGCCCAGCGGCAGATCAGCACAGGCCCTCAACAATTCATGGGCAAGACGATCAAAGCCGGCGAAAGCTATTTCGTAGACTGCTACAACCACGAATTCAGCCGCGACATCGAACCCTGTGCCGACGATTTCACAGACGTTTACTATTACTACATGACCGACTACGTGCGCCGTTACAAGGGCGTCGCTGCGGTCGAGCCGGTGAATGAAGTCCACAAGATCGCCATCGACGGCAAATTCGACGACTGGGAGACCCTCGGAACCCGCTACAAGGATTACACGGACGACACCCGGGCACGCAACCACTGGGGCTTCGGCTACAAGAACCTCAGTCTCACGAACGACACCGGCCGCAACGACATCTGCTACGCCAAAGTGGCCACCGACTGCAAATCGCTCTTCTTCTACGTGGAGACCGCCGATCCGATCACGCCCCGCACCGGGCGCAACTGGATGCGGCTCTTCATTTCGGTGAAAGGCAGCACGGCGCCAGCCTGGGAAGGATTCCAATGGGTCGTTAACAACAAGGTCACGGATGACACCCGAACCACGCTCCAACGTTCGAAGGGAGGCTGGGACTGGGAGGAGGCTGCGACGATCGACTATGCCGTGTCGGGCAACCGGATGGAGATCGCCGTCCCGCTCCGGGAGCTCGGCATCGCCGACGTGCGCAACTTCACGGTCGATTTCAAATGGATCGACAACGCCGTGACCGACGGTGACATCCGCGAGTGCATGCGCGACGGCGATTCGGCTCCGGGCGACCGTTTCCGCTACCGCTATATATTCAAGTATTAATCCGACAATACCCCGATTCAACCATGAAACAGTTCCTCATGACCGCACTGCTCGCCGGATCGCTCGCAGCCTTCACCGGCTGCAAGGACGACGACGGCGGCAAATCGCAAAACTACCCCTCGCAAATCCCCGCCGCAGAGAAGATTCCCGTGGTGGCATGGCACGGCGTGCGCGCCTCTCACGCCAGCGTCGAACGTTTCCGCGAAGCCGAGCAGATGGGCATCACGCTCAACTACTCGCGCATGGGCAACGTCGAAACGGCACTCAAATGTCTCGACTACGCCGCCGAAACCGGTATCAAGCTCATCGTAGAGTGCGACGAACTCTATACGGAGAGCAAGCGTCTCGACGCCGTAACCCGGCTGAAAGACCATCCCGCGCTGGCCGGATACTTCGTCATGGACGAACCCCATCCGACGCAGTTCGCAAACATGTCCAAAATGATGTCCGACATCCGGCACGTGGACCGCGAGCACATCTGCTATGCGAACATCTTCCCCACAGGCGGCCCCGAACATTATGCGGCCCTCGGCGTGAAGGACTACAACGAGTACATCGACCGCTACATGGCCGAGGTTCCCGAAATCACGTTCCTCTCGTTCGACAAATACCCGATCATCAAGGACCCGAACATCGCGGACAGCCCGCGGCAGATCCTCGGCGAATGGTATCAGTGTCTCGAAATCGTCCGCGACCGCGCGCTCCGTTCGGGAATGGATTTCTGGAGCTTCATGCTCACCGTTCCCCACACCAGCTACCCGCAGCCGACGGTGGACGACCTGCGCCTACAGGCTTACAGCAACCTCGCCTACGGCACGCAGGTGCTCCAATGCTTCACTTACTGGACCCCGACGGTAGAGAATCCCGAACTCTGGAAATACCGCAACGGGCCGATCGCCGAGGACGGCACCCGCACCGAGACCTACGACATCGTGAAATCGGTGCTCGACGAGATCCAGAAACTGTCGTGGGTCTTCCTGGACAACAAAGTAACGGGCGTCTACCACATCGGCACCCCGCTGCCGCTGGACACCCGCGCCCTGGACAAGCTCCCTGCCGAGATCACCGAACTGTCGGTGGGCCGCGAAACCAACACGGCGTGCATTTCGTTCTTCGAGAACCACGGCTACCATTTCATGATGGCGGTCAACACCGACATCAACGAAAAGTGCTACCTCAATGTCGGCACGCAGGAGCACGTGCGCCGCATTCGCAAGGACGGCTCCGTGCAGCCGGCCTCGAACGACCAGCGCACGCTGACGCTCGACCCGGGCGACATGGTGCTCTACATGTGGTAGCCGCCCTGTCCGCAGGACAAAATCCGGAAAAAACCGCACCCCGCACGGCTTTTTCCGGATTTTCTCGTATCTTTGTCCCGCAAGGTTTCGGAACGGGGATCGCACGCACCCCGCCCGATGAAAAGGGAATCCGGTGAGAATCCGGAACAGTACCTGCTGCTGTAAGTCCCCTCCCCTCGCGGGAGACGACGGTTGCCGCACGCTATGCCACTGGCCGAAAGCCGGGAAGGCGCGGCAACAGGGACGAGTCAGAAGACCTGCCTTGACAAGGATTCGCACCCGCGGGTTTCGGGCAGAGATCGAACGGCAGCTTCGTCATACGACTTTTCCGTCCAGTCGATTTCACCGTCCGGAGTCCGGTGCATACGACTAAAAAATGGCAAGCTATATGATCCGGAATCTCTGTTTTTCAACGGCAGTCCTCCTCCTGGCGCTGCTCGCCTCCTGCAACAAGGACGACGTAATCACGGACGGCGGACCCAAACCCGTCATCACGCTGGACAATCCCGACGGCATTTATCCGGTGAAGGTCGGCAAATCGGTGACGATCGCCCCGACGGTCGAGAATGCCGAAGGCGCCGTCTACGCATGGATTCTCGACGACGAACCGGCCGGCTCCGGACCGACTTTCACGTTCGAGGCCCGGGAAGCGGGCATCTATTTCCTCGTCTTCCGCGTCGAAACCCCGAACGGCAAAGCCGAAGAGGAGCTGCGCATCGAGGTGAACCGGCTGCTGCCCCCGGAGATCTCGTTCCCCGTCGGCGACGACCGGGTGATGGAGGTGGAAGCCGGACGCGAAACCGTCATCGCCCCCACGATCGCCAACGGCGACGGAGCGACTTTCGAATGGACGCTCGACGGTGAAAAGGCCGGAACCGATGCGACCTACACGTTCAAACAGAGCGACTTGCGCGACTATCAGCTGACCCTGCGCGCCGAAAACGAAGACGGAGAAGACGAAGCGAGCGTCACCGTCCGGGTCGTGGAGCGTTTCACGGTGACAGCCGTTTTCCCGGCGCCCTCCCTCCGGTTCGGCAAGGCAGATACCCGGAACGTATCGCGGGACCGCACGCTCTACCTGCGTCCCGTCCTCGAACATTTCCACAATCCGACATTCGAATGGACGGTGGACGGAAAACCGGTCGCCGCCGAAGGCGACGGAGCCGTTTACGGCTTCAAATCGGCGGCGAAAGGCGATTATACGGTCGCTGTGAAAATCACCGACGACGACGGCCAGACTGCGACAGCCTCCGTCGCGGTGACCTGCTGCGACGACGAAATGTCGCACAAGCGTACCGGCGGAACCGGGCGGTTCTCGGACAAGGTCTACGAATACACTCCGGCTCCGGGGCAGTTCATCAACGAAGGCGGTTTCAAAGACATCACTTCGGCGGAAGCGGCCGCATCCAAAGCTCAGGAACTGCTCCGGCAAAACGCCGAGGAGAAAAAGAACTACTATGTGTCGCTGGGGGCCTGGGGCGGATATATCGTCGTGGGATTCGACCACAGCATCGAAAACAAGGGCGGCGACGACTTTTCGATCACGGGCAACCAGTTCGCCCAGTCGTCCGAACCGGGCATCGTGTGGGTCATGCAGGACACTAACGGCAACGGGCTTCCCGACGACGAGTGGTACGAGCTCAAAGGTTCGGAATACGGCAAACCGGAAACGCTCACGTCCTACGCCATGACCTACTACCGCCCGAAGAGCGCCGGCACGGACATCCAATGGAAAGACAACCGCGGCAACGCGGGCAAAGTCGAACGGAACAGCAGCCACACACAAGAGAGCTACTACCCGGGATGGATCGACGCCGAGAAGTACACGCTCTACGGCACGCGGCTGGCCGCCAACACGACGCGCCATCCGATCACAGGCGACTACTTCAATCGCCCCTACGACTGGGGATACGCCGACAACGCAGGCAACGACCAGGCCACGGGAGAGATTTCCGACGGCGACCAGCGCAAAAACTATTTCAGAATCTCCAACGCAGTGAATGCGGACGGCAGCGCCGCCAACCTCAAATACATCGACTTCATCAAGGTCCAGACCGGCATCAGCCAGAATTCCGGAGCGTTGGGCGAGGTTTCGACCGAGGTGTTCGCCTTCGAGGATGAGAATCTCTGAGAACACACCTGAAACAACAAGAGCGGCAGACTTTTCGGAAAAGTCTGCCGCTCTTGTTTCGGCCGGATGTATCAGAAGGTAAATTCGTGAACGCCGCCGGACACCGTAGCGACGATCTCTCCGCCGACCCGGATGTCGGCCGTCGTATTGGCCGGAATGGTGACTTTCAGCGTCA
Organism: Alistipes intestinihominis; assembly: GCF_040095975.1. Classification (NCBI taxonomy): domain Bacteria; kingdom Pseudomonadati; phylum Bacteroidota; class Bacteroidia; order Bacteroidales; family Rikenellaceae; genus Alistipes; species Alistipes intestinihominis. Next base: position 47,922 of record NZ_JBBMFL010000006.1, read on the forward strand.
CGCAGCCGCCGCACCGCCGCCACTCCGAGCGGATTTCACCGCGCACCGAGTCATAGGAAGCCGCTGCCCAGTCGAGTGCCTCGACGAAATGGGGAGCGATGACGATGTGTCCGAACCCGGGGTCCGCCGGATCGAAATTGATGCCCGCCAGGTCGTTGACATACCACGCGGCGACATCGCCCAGGAAAACATGATTGATCGAGGCGTCGCGCCACTCGGGCGAGAGCATCCACGTCTCGGCCAGCGTCGTGAAGCCTTGACTGACCCACCAGCCCCACGAAGGGCCCTCGGTCTGAGAGGCCATTTTATAAGCTGTCTCGACATGCCCGTAGCGAGTGAGCATGCGCAGCACCGTTTTGCTGCCGATGGTTCCGAAATCGAGGAAATAATCGTTATCGGCGATCATGCGGGCGAGGTTGTCGGCCACGCGCTGCGCGTCGCTTTCGGGAACGATGCCCAGATAAAGCGCCACACCCTGCGCGGCCTGCGAACCGTTGGCATAAAGGCCCTTTTCAGCGTCGTAGTATTTCGTGTTGATCAGTTCACGCAGCTGTGCGGCCTTGCGGGCGTAACGCTCGCCGTCGCGGCCCAGCAGTTCGGCAAAACGGGCCATCAGCACGTTGTCGTAGTAATAGAAACAGGTCGAGGTGTAGTCGGTCGGAGTCTGCGTTCGGTAGAAAACCCAGTCGCCGATGCCGTAGGTCACGCCGCCGTCGGCCTCCTCGCGCGTGGCGAGGTATTCGAGGTAACGCTCGCAGACGGGCCACATCTTCTCGACGGGACGCAGGTCGCCGTAATAGTTGTAAAGCGTGTAGGGGATGATGAAGGCCGAAGCGTCCCACACCGGGCCGATCCAGTCGTCGTACCCCCACCCAGCCGTGGGAATGATGCCCGCAAGGCGTCCGGCCTCGTTCTGGTTGTCGATGAAATCGTCGAGCCACTTCTCATAGAAGGCCATTCCGTCGTAGTTGAGCAGCGCCAGGTCCATGGCCAGATAGCCGTCGGCCGTCCAGCCGTTCTTCTCGCGCTGGGGGCAGTCCGTGGGAATCGACGTGAGGTTGTTGAGATAGGTCCGACGCGTCATCTCCCAAATGCGGTTGAACAGTCCGTTCGAGCAGGAGAATTTCCCGACCGAAGATACATCGGTGTGCATGAAACGCGCCGTGAGGCTCGTCTTGTCGAGTTTCACCGGGGTGCTCGACCGCAGTTCCACATACTGGAATCCGTGGTAGGTGAAATCGGGCGTCCACGTCTCGCGGCCTTCGCCTTTCAAAATATAGGTGTCGGTCTGGAAATCGTAACCCGGCAGGGGCTTATAGTAAATATCGAGATTGCGCATCTCGATGCGCCCCGAAGGCTGCACGAATTCGCCGTGGGTCATTGTGATCTTCGTGCCGCGCTCGCCCTCGATCTCCAAGCGGCAGAGGCCCGTAAGGTTAACGCCGAAATCGAACACCCAAATCGTGTCGCCGAACGAACGGACCCCGACGGGCTCCATCTCGCACGTGGCCCGAACAGCGGGCATCGACTGGGCTTTCAGCAACGGCGAAGGGGCCGCGACTTCGACGGCCTGCGCCCACGCCGAATCGTCGAATCCGGGACGGTCCCAGCCGGGAATCTCCCTGCGGGCGTCGTAAACGTCGCCGCTGTAAATGTTGTTCGAGAGGTAAGGACCGTCGGCCGTCGTGCGCCACGAACCGTCGGAGCAGACGACCTCGTGCGTGCCGTCGGCATAGTCGATGTGCAGTTCGCAGATCATCCGCGCACGTCCGCGCCAGCGGGCCACCTCGAAACTCCACGTGGCGACGGGCTGGATGGCATTGTAAAACCCGTTGCCCAGCACCGCCGAAAGGACATTCTCGCCCTCGCGGAGCCGGTCCGTAACGTCGTGCACGGCATAGAGATTGCGCTTGTCGTAATGGGTGTAACCCGGGTCGAGGAGATTTCCCGAAACGGGTTCACCGTTCAGGCTCATTTTCGCATAGGCCGCGGCGCTCACATAGAGCCGGGCGCGCTCGACGCCCGACCGCACGGCGAACGCCCGCCGCAGCATCGGCGCAGGGACAAAATCCTTGTCATGGGCATCGGTGATCCAGCGGGCCTGCCATTCGGAGGTCTCCATCAGGGCGGTTTCGAACTCCGCAACGGGCGATACGATCCGCCGGCCGCCGGCGTCCCACGCTTCGACCCGCCAGTAATAAGGGGTCCGCGAGACAAGCAGTCCGCCGTCGGGCATTGCGGCAAAAGGACGGCTGCCGGCGATCTCCCCGGAGTTCCAGATGTCGGGAAGGTCCAGTTTCTCGGGCGCCGTAGCCACACAGAGGCGGTAACCGGCCTGCACGAACGCATCGGCATCTTCATAAGTCCAGGTAAAGCGGGGCGACGGAGTGTCCACCGAGATCGGCGAAGCGAGATATTCGCAGCGCATGTCGGCGATCGCGGGACGCTTCCCGCAGGAACCCGCCAGCAGCGGCAGGCAGCACAGCGCGAGCCAGCGTCCGGCGGTTCGGAGATTTGCAACATTCATCGGATCAGAAAATTATTGGGGTTTTACAGATTTTCAGGCTTCATTCCCGACAACGTCCGCACAGAAGCCGTCGCTGCCGACGCCGAAGCGGCGGCGGTACTCGACGGGAGTCATCCGCAGATGGCGGCGGAACATGTTGGAAAAATAGGAAGCGTCGCCGTAATTGAGCCGGAAGGCGATCTCCTTGATGCTCATGGCCGTTCCCGACAACAGGCGGCAAGCCTCCTGCAACCGCAGCTCCTGCATGTAACGCGCCGGAGAGATGTTCGTGTAGTCGCGGAACATCTTGCGGAACCACGAATAACTCATGTTCACCCGCCGGGCCACCTCGTCGGGCGAAATGTTGGCGTAAAGCTCCTCGCGCATGATGCGCCGCGCGCGGTCGATCTGCCTCACCACGTCCAGCGACACGAACTGGTGATTCGCATGGTAGTACATCGTCATGCCCAGCAGCAGGTTGGCGATGCCGGCGAGATATTGCTGGTAGGAGGAGCGTTCGTTTTCGGCCACCTCGATGGCCTTGTCGTAAAGGGCCGTGATCTCCTCGCGGACCCCCACGCGGAACACCTCGCGGCTGTCGTCGAAGAAGTCGTTGCGGAAGCGCGCGTCGATGTTCGGGCCGCGGAAGCCGATCCAGTACTCGTGCCACCCCGTTTCGCGGTCGGGCATGTAGCTGTGCCAGCGGTTGGGGCGCAGCAGCACCATGTCCCCGGCGCCGATGCCGATGCGCTTGCGGTCGGGCCCGTAGAACGAGCCGCGGCCCGAGGTGATATAGAGCAGCTGGTAGCTCTCCAGAACACGCCCTTTTCCAACGTCAAAATAGAAACCCGAGGGGTGTCCGACCCGCGGAGGATAGGTCTCGTAGCCGGCGGCGACGGACTCGCTGCCCACGGTATCGACCGTGATGCCCCACGTCTGGTCCTTTTCGCTGCTCACCAAGTACTTATGATTGTTCACAGGTTTCATACGGCAGGTTGCTGAAACGGAAAAGCTGTTTGTTTACACAAATATATATAAAAATCCGCGACCGGTGTCACCCCCTCCGGAGGCAAACCGCGAGAAAGATCAAAAAACAAAAGTCATCCATCATATTACAACGTTGAAACGACGAAAAAATGAGTTGTTTTGTACAACCCAAAAATCACAGACCGAAACATGCAACCCAAACACTTCGTCGCCTTCGACCTGGGGGCCACCAGCGGCCGCACCATTCTCGGCTCGCTCCGGGACGGAGAGCTCGTCCTCAAGGAACTGACCCGTTTCCCGAATACCATTCTGCCGCTGGGCGGACATTATTACTGGAATATCTTTTCGCTCTACGAACACCTCTGCGAGGGACTGCGCGCCGCCGCCCGCGAAGGGGTCGAAATCGCCTCGGTCGGCATCGACACCTGGGGCGTCGATTTCGCCTTCGTCGGCAAGGACGGCTCGCTGCTGGGACTCCCCTACGCCTACCGCGACCCGCACACCGACGGCGCCCCCGAGGAGTATTTCTCCAAGGTGCTGCCCCGGGAGGAGGTCTACGGCGCGACGGGCATCCAGATCATGCAATTCAATTCGCTCTACCAGCTCTACGCCATGCAGCGCGACCGTTCGTCGCAGCTGGCCGCCGCCGAGCGGCTGCTCTTCATGCCCGACGCCCTGTCGTATCTGCTCACCGGGGAGATGGTCACCGAATACACCATCGCCTCGACCTCGCAGCTGCTGAATCCCCGCACGAAGCGCATCGAAGCGCGCCTGCTGGAGAAAATGGGCCTTTCGCCCGAACTCTTCCCCCCGATCGTGATGCCGGGCCACCGGATCGGCACGCTCCGCGCCGAACTGGCCGCCGCCTGCGGACTTCCGCAGCTTCCCGTGATCGCCGTGGCGGGCCACGACACCGCGTCGGCCGTCGCCGCCGTGCCGGCCGCCGACGAACGTTTCGCCTACCTCTCGTCGGGCACGTGGTCGCTCATGGGCATCGAGGTCCGCGAACCCTTCATCAACGAGCTGACCGAACGCTACAACTTCACCAACGAAGGCGGCGTGGAGGGTACGACCCGCCTGCTGAAGAACATCACGGGCATGTGGATTCTGGAACAATGCCTCAGAAAATGGAAGGACGAGGGCCGCGACTACACCTATCCCGAGATCGTGAAGATGGCCACCGGAGCCGCGCCGTTCCGCACGATGATCGACCCCGACGATGCTTCGTTCGCCACTCCGGGCGATATGCCCGCGGCAATCCGCGCCTACTGCGAGCGCACGGGGCAGCCCGCGCCCGGCGACGACAGCGCCATGATCCGCGCCATCTTCGAAAGCCTCGCACTCAAATACCGCTTTGTCCTCGACCGTTTCCGCTCGCTGGCGCCGTTCGAAATCGAACGCCTCCACGTCATCGGCGGGGGTTCGAAAAACGCCCTGCTGAACCAGTTCACGGCCGACTCGCTCGGAATTCCCGTGACGGCGGGCCCCTCGGAAGCCACGGCCGTGGGCAATATCATGCTCCAGGCCCGCGCCGCCGGATGCGTCGGCACGTTGCAGGAGATGCGCACGCTGATCGCCCGCTGCATCCCCGTCGAGGAGTTCACCCCGGGCGACACCGCCGCATGGGATGCCGCCTACACCCGCTTCATGACAATCGTAAAATAACTCAAAACACCACAAAAAATGAAAACCGAACAGATTCAACAGACCTACGAGGTCGCAAAAGCACGCTATGCCGATCTGGGCATCGACACCGAAGCAGCGCTCGCCGCTTTACAGAAAATATCCCTCTCGCTCCACTGCTGGCAGGCGGACGACGTGACGGGCTTCGAGAACCAGGGCGGCGACCTCACGGGCGGCATCCAGGCCACGGGCAACTACCCCGGCAAGGCCCGCAACATCGAGGAGCTGCGCGCCGACATCCTCAAAGCCAAGTCGTTCATCCCCGGCAAACACCGCCTGAACCTCCACGAGATTTACGGCGAATTCGGCGGCGAATTCATCGACCGCGACCGGGTGGAGCCCAAACACTTCCAGGGCTGGATCGACTGGGCGAAGCAGAACGGCATGAAGCTCGACTTCAACTCCACGTCGTTCTCGCACCCCAAGAGCGGCAGCCTCTCGCTGTCGAACCCCGATCCCGAAATCCGCAGCTTCTGGATCGAGCACACCAAGCGCTGCCGCGCCATCGCCGAGGAGATGGGCAAGGCGCAGGGCGATCCCTGCATCATGAACGTCTGGGTGCACGACGGCTCGAAAGACCTCACGGTCAACCGCATGAAATACCGGGAGCTTCTGAAAGACTCGCTCGACAAGATCTTCGAGCAGAAATACGACAACATGAAGGACTGCATCGAATCGAAGGTCTTCGGCATCGGGCTGGAGAGCTACACCGTGGGTTCGAACGACTTCTACATCGGCTACGGCACCTCGCGCGGCAAGATCGTGACCCTCGACACGGGCCACTTCCACCCCACGGAGATCGTCGCCGACAAGCTCTCGTCGCTGCTGCTGTTCATCCCCGAGGTGATGCTGCACGTCTCGCGTCCCGTGCGCTGGGACTCGGACCACGTGACGATCATGAACGACGAGACGCAGGAGCTCATGAAGGAGATCGTGCGCTGCGACGCCCTCGACCGCGTGCACATCGGTCTGGACTACTTCGACGCCTCGATCAACCGCATCGGCGCCTATGTCGTCGGCTCGCGCGCCACGCAGAAATGCCTGATGCAGGCCCTGCTGGAACCGCTGGCCAAACTGCGCGAATACGAGGCCAACGGACAGGGCTTCGAGCGTCTGGCGCTGCTCGAAGAGTCGAAGTCGATGCCTTGGAACGCCGTGTGGGACATGTTCTGCCTGCGCAACAACGTGCCCGTCGGCGAGGAGTTCATCGCCGAAATCCAGAAATACGAACGCGAGGTCACCTCGAAACGCGCGTAAATCATGGAGATACTCATCGGATTGCTGATCATCGCCGTCGGCAGCTTCGGACAGTCGAGCTCCTACGTCCCGATCAAGAAGGTACGGGAGTGGAGCTGGGAAAGTTTCTGGCTCGTGCAGGGAATTTTCGCCTGGCTGGTCTTCCCGCTGCTGGGGGCCCTGATCGCCGTGCCCGAGGGCGGTTCGCTCTTCACCCTGCTGGGTGAGGGCGGCGCCCTCAAGGCCGTTGTATACGGGGCCCTGTGGGGCGTCGGCGGCCTGACGTTCGGACTCTCGATGCGCTACCTCGGGGTGGCGCTCGGGCAGTCGATCTCGCTGGGCACCTGCTCGGCCTTCGGAACGCTCCTCCCGGCGCTGTTCGCCGGCACGGACCTCCTGCACGGGCAGGGGCTCGTCCTGCTGCTGGGCGTCTGCGTGACCCTCGCCGGCATCGCCGTGATCGGCTACGCCGGGTCGCTGCGCGCCGCCGACATGACCGAGGAGGAGAAACGCGCCGCGATCAAGGATTTCGCGCTGACCAAGGGCCTCGCCGTGGCGCTGCTGGCCGGTGTGATGAGCGCCTGCTTCGCACTGGGCCTCGACGCAGGGGCCCCGATCAAGGCCGCGGCCGCGGCGCAAGGCGTCGATCCGCTCTACGCAGGGCTTCCGGTCATCCTGCTCGTCACTCTGGGCGGCTTCCTGACCAATGCCGCCTACTGCATCTGGCAGAACGTCCGCAACCGCACCGCCGGAGAGTATTTCGGCGTGCGGGGTTCGGTGCTGGTCAACAACCTACTGTTCTGCGCTTTGGCCGGCGTGCTGTGGTACTCGCAGTTCTTCGGCCTGGAGATGGGCAAGAGCTTCCTCACCGGATCGCCCGTCATTCTGGCCTTCTCGTGGAGCATCCTGATGTCGCTCAACGTCATCTTCTCGAACGTCTGGGGCATCCTGCTCAAAGAGTGGAAAGGCTGCGACGGCCGCACGCTGGCGACGCTCGCCGCCGGACTTGCGATCCTGCTCTTCTCGATCTTCTTCCCTTCGCTATTCCAATAAATGACCGATATGAAATCAATCCTCGAAAACCGTCCCGAACTGGCCCAGCGGGTGGCCGAAGTCGCCGAAGTCGCCGGCTACCTCTGGCAGAAAGGCTGGGCCGAACGCAACGGCGGCAACATCACGGTCAACGTCACGGCCTATGCCGACGACGAGATCCGTTCGATGGCCCCGATCAGCGATCCGGTTCCGTTCGGCATGACGCTGCCCCACCTCAAAGGGTGCTATTTCTTCTGCAAGGGCACCAACCGCCGCATGCGCGACCTGGCGCGGCGGCCGATGGAAAACGGTTCAGTGATCCGCATCCTCGACGACTGCGCGTCGTACGAAATCGTCGCCGACAACCCCGTGAAGCCCACCTCCGAGCTGGCTTCGCATCTGGCGATGCACGACCAGATGATCGCCTCGGGCAACGGCTACACCGCCGCCGTCCACACCCACCCGATCGACCTCGTGGCCATGACCCACAACCCGGCATTCCTCGCCAAGGACGTGCTGACGAACCTCCTGTGGTCGATGATTCCCGAGACGCGGGCCTTCTGTCCCAAGGGGCTGGGCATCGTGCCTTACAAGATGCCGAGTTCCACCGAGCTGGCCGAGGCCACCATCGAACAGCTTCGGGAATACGACGTGGTGATGTGGGAGAAGCACGGCGTCTGCGCCGTGGGCCCCGACATCATGGAGGCTTTCGACCAGATCGACGTGCTTTCGAAATCGGCGCAGATCTATCTGACTGCCAAGTCGATGGGATTCGAACCGACAGGTACCACCCAGGAGCAGATGGACGAACTCAAACGAGCTTTCAACCTCTGATGCGGGTATGAGACAGACGAAAACCGTCCGAACGCTTCTGCTGGCCCTGCTGGCACTCGCCGGATGTTCGGCATCTTCGGCAGAGTCCAACGATGACGAACGCCTGCCCGAATCCACCCGCACGCCGGGCTATGAATCCGGCGCGAGTCTCGAAGTGCGTGTCGGCCGTTCGACGGGTGTCACGCTCGCCGGACTGGGCGTGGAGCTCGACCCGCATTTCCTGTCGCAGAACGTCACCCGCCACGACGGCGCCAAAGCCTCGGACTGGGACGAGATCGTCGTGCCGCGCATCCGCAAGATGGGCATTCAGCGCTTCCGTGTGATGCTGCTGCCCCACTGGTGGGAACCCCTCAACGACAACAGCGATCCCGGCGTCGCAGCCCTCGACCGCTTCACGTTCGAATCGGCCGAGATGCGGTCGCTCTACAAAGTGCTGGACATCGCTCAGGAGATGAACGCCGACGTGACGCTCGTGCTGTGGGGATGCCCCACCTACTGCGACCTGCTCGATCCGGCCTATGCCGGAGTGAAGCGCCATTTCCTCTGCTCGTCCGAAGGGACGAACTGGGTCGTAGAGCCCGCCGACAGCGAGGAGTTCGCCGAGAGTTTCTCGACCGTGGTCAAACACCTGATCGAACGGCGGGGCTACACCTGCATCAAGGAACTGACGCCCTTCAACGAGCCCGACGGCAATATCATTCCGCTCGAACGCTACGTTCCGCTGGCCAAGGTCCTCGACCGGCGCCTGCGCGCAGACGGAATCCGCGACAAGGTGCGGCTCAACCTCTCGGACAACACCGACACGCGGCGTTTCTTCCTCGAAGGATGCGCCCGGGAGTTGTCGCAGGAAGCCGACCTGTTCAACAGCCACACCTACATTTTCGGTTACGACACCCCCAACAGCACGGTCCTCGCGTGGGAGGAGGCCAACGTCGCCGCAGCCGCCACGGCGGGAAAGAACCATTTCGTCGGGGAATTCGGCTCGAACCAGTGCGTCGGCGCCACGCGGCAGACGGACATCGACCGTTATGACCGGGGCGTACTGATGACACGGCTGGTCGTGAACTTCCTCAACGCAGGAGCCGTCGGCACGAGCTACTGGAGTCTCATCGACCAGTATTACGGCCGCAACGAGTCTTATGCCGCAATGCAGCAGCTCGGAATGTGGCGTTACATGCGGACCGCCTACCGTCAGGACCCCGATCCGGGCGTCTACGACCGGCTGACGGACGACTACCAGCCGCGGCCGCAGTACTACGCCTATTCGCTGCTGACGCGCTTCATACGCAAGGGTTCGGAGGTCTATCCGCTCGACCTCGGCAATGAATTCGCAGCCGGAACGGCCGTCCGCGCCGCCGACGGCCGCTGGACCTACGTGATCGCCAACGCCACGGACGAGACCCTGAGTTTCGACCTGAAAAACACGCTCCGCGGCGGCATGTCGGCCTGCAAGGTCTACGTCTACGAAGAGCGGCGTTTGCCCGACGGTGACGAACTGATCGCCCCATCATTGCAGCTCGAAAACAGCGGCGGCACATTCTGCGTCGGCGTCAAGGCCCGCAGCGTCATCGTGCTCACGCAGCTCTGACACCTCCCGACCGCTCTGCAAACAAAACCCCCGCAAGGCTTTTCCTTGCAGGGGTTTTGTTTTTATCGCTGCTCACCGTCTACTTCTCGTAGGTCAGGTTGTCGATGGCAAAATAAGTCGGACACATAGAATCGGTCGTCGATAATGCGAAGGTCAGCGAAGTCACCGTTCCGAGCGACGAGAGATCGACCGTCTCCCAACCCGACTTCACCGTTTCCGAAGCCTTGTCAACAAGCATGACGGTAACTTCACCCGTTTTAGTACTGCTGTTATAGCCCGTAATGACGACTTTCACATCGACGAGCGCAGCCGGCGTAGTCCCCTCAAAATAGAGGTACAGATAGGTCATATTGGCCACGGCGACCGAAACGGGAGACACGGCGGTGGCGAACTCAATCGTAGGGACTCCCCTATTTTCCGGCGTCCAAGCCGCATAATAGGCCGCCGCGAACTGCGCCGAACCGTTGGCGCCTCCGTCGGCATAAACGCTCTTGTCGTTGGTGTAACCTTCGGTCTTCTTGTCCGTGTGATTCGAGATCACGAAACCGTTCCACGTTTCGTAGGTATGGCCGTAATCCGAATAATAGGTATAAACCTTGGCCTCTTTCTCCGTATAAACCGGACCGTAATAAATATTCGATTTAATGGGACTTCCCGAATAGTCCGTATCGTCCTGCTCCGTAGCTTGGTCCTTGCCCCAGATGAAGCCGTCAGTGCCCAAAGCGGCCTGTTCGAATCCTATCGTCTGAATCTGCGGTCCGTCGTTGTCATCGTCGCAGCCTACGAAAGCCAGTGCGGCCAATAAGATAAGGGGGGGGGTAACAAGAAATCTTTTCATCTTTTTTTTGTTTTGGGTTTTTGATATGTTCGTAAAATAAAAAAATCCGGTCCCGGAACCTCCCGGAATCGAATCTCCTTTTCGTCTCAGGCCGCCTTCCGGCCGCCGTTCCGTGGCCAGGCCACAAAACCCCACGATGCTCCGTTCTCCGCAGATGCGCTCGAAAAAAAGATCCTCCTCCTGAGGGAGATGCAAGGCAGGTCTTCTGGCTCGTCCCTGCCGCAACGCCTTCCCGGCCCTGAGACCAGTGGCTTCAGCGTGTTGCGGCAACTCTCGGAACTTACAGCAGCGGGAACTGCTGCCGATTCTCACGGCATTCCCTTTTCATCACACGGGGCCTTGCCCGGCCCTTTGTGAACCATTGCGGCACAAAATTAGAAAATAAATTCGTATCTTTGCCCCGCAAACGTAAAAAAACGCGAAAATTATGAAACACGCATACGTATTTCCGGGTCAGGGCGCTCAGGCCGTCGGCATGGGCAAAGACCTCTACGACAACGTTCCGGCCGCGAAAGAGCTCTTCGAGAAGGCCAACGAAATCCTCGGATTCCGCATCACCGACATCATGTTCTCCGGTACGGACGAGGAGCTGAAGCAGACCAAGGTCACCCAACCCGCCGTGTTCCTCCACTCGGTCATCATGGCCAAGGCGCTGGGCGTGAAGCCCGATGCCGTCGCCGGACACTCCCTGGGCGAATTCTCGGCCCTCGTGGTTGCGGGAGCCCTCTCGTTCGAGGACGGACTGAAACTCGTTTCGAAGCGTGCCATGGCCATGCAGGCCGCCTGCGAGGCCCAGCCCGGCACGATGGCCGCCATTCTCGGCCTGGAAGACAGCACAGTCGAGGAGATCTGCGCATCGGTCGATGGCGTGGTCGTCGCCGCCAACTACAACTGCCCGGGCCAGCTGGTCATCTCGGGAGCCGTGGAGGCCGTAGAGGCCGCCTGTGAGAAAGCCAAGGCCGCAGGCGCCCGCCGCGCCCTGCGTCTGCCCGTGGGCGGCGCGTTCCACTCGCCGCTGATGGAGCCCGCCAAGCAGGAGCTCGAAAAGGCCATCTCCGAAGCGCCGTTCCAGACGCCCGTGTGCCCGATCTATCAGAACGTGGACGCCAAACCCTACACCGATCCCGCCGCCATCAAGGCCAACCTGATCGCCCAGCTGACGGCCCCTGTGCGCTGGACCTACATCGTCAAGAATATGCTGGCCGACGGCGTGACGGAATTCACCGAACTCGGCCCCGGCACCGTCCTGCAAGGTCTCATCCGCAAGGTGGACGCAAACGCCGCCGTGGAGTCGAAATCGACCTTATAGGAGAAAAAACCACGCTTAAAAATCAACGCACTGAAAATCAGTGCGTTGATTTTTTATATCCCGTCCCGGAATAAAATTTATTAAATTTTATTAAAAATTGATTGCATTTATTAAATAAACTCGTTATATTTGCACAGTTAGTAAAAAGAGACCGCACGGATGACATCACTGACTGAATTTTTCAACAAGCACGAAGATGAGACCCTGAAAGGTATTTCTCACAAAAACAGCATCATCAAGCGCAACATCATCGCGCATATGGCCGTCAACGGCGAATGCACGCTCTCGGAACTGACGAAAGAGCTGCATATCAGCGTTCCGACCATCACCAAACTGGTGCAGGAGCTCGTCGATGAGAACATCGTGACGGACCTGGGCAAAGTGGAAACCCCGGGAGGGCGGCGCCCCAACATCTTCGGACTGGCCAATTCGGCGATCTACTTCGCCGGCGTGAACGTCGGGCGCGACAACATGCGCTTCCTGATCACCGACTTGCAGAACAACATCATCAAGGAGGAGAACGACTTCACGTTCGAACTGCTCGACCGTCCGCAGTGCATCGAGCGCATCTGCTCGAACATCGAGAACTTCATCGCCACGTGCGGCATCGACCGCGCCAAGATCCTCGGACTGGGCGTCTGCATGACGGGCCGCGTGAATCCCGACACGGGCCGCAGCTACAAATACTTTACGACGAGCGAACAGTCGCTGCGCGACATGATCGAAGAGCGCGTCGGCATCCGCGTACTGCTGGAGAACGACACCCGGGCCCGGTGCTACGCCGAATACACCTGCGGCAAGTCGAAGGACGAGAGCAACGTGCTCTATCTCCACATGGGCCGCGGCGTGGCCATCGGCATCGTGGTCGATGGACAACTGTACTACGGCAAGAGCGGTTTCGCGGGCGAATTCGGACACATCCCCTTCTTCGACAACGAGATCATCTGCTCGTGCGGCAAAAAGGGCTGCCTCGAAACCGAGGTATCGGGCATCGCCATCGAGGACAAAATGTGCCATCTGATCCAGAACGGCGTGAACACCATCCTCCGCGAGAAATACGACCAGCAGAAGACCATCCATATCGACGACATCATCGCCGCGGCGAAGAACGACGACAACCTCTCGATCGAGCTGATCGAGGAAGCGGGCGAGAAGGTCGGCAAGGCCGTGGCCTTCCTGATCAACACGTTCAATCCCGAGACGGTCATCGTCGGCGGCAACCTCGCGGCGGCGGGCGACTACATCATGCTGCCGCTGAAATCGGCGACGAACAAATATTCGCTCAACCTCGTCTACAAAGACACCAAGTTCCGCGTTTCGAAGATGACCGAGAACGCCAACGCCTGGGGCGTGGCGATGCTGATCCGCAACAAGATCATCGGACTGTAATGAACATCGAAGGCCGCACCATCCGCCTGCGGGCCGTGGAGCCGGAGGACGCCGACCTGATGTACGTGTGGGAAAACGACTGCGACGTGTGGGCGGTCAGCGGCACGACAGAGCCGTTTTCGCATTACCAGATGCAGCGCTTCGTCGAACGGCATCGGGACACCATCGGGGTGCTCGGCGACGGACAGTTGCGGCTGATCGTCGAAACGCGGCAGGAGGCACGGCCGGTCGGGGCGATCGACCTGTTCGAATACGACCCGATCCACCGCCGGGCGGGCGTCGGCATCCTCATCTACGAACGGAGTGACCGGGGCCGGGGCTACGCCTCCGACGCATTGGAAGCCCTCTGCCGCTATGCACACGATACGCTGCGCGCGCATCAGCTGTGGTGCAACGTCGGGGCCGACAACGAAGCGAGCCTGCGGCTGTTCCGCAGCGCAGGATTCACCGAAATCGGCATCAAACGCGACTGGCTATGGCGGCCCGACGGCTATCACGACGAAGTGATGCTGCAAAAGATGCTGGAATAAAACGCAGCAGCCTGCATAATTGCAGGCTGCTGCATTTTACAAGCGCCGCTACTCCGCCGCGACAATTTGGGAGGCATAATCACTCCAACCCTCCGCTGTTTTATAACGCTCCACCGCAGAAGCAGGAACCCGTATGACATAATTCGAAACGGGAATATAGTCGAAAATATTCACTCCGACCGTCGGCGGGGTTTCACCTTTACACTCTACGCTCTTCAACGACAGGCAATAACTGAAAGCATAATCCCCTACGGCCGCCAAATTCGCCGGAAAAACGATGGATTCGAGATCGTCACAATCGCAGAATTCACTATCGGCCAATGACTTAACCCCTGTAAAATAGACAAATTCACGGAAATGGCGAATCGGTTTCGCATTGAACGCCTTGCGCAGTGAAGTGACAGCCTCGGCTTCAGCAACAGAAAGTTCACCGTCTTTATCGGTATCCCAACGAGATACACATATGCTCTTGACAAGTTCATCTTCGAACAGAATCGCATCCACGGCAACACCCCCTGCAAGCGGTACAGTAAGTACCGTGCCGTCGATCAAGGTGAAATACGCATACTCTTCATCCATCGTCACGCTGCGGAACATGCCGTCACCCTCTCCTTCGGAAACCTTACCCAACTCTGTCCAATTCGTTCCGTCATATGAAACATACCAGCAATCCTGCTCGATTTTCAATTGCGGAGTCGCTCCGTCCTTGCCGTGCACCGGCACCTTCCGGGCATCGTCATCCAGCAGCCATTCGCCGTTGAGCGTCCAGTAATAAACTCCGCCTTCATCCTGCCGAATACCAATGACAGGCGCCACGGCGTTCTTTCCATGATATATCGTCATCGGTTCGTTCTTCTCGAAAGCAATCGTATAACCGATCGTCTCCGACCCGCTACGCACCGGAACGACAGCCGTTATCCGGTCCGCTTCCGACAATACATCGACAATGGACTGAAGCGCCGCGATATTGGCATTCATTCTCCGGCAAAATTCTTCCAGTTGTTCCACACGTTTCTCCAAATCATCGACCCGTTTTTCCAAATCGTCATTTTTACATCCGGACAGGAGCAACACCGCACACAGACAGGCCGCCAGCATCATAAATTTTTTCATGATAAACAGTTCTTGTTTCCGCCCCGGCCCCGACTGCGGATTATATAAAAAAGAAAGTGTGGAGCCGTTCGTTTATCTGGATGGAGGCTCTGGTAAACCTTGAGTCAAATAAACAATACCCCACACTTGTACAGTATGAGGATAGAAAACCGCATACCAATACAAGTGATGAGTGTTATTGCTCTCCTTGACTCATTGAAATTTACCAGATTTCCATCCAAGGATAAAAGCGAAACACTTTCATCAAAATATGTCTTGCCGGATTACCCGACTATGCAAAAATAGAAACTATTTCCGAGAAAACAACAATCGAACACGCTTTTGTCCGATAAACAGGAATCCCGGACCTCGTACGAAGGTCCGGGATTCTCTACAACAGACAGCGCGGGATTACTCCAGGCGGCGCGAACCGTCGGAAATAACCACGTCGTAAACCTTGGGCTCGTGGCCGTACTTGGCGTTGAACTTCTCCTTGGCCGTGGCGATGAAGTTGTCGTAAAGCTCGTCCTTCACCAGGTTGATCGTGCAGCCGCCGAAGCCGCCGCCCATGATGCGAGAACCCGTCACACCGCACTCCTTGGCCACCGTAGCCAGGAAATCCAACTCCTCGCACGACACCTCGTAGTCCTTCGACATGCCCCAGTGGGTTTCGTACATCCGCTCGCCGACAGTCTCGTAGTCGCCCTTTTCGAGCGCCTCGCAGACATCGAGCACGCGCTTCTCCTCGCCGATCACATAGCGTGCACGCTTGTAATCCTCCTCTGAGATCTTATCCTTGATGGCGTCGAGCTGCTCCATCGTGGCGCCGCGCAGGAACTCCTGTCCCAGCATCTTGGCCACACGCTCGCACGAAGCGCGGCGGTCGTTGTAGGGCGATCCCACCAATTCGTGCTTCACGCGCGAGTCGAGCAGAACGAGTTTGTACCCCTTCGGATCGAACGGGAAATAGGCGTACTCCAGCGAACGGCAGTCCAGACGGATCAGGTTGCCCTTCTTGCCGAACACCGACGCAAACTGGTCCATGATGCCGCAGTTCACGCCGCAGTAGTTGTGCTCGGTGGACTGGCCGATCTTCGCCAGTTCGAACTTGTCGATGCCGCAGCCGTAAAGATCGTTCAGCGCAAACGCGTAGGTAGACTCCAGCGCCGCCGACGACGACATGCCGGCGCCCAGGGGCACGTCGCCCGCGAACACCGTGTCGAAACCGCCGATCTTGCCGCCGCGCTTCTGAATCTCGCGGCAGACGCCGAAGATATAGCACGCCCAGCTCTGGGCCGGTTTGTCGGCCTCGTCGAGTCCGAACTCCGAGCTCTCGCCCAAGTCGAGCGCATAGGCGCGCACCTTGTCCGTGCCGTTGAGCTTGATAGCAGCGACGATGCCCTTGTCCACAGCCCCCGGGAAAACGAACCCTCCGTTGTAATCCGTGTGCTCGCCGATCAGGTTGATACGCCCCGGAGAGGTGAACAGAATGGCGCCCTCGCCGTAGAGTTCCGAAAATTTCTTGCTGACTTTTTCTTTCATGGTTCCTTATTTATGTGGTTTTAAGTGATTCGAATTGCACGAAGATAGGAAAAATTCCGCAACCTGCGGCGCACAATTCTTGCAATTCCTACCATAAATTGACCATTTCATGAAAAAACAGCCTCGGGAACGTTTGCAGCCCGGCACAATGAAAACAGCGGCTCCGACCGACTTTCGGCTTGTAAATCCGGAAATGTTTACTACCTTTGTAGAGGTTTCATTTCACAAGCTGCCAACCAACATTTCAAACGATATGATGAAAAAACTCATTTTCTCGGCTGCCCTGCTGCTCGCAGGAGGCGCCGTCGCCGCCCAGCCCAAGGTGATCGCCCACCGCGGCTACTGGACCGCCCCCGAGTCGGCGCAGAACTCGCTGGCTTCGTTCACCAAGGCCGATGCCGTCGGCGTCTACGGTTCGGAGATCGACGTATGGCTCACGGCCGACAACAAACTGATCGTCAACCACGACCGCAAGTACAAAGGCACCGACATCGACATGGAGAAATCCACGGCCAAGGAGATCACGGCCATCGTGCTGCCCAACGGCGAGAACATCCCCACGTTCGACGCCTACCTCAAACTCGTGGCCTCGAAACCCGACACGCGCCTGATTCTCGAAATGAAGTCGCTTTCGGATTACAACCGCGAAGACCTCGCCGCCGAAAAGATCGTCAGGGAACTCAAAAAATACAAGGTGCTGGAGCGCACGGACATCATCGCCTTCTCGATCAACGCCTGCCTGGCGTTCAAGAAGCTCCTCCCCGACACCAGGATCTACTACCTCAACGGCGACCTGCCTCCCAAGAGCATCAAGAAGTTAGGACTGGCCGGCATCGACTATTCGATGGGCGTGCTGCGCAAACATCCCCAATGGGTGAAGGAGGCGCACGAACTGGGGCTCGAAGTCAACGTCTGGACCGTGGATTCGGAGGAGGACATGAAGTACTTCATCGGGCTGGGCGTGGACTACATCACCACCGACTATCCCGAGCGGTTGCAGGCCCTGCTGAAGAAGTAGGCTCACCCCGAACAACGAAAAGAGCGGCAGGGATTCCTGCCGCTCTTTATTATATAAAGTGTGGAATCAGACATCCACCACCGTCACCTCGATTCCGCGTTCGCGCAGACGCTCCAGATAGAGAGGCTGCACGCCGCTGTCGGTGATGATGCGGTCCACGGCCTCCAGGTCGCAGATCTTGCTGAATCCCCGGCGTCCGAACTTCGAGCTGTCGGCCAGCACCACGACTTTCTGCGCGGCGTTGATCATCGCGCCGTTGAGCGACGCTTCGAGCATGTTGGTCGTCGTCAGTCCGAAATCCGTGTCGATACCGTCCACGCCGACGAACAGTTTGCTGCAATTAAAGTTGCGCAGCATCGACTCCGCGAAGGGCCCCACCACGGAAACCGAACTGCTGCGCGTGATGCCACCTAACTGGATGACATCCACGTCAGCGTGCTGCGAGAGGATCTGCGTCACGGGAACCGCCGCCGTGATGACCGTCAGGCGGCCTACGGGCTTGATCTCCCGGGCCAGGAAGGCCATCGTCGTTCCCGAGGCGATGATGATCGAATCGTCCTCGGAGACAAGCGCAGCAGCCGCGGCGCCGATCGCCCGCTTCTCGGCGACATTCTTTTTCTCCTTCTCGTTGACGTGGCGGTCGCTGATGTAGGGACTTATAAGAATGGCGCTTCCGTGCGTGCGGTAGAGCTTCTTCTGCTGTTCGAGGTAGGACAGGTCCTTGCGGATGGTCACCTCCGAAACCTTGAAGAGTTCGGAGAGCTGCGTCACCGAGATCGAGCCGTTCTGCTGGAGCAGGGAGAGGATGCGGCTGTGCCGTTCGGGAAGGCTCAAAAGGGGTTCTTCGCCGGATTTATTCATATGTAATTTGAAATTTAGCTGTTTCGTTCGACCAAGATACGAAAATTATTCGAAATAGATTCACCCGGCCGGAGAAATTCGTTTTCCGGGAGAAACAGCGGTACAAAGCGCATTATTTCAAAATAAAATCGTTTTTATTTTGAAATGGCGGAAATCATTTGTACTTTTGTTCCGAAACGAAACATACAAACATTACATTATAATATGGAAAGAGCGGCACAAATCAAAAAACTGTCAGAAAAGGACAAAATCTGGGACATGGTAGTCGTGGGCGGCGGCGCCACGGGACTGGGCGTAGCGGTGGACGCAGCGACGCGCGGCATGAGCGTCGCTTGTCTGGAAAAGACCGACTTCGCCAAATGCACGTCGAGCCGTTCGACCAAACTGGTGCACGGCGGCGTGCGCTACCTCCAGAAAGGCGACGTGATGCTGGTGCTGGAGGCGCTGCGCGAACGCGGCCGCATGAAGGCCAACGCCCCGCATCTGGTGAAGGATCAGGCGTTCGTCATCTCGAACTACCGCTACTGGGACAATTTCCTCTATTTCTGCGGACTGACGTTCTACGACCTGCTCTCGTTCGGCTTCGGCTACGGGCGTTCGAAGTTCATCTCGGCGAAAAAGGTGATGAAATATATCCCGACCTCGGTCGAAAAGGGGCTGAAAGGCGGCGTGGTCTACCACGACGGCCAGTTCGACGATTCGCGCATGGCCGTCAACCTCGCGCAGACCTGCGTCGAGAACGGCGGCACGGTCGCCAACCACGCCACGGTGACGGGCATTCTGCACGACGAGGCGGGCAAGGTCGCCGGCGTGAAGTTCGTAGACAACCTCTCGGGCGAGGAGTACACCCTCAAGGCCCGCAGCGTGGTGAACGCCGCCGGCTGTTTCGTCGATGACATCATGCACATGGACAGCCCCGAGCACCGCAAGATGGTCACCCCGAGCCAGGGCGTGCACCTCGTGCTGGACATGAAGTTCCTGCAAAGCGACTACGCCATCATGGTCCCCAAGACCTCCGACGGCCGCGTGCTGTTCGCCGTGCCCTGGCACGACAAGGTCGTGGTCGGTACCACCGACATCGTGCGCCCCACCGCCGAGGAGGAGCCGCGCCCGCTGAAGGAGGAGATCGACTTCATCCTCGGCACCGCGGGACTCTACATGAACCCGGCGCCGACCTATAAGGACATCCTCTCGGTATTCGCGGGCCAGCGTCCGCTGGCGGCGCCCAAGAAGGAGGGCAAGAACACGAAGGAGATTTCGCGCAGCCACAAGGTCATCACCTCGGACAACGGACTGGTGACGATCACGGGCGGCAAATGGACTTCCTACCGCCTGATGGCCGAGGACACGGTGGACAAGGCCATCGAGGTGTGCGGACTTCCCAAACGCAAGTGCGTCACCAAAAAGTTCCGCATCCACGGCTACCGCAAGAACCCCGACCTCACGGACCACATGTACGTCTACGGATCGGACGAGCCGAAGATCCTCCGGCTGATCGAGCAGGAGCCCGCATTGGGCGAGAAGCTCTCGCAGAAATTCGGCTACACGCTGGCCGAGGTGGTCTGGGCCGTGCGCGAGGAGATGGCCATCACGCTCGAAGACGTGCTGGCGCGCCGTGTGCGTATGCTGTTCGTCGATGCCCGCGAGGCGATGGCCGCAGCCCCGAAAGCCGCCGCGGTCATGGCCCGCGAACTGGGCCGCGACCAGGCATGGATCGACGAACAGGTGAAAAGTTTCACCGATCTGGCGAAAAATTATATCTTTGAGCAAAAATAAACCAGCTTGACCCGTCGGAAACCGATCATACCCCCGAAGCCCCGTCCCGAACAAGGAGGGGCTTTCAGGGATAAATCCGGAACCGCACGGCGGACCCGGCGGAACAAGAGCTAAAAACCATCAACCTGCCCTATGTGGAAACTACTGCAACCCCCTGCGTATAAACCGGAAATGGAAGCCGACAAGGTGGATGCGAAATACAAACGCATGCGCCTGCAAGTATTTCTCGGCATCTTCATCGGATACGCCGGATTCTACATCGTCCGGAAGAACTTTTCGATGGCGATTCCCGAACTTACGCTCCTCGGCTTCGACCAGAGCGAACTGAGCATCGTCCTCTCGATGAACGCCGTAGCCTATGCGCTGTCCAAATTCCTGATGGGAAGCGTCTCGGACCGCAGCAACGCCCGCGTGTTCCTGCCGCTGGGACTGGTCCTGGCAGCCGTGTCGATGATGTTCATGATCGTCCCGGTCACGCTGCTCGGCCCGGAGCGCAAACAGCTGGCCATCGTCCTCATGGCGGTCCTGAACTTTCTGGTCGGCTGGTTCAACGGCATGGGCTGGCCCCCGTGCGGCCGCGTCATGACCCACTGGTTCTCGATCAACGAACGCGGCACGAAGATGTCGATCTGGAACTGCGCCCACAACGTGGGCGGAGCGCTGGTCGGCCCGATGGCCGTCTACGGCGCCATCTGGTTCGGCTCGTGGTTCTACGGAGGTCACACGGAGCTCTATTTTCTGATCGGTACCTATCTTTTCCCGGCCGTGGTCGCCATCTTCATCGCCCTGCTGGCCTACGTGCTCATCCGCGACACGCCGCAGTCGTGCAGCCTCCCTTCGGTGGAGAAGTGGCGCAACGATTTTCCGAAGAATTACAGCGCCAAGCAGGAAGAGGTGCTCACGACCCGCGAAATCTTCTTCAAGTACGTGCTGAACAACAAGTTGCTGTGGTTCATCGCCATCGCCAACGCCTTCGTCTACATGGTGCGCTACGGATGTCTCGACTGGGCGCCGACCTACCTCCGCGACGCGCAGGGCTACGACATCAAGCAGGCCGGCTGGGCCTATTTCGCCTATGAATTCGCCGCCATCCCCGGCACGCTGATCTGCGGATGGCTCTCGGACAAGGTATTCCACGGACGCCGCGCCCTGCCGACCATCCTCTTCATGGCGATCGTCGCGGTGTTCATCTTCCTCTACTGGCAGTTCTCGTCGAACTACTTCATCGTCACCATGTCGCTGATCGCCATCGGGTTCTTCATCTACGGCCCCGTGATGCTCATCGGCGTGCAGGCGCTCGACCTGGCTCCGAAGAACGCCGCCGGCACGGCTGCCGGACTGACCGGATTCTTCGGCTACTTCCTCGGCACGGCCATCCTGGCCAACATCGTGATCGGCTCGGTGGCCGACAAGGCCGGCTGGGACTGGACGTTCATCCTGCTGATCGGGGCCTGCGCCCTCTCGATCGTCTTCATGGCGTTCACCTACAAGGGTGAGAAAGAGGTGCTCGGACAGCGGTAACCCCGGAAAATCAACGAATCGTGAAAGCCCTTAACTCCTTGTTAAGGGCTTTTTCGCATCCCCTGACCAGCCGATCGACCAGAGCGTGAAACCGCGGCGAATGGTTGTGATGGACCGTGTGGCAGAGTTCGTGGATGATTACATAGTCGCGCAGATGCTCCGGGAGGGTCATCAGAAAGAGGCTCAGCGAGATGTGGTTGCGTCCCGAACAACTCCCCCACTTCGTGCGCGAGGCGCGGATCGAGAGTTTCTCGTATTTCAGCCCCGTCGCCTCCGACAGCCGCGCGATGCGGCCCGGAAGGTCGGCCTTGGCGGCCCGGCGCAGCTCTTCGACACGGGCTTTCCGCTCCTCGGGCGGCAGCTGCGGAGGCAGCGCGGCGCGTTTTCGGGCGAGCCGTTCGCGGGCGGCTTCGATCCATTCCGCCTTCTCGTCGAGAAATGCCAAAGCCCGCTTCTGCGACACCCCGCGGGGGAACGACAACCGCACGGCGCCCGTGGCGCGCACGCTGATCGAAACGCGGCGCGCCCGCACCGACTGCGAAAGCGTCACCTCCCCCAACCGGGGATGCACCCAGACCGAGGTCATCGCATCAGCACAGCATTGATCGACACTCCCTGTATTACAACGGCAGAATCCGTACGTTCCAACTTAATATTTTCGAACAGAATCCGGCAACGGTCATCGCGGTAATCCAACAGCCGAAGCAACTGCTCGGGCGTAGGCTCGCACGCTTCGGCCGGATCGAATCCACTCCTTTCCAGCTGGCGTTCCAGCAAGTCCCGACAAGGAATCCGGTACACGGCACCCTCTTCCCCCAAATACAGACAAAGCGTATCGTTCCTGATATTATAGCTATCATCGCTGTACCAGTTCCGGAGATTCGTATAATAATGCGGATATTCCGCATTTACTTCGAACCGGACATTAACGGGGGCCTCCAGTTCAATAATATTGGTATCGACACACGTATCGACACGACTCCAATCATAGCCCCACCTCACGTAATCGCGCATCGCTTCGGGGAAAATCGCGGCCAGATCGTCGAGGTCCCTCTCCACTCCGAACCGCGCGAAAGCCGCGCTGTCGCGGCGGATGTAGTCGAGCGATTCGTAAAGGTTGCGGTACTCCTCCCTGCGGACGGTGTCGGCCAGCGGCACCGGCGTCAGCAGCAGCCGTCCGTCTTCGCCGAGGCGTCCGAGCCGTTCCGCCAACCGCTCCGCGCGCTGCAACTGCGACTGCACGGCGATACGCCCGGGCTCGAAGCAGGGGACGTAAGCCAGCACAGCGAAACTCACCCATGCCGCAAGGCACACCCACAGGTAACGGCCCGCGCGCTGCGACAGGAACAACAGCACGCAGAAGGTCATCAGCCCGCCGCACACCAAGAGGTAGACGCGCGGTTCGGTCAGCCCGTATTCGTTCGTGCGGCGCACCACGCCGATCCAGAACAGCACCAGCATCGGCAGCGACACGAGGCTGAAACGGTCGAAGAACCAGTCGTAGATCCGCTTGGCGAGCAGCCGGTCCAGCGCCTTGACGGCGAGCGCCGTCATCGTGAAGCCGAAGACCATGTAGGCCACGCCGCCCTCGGGCAGCGACCACGTGAAGAGGATCTTGGCCATGTAGAGGTAGAGGATGGCGGTGTAGATCAGCAGCGCGGGGGTCACGATGTAGTTCAGCAGTATTTCGAGAATGCGGTTGCCGATCATCTCGGCGCCCCGCCAGCGGTCGGCCATCATCAGGAAGAGCACCGGCACGGCCAGCGTCTCGACGATGGTGACGGCCCACACTGCGACGTGTTCGATCCACGCTCCGTCGAGGCCGAAGATATAGGTCGTCGAATAGAGTATCGCATAGAAGAGCCCCAGCGCGACGTTGGCGAACAGCAGGGCGAGCAGCCCCGACCGCAGCCAGACGAGCGCGCCGTTGACGAACCGGTCGTTGCGCACGGCCCGCAGGCTCAGCAACAGCAGCAGCGGCGCCAGTATGCCGAGCGAAATGCGGAAAGGAGCGCTTTCGACCCACGCCCCGAGCCCGCTCCAGAGCGTCAGCGGCACGATCGGCATCCACATGACCCAATAGACTTTCCGCCACGGTCCGCGCCCCGCCAGGTTGTTGACGGCAAGCGCCAAGGCGAAGAACAACGGCACGAGGGCAAGACCGTTGAACAATCTCTCCTCGCTCCAATCGAGTTCGTAGGTGAGCAGGCACCGGATGCAGGCGTAGAGCGCAAGGAGCGTTTCGACCGGATACGACCGCACGACCCGCACGGCCCCGTCGCGGAGCCATTGCAGGCAGTATTCGAGTTTGGCTTTCACAGAATTATGATTTTGATTGTCGGCTTTGCATATTCGTTCGTCATGGCGAGGCATCGTCAGATGCCGCGGCCATCTGCGGAGAGTGTCGTAACGCCGCAAGGATTGCCGCGTCGCTGCGCTCCTCGCAATGGCGGGACTCCGTTTCCTCCTTTTAGTTCTCCGGCCCGATGCGCTGGCGCACGACTTCGAAGAGCATCACGGCCGCGGCGGCCGAGACGTTCAGCGATTCGATATGCCCGATCAGCGGAATGGCCAGCTGCTCGTCGCAGAGTTTCAGCACCTCTTTCGAGATGCCCGTATCCTCGGCGCCCATCACCAGCACGGTGGGCTTGCGGAAATCGGCGTCGTAGAGCAGTTTGCGGCTCTTCTCCGTGGCGGCCACGACCTGAAAGCCCTCGGTCTGCAACTGTTTGAGCGTATTGCGGACCGACCCCACGCGGCACACGGGGATCGTCGTGAGGGCCCCGGCCGACGAACGGATGGCCTCGGCGTTCACGGGAGCGGAGTTCTTAAGCGGCGCGATGAGCCCGTGGGCTCCGGCGCACTCGGCCGAACGGGCGATGGCCCCGAAATTCCGCACGTCGGTCACCCCGTCGAACAGGACGATGAGCGGCGTTTCGTCGTCGGGAACCCGCTCCAGAATGTCGGCCAGTTCGACGTATTCGATGGCCGCGGTCTGCGCCACGACCCCCTGGTGGTTGCCGCGCGTCAGGCGGTTGAGCTTCTCGACCGGCACCTCCTGGAAACGCACCCGGTGACGGATGCAGAGGTCCTTCAATTCCTGCATCAGCTGCCCTTCGGCGCCCTTGCGGATGTAGAGTTTCTCGATCTGCTTTCCGGCCTCGATCGCCTCGGCCACGGGACGAATCCCGAAAATCAGGTTATCCATTGTATTGTTCTTCGATGAGTTCCAATTCGTACGACGCCTTCTCCCACTCGTGCATCTGATGCTCGTAACGGTTTTTAAGTTCGTTGTAAGCCTTGTAGCCGGCCTCGTCGTACTCGGCCGCGGCGGCGAATTTCGCATCGTACTCCGCGATCCGCTTCTCGATGTCGGCCAACTCCGCCTCGATCGTCTCCACGACCTTTTTCGCTTTGCGCAACTGCTTCTCCTGCTCCTTCTTCTGCTCGTAGGAGAGCTTTCCGGATACGGCCGGCTTCGGTTCGTCGCCCTTCGCAGGCGTTTTGGCCGGAGCGTCGCGCCGCTCGACCTCCTGCAACGACTCCAGCTTGCGTTTTTCGAGGAAATAGTAGATGCCGCCCAGATACTCCTTCACTCCGCCGTCGCGGAACTCGTAGACCTTCTGCACCATGCCGTCGAGGAATTCGCGGTCGTGCGACACCACGACCACCGTGCCGTCGTACTTCATGATGGCGTTCTTGAGAATGTCCTTCGAACGCATGTCCATGTGGTTCGTCGGCTCGTCGAGCACCAGCAGGTTGCGCGGCTCCAGCATCATGCGGGCCATCGCCAGACGCGCCCGCTCGCCGCCCGAAAGGACCTTGACCTTCTTGTCGATGTCCTCGCCGCGGAACAGGAACGCCCCCAGAATGTCGCGCAGACGCGTGCGGATGTCGCCCACCGCCACGCGGTCCAGCGTGTCGTAGACCGTGAAATCGCCGTCCATCAGGTCGTCCTGATTCTGGGCGTAATAGCCGATGTTGACGTTGGCCCCCAGCCGGATCGACCCCTCGGTGGGCGTCAGCTGGCCGATCAGCATCCGCGCGAGGGTCGTCTTGCCCTCGCCGTTGCGGCCCACCAGCGCGATTTTGTCGCCCTTCTCGATGACGAAATTCGCGCCGCTGAAGACATGTTTCTCGCCGAACGACATCCCGGCTTCGTTGATCTCGGCCACGATCTGCCCCGAGCGCGGTGCGGGCGGAAACTTGATGTTGAGCGTGGCGAGGTCCTCCTCCTCGATCTCCAGACGGTCCAGCCGTTCCAGCTGCTTGATGCGCGACTGCACCTGATTCGATTTGGTGGGCTTGTAGCGGAACTTCTCGATAAACTCCTCGGTCTTTTCGATCATCCGCTGCTGATTCTCGTAGGCCGCCATCTGTTGCGCCCGGCGCTCGGCGCGCAGGACGACGTATTTCGAATAGGAGACCTTGTAATCGGTGATCTTCCCCAGCGACAGTTCGACCGTGCGGTTCGTGACGTTGTCCAGAAAGGCCCGGTCGTGCGAAATCAGCAGCACCGCGCCGTTGTAGTTTTTCAGATACTCCTCCAGCCACTGGATCGACTCGATGTCGAGGTGGTTCGTGGGCTCGTCGAGCAGAAAGATCGAGGGACGCCGCAGCAGCAATTTCGCCAGCTCGATGCGCATGCGCCAGCCGCCCGAGAACTCGCTCGTGGCGCGTCCGAAATCCGACCGTTTGAACCCGAGGCCCAGGAGAGTCTTCTCGATATCCGCGTCGCGGGTCTCGCCGCCGAGGATGTGATAATGGTCCTGCGCGTCGTTCAGCCGGTGCAGGAGCTGTTCGTAGGAGGCGCTCTCGTAGTCGGTGCGCTCGGCGATCTCGCGCGTCAGGGCCTCGATCTCGGCTTCGAGCCGCAACACCTCCTCGAAGGCTTTGGCGGTCTCCTCCACGAGCGTCGTGGTGTCGGCCACGCGCATCGTCTGCGGCAGGTAGCCGATCGTGCAGTCGCCGTTGAGCGTCACGGCGCCCGAGGTAGGCTGCTGTTCGCCCGTGATGATGCGCAACAGCGTGGTTTTGCCGGCGCCGTTGCGGCCCACGAGGCCGATGCGGTCCTTGGGATTGATCAGGAACGAAATATTGTCGAAGAGGGTCCAGCCCCCGTAACTGACGGTGAGATTGTCTAATGAAATCATGGCGAATCTAAAAACACCGCAAAGTTAGCGATTTAATCCGACATATCGTATCTTTGGGCATTGAAACAGAATCCCGGATATGGAAAAACTGGAACGATACCTGCAATTCATGCGCGAAGCCGAGCAGCTCAAAAACGTCCTGCGTTCGGCCCGCACTTCGACCGGGCGCACCGAGAGCACCGCCGAGCATACGTGGCGGCTGGCCCTGCTGGCGCTGGTCCTTGCGGACGAGAAGCCGGAACTCGACCTTCAGCGGGTGCTGGCGATGTGTCTGGTCCACGACCTCGGGGAGGCTTACGAAGGGGACATCCCGGCCGTCGAACAATCCGATCCGGCGGCCAAAGCCGCAGCGGAACTTGCAGCCATAGACCGGATTACACCCCTGCTGCCCGATGAAGCCGCAGCGCGCATCCGGGCGCTCTGGGAGGAATACGAAACCTGCGCCACGCCCGAAGCCCGCTGGGTCAAGGCGCTCGACAAGGCCGAGACCATCCTCCAGCACAACCAGGGCGCGAACCCCGCCGATTTCGACTACGGATTCAACCTGACCTACGGCGCCGAATGGTTCCGCGACGACGCGCTGCTGCGCGAACTGCGCCGCCTGCTCGACGCGGAGACAGCCCGGCACGTCAGGCGTTAAGCATCTTCACGATCTCGGCCTGCGGGTCCGCGGCGCCGAAGACGGCGTTGCCGGCCACGAGCACGTCGGCGCCCGCACCGTAAACCTCGGCAGCGTTGTGCGACGAAATGCCGCCATCGACCTCGATGATCGTTTCGAGCCCCATCTCCCGCACCATAGCGCGCAGCTGCGCGATCTTCTCCAGCGACCCGGGGATGAACGACTGCCCCCCGAATCCGGGTTCGACGCTCATCACCAGCACCAGATCCACCAGCGGCAGCACGCCGCGAAGCGCCTCGACCGGGGTCGCCGGCTTGATCGAAATGCCGGCTTTGACCCCGGCTTCGCGGATCAGGCCGATGCAGGCCGCGGGATCGTCCGACGCCTCGTAATGAATGGTCACCAGATCGGCGCCCGCTTCGGCGAAGCGTTTCACGTACTTTTCCGGGCTGACGATCATCAGGTGAACGTCGAGGAACTTCGCCGTCGCCTTGCGGATGGCTTTCAGCACGGGAAACCCGAACGAAATATTGGGAACGAAAACGCCGTCCATCACATCTATGTGGACCCATTCGGCCGCACTCGCGTCAACCATCCGGGTATCGCGCTCCAGGTGTCCGAAATCGGCCGAGAGCATCGAAGGAGCTACTGTTCTGTTCATGGTGCAGTTCTTTTTCTTAGCACAAAGATATAAAAAAGCCGGACGGGAGCAAAACCGAATCGCAGGCTCTCCGCGCCCCGGCATCCCGTCAGCCTCTTCCGCAGCCCGTGCCGCCGATCCTGCGGCGGATCGCCAGGCCGTTGAGCAGCGAAAGCGACAACGCAAGTCCGATGCCGCACAGCAGCGTGATCCCCATGCCCGCCGGCCGATACCCCTCCTGCAACGCCGCCAGCGACGGCAGGTAAGCGAGGCGGAGCAGCCATACGGCCAGCGCAGCGGCCGCCAGAACCGCACCGTTCAGCCCGAGCGTCAGCAGCCGGTAGGGCCGCGCCACGCGCGTCGGGGCGTAGCCCAGCAGAAGCAGGTTTTCGATCTTGTCGCTGTTCTTCTGCAACAGCAGGAAGATGCTCAGCATCAGGACGTAGAACGACATCGCGCTGAATGCCATCCCCACCCCGGCCACGCCGCCTGCGGCCAGCCGCAGGAAACGGGTCGCCTTGCCGTCGTCGCGGCGGTCGCCCTCGGCCTCGTAGCCCTTGCGGGCGAGGTATTCCGAAACGGCGGCATCGACCGGACGGTCGGTCTCGACGATGACCCGCGCCGGACGTTTTTCATCCGTCCGGCTTCCGAACCGCCCGTTCGACCAGCGGATGAACGCATCGGGAACAAGGATGGTGTTCAGACGGTTCGACAGCCCGACGATACGCCCCCGAAAGTGCTCCGTGAGGCCGTTCCCGGCAATGTCGATGCCGAGGCTCACCCGGCGGAAGATGCCTTCCGAAATCTGCGGCAGCCCCTGCGAGGGGGCGAACCCGTAGTTGTAGAGGTTCACGTAGTTGCGCGGGATGATGATGGGAATGTCGCGGCTGCCAGGCTCGTAGTCCCAATCGGCGGCTTCGACATCGAGAAACCGGTCGGGAACCGACTCGAAAAAGAGGTAGGTCGAGAGGTTCACGCCGCCCATGCCGACCGACCCCGTGATCCGGTAATCGGCCGAGGTCAGCGCCCCGACCTCCCGCACAAAAGGCTGGGAGCGAAGCTCCTGCAACTCCTCGGGAGTGAAGCCGCCGCTGCCCAGCCCGATGGCGTTGAGCGCGCTGACGCGCTTCGACAACACGAGGTAGTCGCCGCGCAGGAACGAATCGGGCCGGTCCACGATCGGCCGGATGTCGCGGTAAGCCTGCAAGGCCCCCAGCACGACGGTCATCCCCACCACTCCGGCGAGGGTGAACCCGGCCAGCTGGGCCGCGCTCAGATGGCAGCGAAGCAGTTTCCAAAGCAGTTTCACAGCGTCAGGATTTTATGGTACGGCAGTCCGAGACGGCTGCCGACCGAGGTCACTACGATGCCCGCCCCCTGCGCCCGGGCCTCCTCCAGCAGCAGTCCGGCGAGTATTTCGCCGTTCGCAGCGTCGAGATGGCTCACGGGCTCGTCCAACAGGATGAAATCGAACGGCTGGCACAGACAGCGCACGAACGCGACGCGCTGCTGCTGCCCGAACGAGAGTTTCCCGGCCGGGGTGTTCCGTTTGGCGGCGATCCCAACCGCCTCCAGCAGGCGTTCGATCTGCCCGGGCGTCTTGAACGAGGTCAGTTCGTTTTTCAGGGCGAGGTTCTCGGCCACGGTCAGCTCCCCGAACAGCCGCAGGTCCTGAAAGAGCAGGCTCAGCGACCTTCGCCGCACGTCGCCCCACCGGGCCGCGGAGAAGGTGCGGCAATCTTCGCCGCCGAAGAGGATACGGCCCGCATAATCGTTCCGCCACCCGTACAGGAAACTGCACAGCGAGGATTTGCCGCTTCCCGAAGCGGCTTCGACCAGATAATACTCCCCCTTGCGGAACGTCACATCGCGCCCCCACATGTCCGACGCCCGGACTTCCGGATCGTCAGCGAACGCATCGGGCACCACCTGCCGTAAAGTTATCGTCTCCATAGACCGGCTGTTTCGAAAAAGCGGCCGTTCGAATCCGGACGGCCGCTGCTCGGTGTCGCCACCGCTGTCAGATTTCGTCCGCTTCCGGCATATACTGACGGATCAGTGCGCCGGTCGTGTCGCAAATGGTCTTGAAAGCGTTCTGCTCCTTGTCGGCCATGTTGACGACGAGCTTTCCGCCCTCCATCGTGCTGTACGCCTCCATGTCGTCGAACATGCCGAGCACCGCCAGCGCGGCTTCCGTCTGCGGCGTCCCGGCCTCTCCGGCCAGCTGGGAAACCAGGACGCTCAGCCCCTTGAAATCGACCCAGAAGGTGCAGGACTGTCCTTTCACGATGCCGTCGAGCGACATCAGCGATTCGATCTTCGCACCGTCGAGGGCCGACTTCACGGCCGTGTCGGTCGTGCAGTAAAGCACCTTGTTCTTCACGCCGAACAGCACCGAAACATCGCCCGAATTGAACACGTACTCGCCCTCGGCAGTCTGCTGAACGGGCATGCCCGCCAGGTTCGTGACGACGGTCTGCAACACGGCGGGATCATTGACCTGGGCCAGCAGCGACGCGATCGGGAAACGTCCGTCCGGGGTCATTCCCGAGAACGAGATCACGCAGTCGCCGTCGAAAGCGTCGAGCACCTGCTTGACCATCGGGTTGCCCAGCATCATGCCGTAACCGGGCATGGCGGCCAGCATCGCATAGAGCTTTTCGCCGTCGAGTCCGTAGGAAAGCGCAGCGAGGCTGCCGGCGGGCACGTAGCGCAGCAGGTCGCCCGTCTGGGGCTTCACGTAGGCGTAAAACGCCGCCGCTTTCTCCACGCTCGCCTTGTCCTTGTAGCTTACCGCGGCGTCACTGACGATGCGTCCCTTCTCGAAATTGGCGGAGCCCATCACCAGAGCCCCTTTCAGCACATCCATCATGGGCATCGCACCCAGCATCGGATTGTTCATCATGGCCGACAGATTGGCATACGACACGACCATGTTCACGTCGTTGCGCGCGGCCAGCCGTGCGGCGACGGCCTTGTCGCCCATCAGGCTTTCAGCGCGCTTCTGGGCGAACAGCTTCCGAACCTTCTCCTCGACGACTCCGCAGGGATCGGTCTTGAAATAGAGCAGGCAGGCGATGTCGTTATAGGCGCAGACACCGGACGCCTCCGACTCCTCGCCGATCTTCACCACCGAAACGCCCGCCTCGGTCACCGTCTCGGTGCCGCTCTTCTCGTTGATGCGCGCGATCAGGGCGTCCAGTTTGGATTTGTCCCCGACCGGGAACAGCAGACCGCCGCCCACCTCGGGATTATTGATGTCGGCACCGTCCGCCGACATGAACAGGAAGAGTTCCTTTTTCAGATCGAGCCCCGATTCGGCCGGATTCTCCAACAGCGAAAACAGGTACTCCTTCTCTTCGGCGGAGAGCTCCTCCGCCTTGTCCAACTCCGCTTTCAGGCGGTCGAGGAGCGGATTGGAGGCGGCGTCGCACGTCCCGCTCTTCTTCAGGAGCGATGCGGCATCGACCGACATCGTCACGAACGAATCGGCCGGCAGCACGTTCCGGTAATCGGCACCGCCGCCGCAGGAAACGATCAGCGCAGCCGCAGCCGTCAGGCAGGCCAGTTTCACGATGGGTAAGAAGTCTTTCATAACTGAACGGATTAAAGGGTTATTCTAATAGGAAACAAAGTTATAAAATTCGGCGCACGATATGCCATCCGGAGCAAATAAAATTACGCACGGCCCCAAAAATTCCGATTCCGGGAATAAATTGCTATTTTTGCAGTCAAACACCACCGAACAGCCATGACCCTTTCCCTGCTTTTCCTGCTGACGACCTGCTGTCTGACCGCCGTACTCGTCTTCGTCCTGCTCCTGTGGCGCAGGGAGTCGCGCCGGCTCGCCGATGCCGAGGCGCGCGAACGCGACGCCGCGACCCGCCTCTCGGCCGCCGAAGCCCGGCTGGCCGCCTCCGAACAGACCGCCGCGGCCGAAAAGGAATCCCTCCGGCGCAGCGAGGAACAGGTGCGGTCGCTGACCGAACAACGCTCGCGCGCCGAAGCCGAACTGGCCGCGCTGCGCGCCGCATCCGAAGCCGAGATCGCCGCCCTGCGGCAGCGGAACGCCGAGGAGCGCGAAGCCGCGCGTGCGGAGCGCGAAAAGACCGAAGAACGTTTCCGGGCGCAGTTCCGGAACCTGGCGACGGAGATTCTGGGCGAGCAGACCCAGCATTTCAAGCAGACCAGCAAGGAGTCGATCGACATCCTGCTGAAACCCTTCAAGGACAACATCGTCGATTTCCGCAAACGGGTCGAGGAGATCTACACCACGCAGACCTCGCAGCGCGGCGAACTGAAAGCCGAACTCAAACGCCTCATGGAGCTCAACCAGAACATCTCGGCCGAGGCCCGCAACCTGACCGACGCCCTGAAAGGCAACTCGAAAGTGCAGGGCGACTGGGGCGAAATGCTGCTGGAGACGATCCTCGACAGCTCGGCGCTCTCGAAGGGCATCCACTACGAAACGCAGTACAACATCAAGGACGAGGAGGGCCGCAACCTGCGACCCGACGTGGTCCTGCACCTGCCCGAGAAAAAAGAGATCGTCATCGACTCGAAGGTTTCGCTCACGGCCTTCGTGGCCTACACCTCGGCCGACACGGAGGAGGAGCGGCGGCGGCATCTCGCGGCGCACATCGCGTCGGTCCGCCAGCACGTCACCGAACTGGGGCGCAAGGAGTATCAGCGGCGGCTGAACTCCCCCGATTTCGTCATCATGTTCGTCCCCAACGAACCGGCGTTCCTCGCGGCGTTGCAGAACGATCCGGCCATCTGGTCCGACGCCTACGACAAGAAGGTGATCGTCTCCTCGCCGACGAATCTTTTCGCCCTGCTGAAACTCGTCGCCGACCTCTGGAAATACAACGACCAGGACAAGAACACCAAGGAGATCGCCGCCTGCGGTCTGAAACTCTACGAACAGTTAGTGGCTTTCACGGGATCGCTCGAAAGTGTCGGCACGGCGCTCGACAAAGCCCGCGACGCCTACGAGGACGCCCACAAGCGGCTCTGCACGGGCAACGACAACATCATCCGCGTCGGCGAACGCCTGCGCCGAACGGCCCGCCTGCAAACCAAGCGCCAGCATGCGGCGCGCACGCTCGAAATCGCCGGCAGCGATTCCGAGGAGGAGCTTCCGGAGGAGCCGTCGGCCCGGCCCGATCCGGCCGAATGACCCCGGAACGAAAAATCCCCGCAACTTCGGTCGCGGGGATTTTTTCATATCCGTCTCCAACTTTTGCGCAGCCGGCACGCGAGGCCCGGCGTCGCATCCGCCGCCACCGCCTCCACGATGTCGTCCCACGATTCGGCGACCCAGCCGACCCGGTCCCGGCAGCGGCACAACACCTCGACGGCCCAGACCTTCACCGCGACCTTCGAACCCGGATCGACGGCCCATTCGGCGGCCGCCTCGGCGATCCGCTCCAACGCCTCCGGCTCCGGGGCGTAACGTCCGAGCAGGTCGGCCATGATCTTGCCGAAATGCCGCCGCGCACTGGGGTCGGCGCACGCCGGGAAATCCCGCCGGCAAAACACCGCCGCACGGGGCATGAAACGCTCGGGAACGGTGAAATAGATGCGTTCGAGCACATAGGCGCCTCGGAACAGCACCTTGTGTCTGACGGGTTTCGGAAGCTCCCCGTGCCGGAACGCGACGAGGTCGTAGAGCAGCTCCACGCCATCCGCCCCGAGCACCGCCCGGGCCGTCTCGTCGGCGAAATTTTCATGAAACCGCTCCGACAGGAGTTTCACGAGGTCCGTTTCAGTCATACTGCCGGCAGCCGGTCAAAACAGCTTCTTGCGGGATGTCGTAACGACGAAATCTTTCAGATAGAAGGGCTCGAAATAGGCGATGTCCTCCGTGCGGCCTTCGTCAAGGGCCTGCTGGGCCAGCCGCGCCAGGCCGCGGGCCGAGGGGGTCACCTCGACGCATACGGCGTCGGAAAGGACGCCGGCGCACTTGCGGGCCCCGCTGCCGAAGATCACGAACGGACGCCCCTGGCCGCGGAACGCCGCGAAACTCCCCTCGCCGACCACCTCGGCCGACACCTCGCCCTGCGGGCGTCCCCCGGCGTCGAAGACCTGCGCATAGACCTCCATGCGGCGTGCATCGACCATCGGACAGAGGTACGCCCCGTCCCAGCCGTCAACCGCGAGAATCCCCGCCTCGTGGTCCTCACGGGCCACCTCGACCAGCGCGTCCAGCGACCCCACGGCCACCAGCGGCTTTTGCAGGCCGTAGCACAGCCCCTTGGCGAACGACACGCCGATACGCAGTCCGGTGTACGACCCGGGGCCTTTGCCCACGGCCACGGCGTCGAGGTCGTCGGGCACGATGCCCGTCTCGCGCAGCAGTTCATCGACGAACACGCCGACCTTGCGGGCGTGGTCGCGCCCCTCGTCGCTCTCGCGCAGCGACAGCAGTTCGCCGTCTTTGGCAATACCCACGGAACAGATGTCCGTGCCGGTTTCAATGCAAAGTATCAAAGACATAATTTTACCTTTTTAATCGATCACACCAAAATGCTCCAACGCCTTCCGGATGCCGTCGTCATCGACCGACGCCGTCACATAATCCGCGGCGTTCAGCGCCTCGCCGCAGGCGTTGCCCATCGCCACGCCGACACCCGCCGCCCGGAGCAGCGCCGCATCGTTGCCGCCGTCGCCGAAAGCCATCGTCTCATCGTGCGCGAAGCCGAAATGCGCTGCGAATTCGGCCATTCCCGTCGCCTTATCGACACCCCGGACGTTGATGTCCGCAAAGATCGGGCACCAGCGCGACGCCACGAGCGACGGCAATTCGACCATCACCCGCTTTTCGAGTTCGGGGTCGAAATAAAAGCACATCTGGCAGCAATCGCCCCGGTCGAAAAGCGCCCGCAGATCGACCTCCCGGGGAACCGGATGCGCCACCATCTCCGCCAAACGCACCACCTCGGGCGTCACGCGGTTGACGAAAACCCCGTCGTTCAGCTCCAGCCCGACCGGAAAACCCAGCTCCTCCGACAAGGCGAGCGCCTTCTCGAAGTCGGCGCGCGGAACGGGATGCCGGGCGACCAGCGTTCCGTCGCGCATCAGGCAATCGGCGCCGTTCAGCGCCACCACGCCGTCGTAGGGAATCTCCTGCAACGGCTCCAGATCCGCGGCAGCGCGTCCCGTGGCGATGAAGAGCCGCACGCCGCGGGCATGCGCCCGGCGCAACGCATCCAGCGCGGAAGCCGGCACCTCGTGGGTCTCGAAGCTGATGAGCGTCCCATCTACGTCCAGAAACAGCGCCTTTGTCATCTCCGGTAGTTTTTCATCGCCTTGTCCATCTCGCGCCGGGCGTCGTTCTCTTTCAGGTACTCGCGCTTGTCGTAGGACTTGCGGCCCCGGGCCAGCCCCACGACGACCTTGGCCAGCCCACGTTCGTTCAGGAACATCCGCAGGCCCACGATCGTGAGCCCCCGGTCCTGCGAGGCGCGCTGCAACTTCTCCAACTCCCGGGCCGTGAGCAGCAGCTTGCGGTCGCGGCGCGGCACGTGGTTGTTGCAGGTTCCCCAGGCATATTCGGCGATGTTGATGCCGCGCACCCACAGTTCGCCCTTGTCGAAATAGCAGAACGTATCGACCATCGACGCCTTTCCGGCGCGGATCGACTTGATCTCCGTTCCGACCAGCACGACGCCCGCAACGTACTCTTCCAGAATCTCATAGTCGAACGTCGCGCGCTTGTTCCGGATATTTATCTTCTTCTGTTCGCTCATATACTCAAAAACGGCACACGAATTGCAATTTTAATTCGCAGGGGTGGGAATCGGTCAAGGTAACTAATTCTTTTATCTTTGATATGTTTTACACATCTTTCTGTTTATTTTCTGTTTGCACACGGTATGCGCAGTGATGCGTGTACGACCCGAGACCCGCCCCTTTTTTTTCTTATAATATCAATCGCTGTATCTTATTCGCAATGGTCACTTTCACTTTGTTGTAGCCGGTCAGCCGCTGCATGATCTCTTTCATCTCGTCGTCGGGAAGTTCGTCGTCCAGCTTCGCCTGCAACTCCTTGATCAGCGCCTCGACGACCTTCGATTTGTAGAGCGTCACGGCCTTCGGGACCCCCACGGCCAGCATCTCGGCGTCGGTTTCCAGGTGTATTTCCTTGCGCCGCCACAGCTCGCTGGGCACGTAGTTGTCATCCGCCGTGAGGATGTCCACCGACATGTTGCACACCTCCGGGTCGATGTGATTCAGGAAGACGTGCGCCGGCACCTCCGTCCCGGTCCCCAGCTGCGTCCACTGTTCGCGGTAAACATTCATAATCTTGGCGTAGACCGGATTGCGAAACTCGATGTTGTCGTCGCTCAGCTCCGCGAAGATCACCTCCGCCACGTTGCACGCCACCATCGTCCGCCCCTCTTTGAAATCGAACGAGCAATGACCGTATTTCAGGAGGTATTTCACGATCTCGCGCTCCAGCGCTTCGAAACTGCTCCCGGCCTCGACCTGTTTGACGAACTCCACCTCGGGCTGCTGCGGCGCCTCCCGCTGCCGGAGCGTCGTCTGCCGGCGCAGAAACTCGTCCGTCTCGCGGTCGCCCGACGTGGTCATGCGCTTGCGCGCCACCTCCGAGATCAGAATCTGCTCGTCGATGTCCATGATCCGCGCGCACTCCTTGATGTAGACCGAACGCTGGATCGGATCGGGTATCTGCGACACCGACTGCACCATGTCGGCGATCAGCGCAGCCTTTTTGATCGGGTCGCCCTGCGCGTCCTTCAGCAACAGTTTGGCCTTGAATTCCAGAAAATCCTGCTCGTTGGCGCGGATATACTCCTGCAACTCGGCGGCCGTGTGGCTGCGGGCGAACGAGTCGGGGTCCTCGGGCTCGGGCAGCAGCACCACGCGCACGTTCATCCCCTCTTTCAGGATCATGTCGATACCGCGCAGCGAGGCGTGGATACCCGCCGAATCGCCGTCGTAGATGACCGTAATGTTCTTCGTAAAGCGGTTCAGCAGGCGTATCTGCTCCGTCGTGAGCGACGTTCCGGACGACGCCACGACGTTCTCCACTCCGGCCTGGTGCATCGAAATCACGTCGGTATAACCCTCGACCATGATGGCGAAGTCCTGCTGCTGAATGGCTTTCTTGGCGAAATAGAGGCCGTACAGTTCGCGTTTCTTGCTGTATATCTCGCTCTCGGGGGAGTTCTGGTACTTGGCGACCTGCTTGTCCGTGCGGAGCGTGCGGCCTCCGAAGGCCACGATGCGGCCCGAAATGTTGTGCACGGGGAAGATCACCCGGTCGCGGAACCGGTCGTAAAGCGATCCGTCGCTCTCGCGGGCCAGTGAAAGTCCCGTCGAGAGGAGGAACTCCTTCTTGTAACCCGCCGCCAAGGCGTCCTTCGACATCCGGTCGCCTTTCGCAGGGCAGAATCCGAGTCCGAATTTCTTGATCGTGGCGTCGGTCATCCCGCGCTTCTGGCGGAAGTAGGCTAGTCCCACGCTCTGTCCTTCGGTTTCGCGCTGGAGGTAGTTGGCGAAATACTCCGCGGCCCAGCCGTTCAGGGCGAACATCGACTCGCGGTCGTCGTTGCGGCGCACCTCCTCCTCCGACATCTCCTTCTCCTTGACCTCGATGCCGTAGCGCTTGGCCACCATCTTCAGGGCCTCGGGATAGGTGATGTTCTCGTGCTCCATCAGGAAGGTCACGGCATTGCCGCCCTTGCCGCATCCGAAGCACTTGTAGACGCCCTTCGAGGGCGACACGACGAACGACGGGGTCTTCTCGTTGTGGAACGGACAGCACGCCTGATAGTTCACGCCCTTTCGTTTGAGCGTGACGTATTCGCCGATAATATCCACGATATTGGCGGCAGCGTAAATGCGGTCTACTGTTTCCCGGTCGATCATACGCGCAAAGATACGGAAAAATATCAACAATGATATAGGACATACGCCCGGGGCCGCGAAATCCGTTATTATTCCACAAAAATTACATACCTTTGCATTCATGGATTTCAAACTCGTATCGGACTACGCCCCGATGGGCGACCAACCGGAGGCGATCGGACAGCTGGTGAGCTCGATCGAACACGGCTCGAAGCACAACACGCTGCTGGGCGTGACGGGCTCCGGGAAGACCTTCACGGTGGCCAACGTCATCGCACGGCTGAACCGTCCGACGCTGGTGCTGAGCCATAACAAGACCCTCGCGGCGCAGTTGTACGGGGAGTTTAAGAATTTCTTCCCCGAGAATGCCGTGGAGTATTTCGTCTCCTACTACGATTACTACCAGCCGGAGGCCTACCTGCCTTCGTCGGACACCTATATCGAGAAAGATCTCCAGATCAACGCCGAAATCGAGAAGATGCGTCTCGCCACGGTCGCCACCCTGCTGTCGGGACGCCGCGACGTCGTCGTCGTGTCGAGCGTCTCGTGCCTCTACGGCGCGGGCAACCCCGCGGATTTCCACGCCACGGCCATCAACGTCCGGGTCGGGCAGGTCGTGAGCTACAAGCATTTCCTCTACAAACTGGTCGAGGCGCTCTACACCCGCACCGAACGGGAGCTGGAGCCGGCGACGTTCCGCGTCAA
Organism: Alistipes intestinihominis; assembly: GCF_040095975.1. Taxonomy (NCBI): domain Bacteria; kingdom Pseudomonadati; phylum Bacteroidota; class Bacteroidia; order Bacteroidales; family Rikenellaceae; genus Alistipes; species Alistipes intestinihominis. The sequence continues at coordinate 86,657 of NZ_JBBMFL010000006.1, forward strand.
CGGCGACACGGTGGACATCATGGCGGCCTTCGGGGAGTTCGGCAACCAGTGTTTCCGGGTGATGTTCTTCGACAACGAGGTCGAGGCCATCCAGTCCATCGACCCCGTGACGGGACAGCGCATCCAGTCGCTCGACAGCCTGACGCTCTACCCCACGAACCTCTTCGTGACGACCAAGGAGCGCATCAACACCGCCGTGCAACAAATATACCTCGACCTGGGCCAACAGATCGAGTTCTTCGAACGCGCCGGACGCCCGATGGAGGCGCAGCGCATCAAACAGCGCGTGGAGTACGACCTCGAAATGATCAAGGAGCTGGGCTACTGTCCCGGCATCGAGAACTATTCGCGCTATTTCGACGGCCGCGCTGCCGGGACGCGTCCCTTCTGCCTCATAGACTATTTCCCGAAAGACTATCTGATGGTCGTGGACGAAAGCCACGTCACCCTGCCGCAGGTCCACGCCATGTTCGGCGGCGACCGGGCCCGCAAGGAGAACCTCGTGGAATACGGCTTCCGCCTCCCGGCCGCCAAGGACAACCGCCCGGTGACCTTCGCGGAGTTCGAACAGCTGCAAGGCACCTCGATCTACGTGAGCGCCACGCCGGCCGACTACGAGCTGATGAAGAGCGAAGGGGTGATCGTCGAACAGCTGATCCGCCCCACGGGGCTGGTGGACCCGCCGTTGGAGGTGCGCGTGACGGTGAACCAGATCGACGACCTGATCGGAGAGATCGACAAGCGCGTGAAGAACGACGACAAGGTGCTCGTGACGACCATCACCAAGCGCATGGCCGAGGAGCTCTCGAAATATTTCGACCGCGTGGGCGTGCGCAACCGCTACATCCACTCGGACGTAGACACGCTGGAACGCATCCAGATCCTCGAGGACCTGCGGGCCGGGATGTTCGACGTGCTGGTGGGCGTGAACCTGCTGCGCGAGGGCCTCGACCTGCCGGAGGTGGCGCTCGTGGCCATCCTCGACGCCGACAAGGAGGGATTCTTGCGCAACGTGCGCTCCCTCACGCAGATCGCCGGACGCGCCGCCCGCCATTCGCAGGGCAACGTCATCCTCTACGCCGACACCTGCACCGACTCGATGCGCTACGCCATCGAGCAGAGCAACCGCCGCCGGGAGAAGCAGGTGCGCTACAACATGGAGCACGAAATGCTGCCGCGGCGTGCGCAGCGCAGCGGCACGGGACAGAGCGCCCTGCTGACGGGACGCGACACCCCGGATGTCAACCTGACGGCCTACCCCATCGCCGAGGACCACTACGCTGCGGTGGCCGACGTACAGAAGAACTACGTGGCCAGCGAGAACATCGACGCCCTGATCGACAAGGCCCGCGAGGAGATGGAACGGGCGGCCAAATCGCTGGATTTCCTCGCCGCGGCGAAATTCCGCGACCGGATGTACGAATTGCAGAAACTCCGCGAGGAGAACAGAAACAAACGGAACTGAAACCGGCCTCTTTTTAGGCGGGGCGTGATACGATTCCGATACGCCACGGCTTAACGTCGCCTCCTAAAACCTGCCTCTTAGGCAGGGCGCGACCGGAATTCCTAAACGCTTCGACCGCCATCGCCTCTAAAAACCCGCCTCTTAGGCGGGCGTGATACGATTCCGACACGCTACGGCTTAACGTCGCCTCCTAAAACCCGCCTCTCAGGCGGGGCGCAACTGGAATTCCTAAACGCTTCGACCTGCCATCGCCTCTAAAAACCCGCCTCTTAGGCGGGGAAAGTGAAATATTTGGCCGCGAGGAAACTGTACACCGTCGTCAGCAGCGTCGTGAGCACCTTCGCCGGCGTAGGCCACACCCCGCACACCTCCACGAAGAATTTCAGTCCTGCATACGTCAGCAGGATCGACCCCGCCACCGACAGCAGGTAGCGCAGCAGCTGCGTCCCGGCCCCGAGCGGCGAGCGGCGGAACGCCACGTTGCGGTTGAGCCAGAAACCCACGAAAAAGGTGAACGGAAAGACGAGGACCATAGCCGCGATATGCGGGGATATGACCACGAATCCCAGATCGAAATAGCGGTGGGCGACGACGAAATTGTAAAACAGAAAATAACACAAGGGGTCGAACAACATGTAGGTCACCCCTCCGCAAACGGCGTAGCGAAACACCTGCAAAGGCATCAACGCCCGGACAGGCTTGATGTAGAAACAGTCGATCGCCCTGATTATCAACTCCGAGATGCGCATCAACGGGCGGTATAGGTCCACATGCCGGGGAAATGTTCGGCATGGCTGCCGATGAACTGTTTGCACGGTTCGGCATCGTCCGACGAAAAGGGCGAAACCATGAATTTCTCGCCGAAACGATAGATCCGGCAGCGGAACGCAGGCTCTTTGGCCGCGATTTCCCGCAGGGCGCGTCCGGCATTTTCGGTCGTACTGAAGACCCCCAGCACCACGTAATGATGCCCCGAAAGCAGCGCCGCCGGCTCTCCGGATTCCGCCGGAGTCGTCGCAACGGGCGTCGTTTCCGGAACGGACGCCCCGGACGATGCCGTGTCGGCCGGCTGCGGGAACTCCTCTACGGCCGCCGGCTGCTCCGGCTGCGGCGCTTCGGCCAGCGCATCGGGCGCCTCGACCGGAGCCGACGCATCGGCACGCTCCGCCCCGACGGTCTCAACCGCAACGGCGTCCGGCTCCGCGGAGAACATCAGAAACTCCCGTCCCCCGTAGACCAGCGCGACCGCGATGGCCGCGACGCCCAGCCACAAGGCCCAGTCGAAACGGCGCGGAGCGCGGATTTTCACGGGCTCCCGGCCCTGGGGATTCAACCGCCGTTCGAACGCCTCGTCGGGTGTGAAGTTCTTGAATGCCAGCACCCCGACGCCTTCGACGATCAATCGGTCGGCCTCCTGCGCACGGGCGAGCCAGCGGTCGTACACCCCCTGTGCCACAGTCTGCGGATCGACCTCCGGAGCCGTCCCGGCCTTCCGTATGATACGGGCGATCTCATCGACCAGCGACACGCCCCGCTGCTGCGAGGAAAACGACACCACGCGGCAAGGGGGCTGCACGGTGCGCCTGTCGATCCGTCGAGCAGGCCGCCGCTCGGTATAGAGAGTCCCCACCCCGGGCAGGAATACTTCCCCGCCGCCGGCCAACAGATTGCCTACGAGCCTGCCGACCTGTTCCGTCATCGGTGTAGCGTTCATTTTTTTTTCTTTTTAGGGGCGGCGTGCGCTTTCGGCGCCGGAGCGGCCGGTTCCGGGAGCGTCGCGGGCCGTGCGGCACCCCGCCAGATCATACAGATTCCCAGCAGGATGAAGGGAATGCTGAGCCACTGGCCCATGTCGAGCGTCCATCCCAGTTCGAAAGGCTCCTGCTCGGTTTTGATGAATTCGATGAAGAAGCGCGTGAGGAACGTGCCGATCAGGCCGATTCCGAAGAGGATGCCCGGACGGCGGCGCGCCATGTCTTTCTTATAGTAGAGCCAGCAGAGGATGCCGAAAGTCGCCAGATAGCAGAGCGCCTCGTAGATCTGCGTCGGATGCACGGGGTTCGGCGCGAACTCGGCGACCCATTTGTGCGAACGCACGAACTCGAAGCCCCAGGGCAGCGTGGTCGCCTGCCCGAAGATCTCCGAATTGAAGAGGTTGCCCAGCCGCACGATGGCCCCGCCGATGCCCACCGGGATCATAATGCGGTCCAGCGACCAGATATAGGGCAGTTTGTTCCTGCGCGAGAAGAGCCACAGTCCGATCAGCAGACCGATGGCGGCGCCGTGGCTGGCCATGCCGCCGTCGCGGAAGCCCGTGATGATGGTCCACGGTTTCGAAAGATACTCCATCGTATCGTAGAAGAGGCAGTGCCCCAGCCGTGCGCCGAGGATCGTGGCGAGCGTACCGTAGATGAATATCGACTCCGAGACTTTCTGCGGAAGCCCTTCGCGCCTGACGAAATTATCGAAGAATTTGGCCCCGATCAGGATGGCCAGCGCCCACATCAGGCCATAGTACCGAATGTCCAGCGATCCGATGGCAAAGAACACCGGATCGAAATCCCAGACGACGGAAAAAGGTTGGAATAGTAATATCATTTATTCAAGTTATTGCATTTTTTCGACCGTCCTTTTTATCCGGCCGCCGTACTCGCGGCGTTCCGCCGCGTTTACAAGTCTGACCCCACCCCAAACCCCTCCCTCGGGAGGGACTTGTCGCGACGCAACCGGTTTTTTAACCGGAATATCGCTCAAAATATCGGCCGGACTTTCGATCGGGGTTTCGGCCCAAGCCTTTCACCCTTCACCTTTAACCTTACTTCATCTCCTGCAAATTCACCTTCTTCAGCGTGAAGGAGAAGGTGCTGCCCACTCCGGGTTCGCTGCGCACCGTGATCCGCTCGCCGTGCGCCTCGACGATGTGCTTGACGATGGCCAGTCCGAGCCCCGTGCCGCCCTGCTCCCGCGAACGGCCCTTGTCCGTGCGGTAGAAGCGTTCGAAAACACGCGGCAGGTCCTCCTTGCCGATACCCGAACCGTTGTCCTCGACCTCCACCAGAATCTTGTCGAGCATGTCTCGGAAATGGACGCGCGTCATGCCGCCCTCCTTGCCGTAGCGCACCGAGTTGATGATGAGGTTGACGAAAACCTGACCGATATAATGCTTGTCGGCCAGCACCCAGAAAGGCGAAGGCAGGTTCTCGGCCCCCTTGACCGTGATCTTGATCCCCTTCCGGTCGGCCTCCATCTCGGCCTGCTCGGCGATCTCCTTGGCCAGCGCCACTACGTCGAACTTCTCCAGATCGAGCTTGTTCATGCTGCTCTCCAGCTTCGAGATGGTGTCGAGGTCGTTGACGATGTTTATCAGGCGGTCGATGCTCTTTTCGGCGCGTTCGAGATACTTGCGGTTGATCAACTCGTCCTCCAACCCGCCGTCCAGCAGGGTCGAAATGTAGCCCTGGATATTGAATATCGGGGTTTTCAGCTCGTGGGCCACATTGCCCAGATACTGTTTGCGGAAGCACTCGGCCTCTTTCAGCCGGGCGATCTCCCGGTCGTTGGTGTCGGCCCAGGCCGTGAGCTCCTCGCCGATGTTCTCGACCCGCTTGTCCTTGAGTTCCGAAAAAATCTCGTTGGTGTGCACATCGCGCGAAAGTACGATCGAATAGATCGGCTTGAGCTTGTAAGCCACGTACTTGCGGATGATGAACAGCGCCGCGAGCGCCATCACGACGAACACGCCGACCGACGTGCAGAGCGTGATCCACCACACAACGTCCAGCAACGTCATGCCCGCGGCCACGATGACCGCGGCGAGCAGGGCTATCCACAGCGACGCCCCCTCCTTCGTTTTGATGTGCACCATAATTTTCGGGTTTACTTCACGTAGTTTTTCATCAGCCGGGCGATGTACTTGCCCACGATGTCGAATTCGAGATTCACCACCGACCCCACGCCGATCCGGCAGAAATTCGTATGCTCGAAGGTGTAGGGAATGATCGCCACGCGGAACGACGACTCTTTCGAGTCGCAGACCGTGAGGCTCACGCCGTTCACCGTCACCGAGCCCTTCTCGACCGTGCACAGCCCCCCGCCCTGCGGCTCGTACTCGAAGGTGAAATACCAGCTGCCGTCGGCGTCCTCCTTGGCCGTGCAGACGGCCGTCTGATCGACATGCCCCTGCACGATGTGGCCGTCCAGCAGGGCGTCGGGCTTCATCGAGCGTTCGAGGTTGACCAAGTCGCCCTCGCGCAGCAGCCCGAGATTGCTCCTGTCGAGCGTCTCCTTCATGGCCGTCACGGTGTAGGTGTCCTCCGTGATGTCCACAACTGTCAAACATACGCCGTTATGTGCTATACTCTGGTCGATTTTCAACTCCTTGCAGAAATCCGCACGCAGGGTAAAATCCTTGTTCTGACGGTCCGTCCGGATCGCCACGACCTCCGCCATGCGCTCCACGATGCCTGAAAACATATGCTTCAACTGTTTATGATCAATTTTCCCTTTACCTTGTAGACCGCGACTATATCGCTGACGTTCAACAGAATGTCGTCGTAATTCTCACGGTCTCCGGCCACCAGGCGGACTTTGTCCTCCTCGTCGGCAGCCCGAACTATCCGCAAAGTTACAATTTTTCGGGAGACAATCGCATATTCTCCCCCCGGAATAATCGCATCGCGGTCCACGGCCTTCAGCAGCACCACCGTCCCGGGCGGTACGAGCGCCCCCATCGCGCGGCCCGTATAGCACATCGCCAGGTCGCACGCCCCCACCGGGGAGAGAATCAGATTGCTTTCGGGCTCCAGGTGTTCGAGATGTTTCAGCCCGTGTTCGACATCCACGTCGTAAAAAGGGATCTGGGGGCCGCGCGTCCGCGCGTCGGCGAACATCTGCCCCTCGCCCGTCAGCAGCCACAGCTTGTCCACCTGAGGAAATTTAGCAACGATCCTGTCGGCCACATCGAGCGAAATGCCGTTGTTGCCCCGTTTGATCTGGTAAAGATTTTCCCCTCGCGCAAGACCGATATGCCGCGCGAAATAGTTCGTTGACATGTTGGCCCATTTGATCACAGCCTCGATTCTTTGCCAATTATTCTGCTTTTCCCGCATTTTTTTTCGTATAATTAATTTTTTTTTGCATCTTTGCACTCCCGGTCCCGTAGTTCAATGGATAGAATATAAGATTCCGGTTCTTACGATATGGGTTCGATTCCCGTCGGGACTACCAGGCACAAGTGCGAAAATCCGTACTTGTGCTTTTTTTCTTCTCGCACGAGATCGGTTCCCGTTCTTTTATCCAACAAAAATAATAACAAATTTCAATCGGACAATAAAAAATAACACTTTTAGTCATAACGGTGGCGCATTCGGCCCAAACGCCAAAAGGAGGCCCGCACCCCCGTGCGAACTTCCTCCTGCAATAAATGTGCGATTTGCGAAATTTGTTTTAGAATGAGAGGCGTACGCCCAGTCTCAGGGTCAGCGTGAGGGGAGAATCCGTCCGGGCCGTCTTCAACCGGGTCTCCGTAAAATAATACGATCCTTCGGGTTCGAAATAGAGCCCCACCAGGCCGCCCAGCCGGTACTGCGCACCGACCGCCGCCAGGGCCGACCACTGCACGCCCGGTTCGTCCACGGAATCCGAGCCGAATTTGGCCGAAACGCATTTCTCGGCCATGCCGCCCGCACCTATATATAAAGAGAACCTTCCGCGCTCCAGGAACTGCCAGTTCATACGCAGGGGAATGCCGATGAAATGGAGCTTCTGGCTCACATCCTCCGACGAGTACTTGACCGTCACATCCGAGCGCAGCAGCGTGTAGTTCACGCCGCTTTCGAGCGAGAGCCCGTGGGCGAACTCTTTCCGCACGGTGAGTCCGAAGCTCAGCGGCTGGTGGTGACGGAACGAATTTTCATTGTAATCGTTGCGAACCATGAGCGACAGGTTGTCGCCGTTCCCGACGATCGACGACACGTCGTTCGTCACCGAAGAGTACATCCACGGTGCGGCGCCGTTCCCGCCGGAGGCTCCCGACACGCCGCCGGCCGCAAAGGCCGACAGCGAGGTTTTCCGGCGCGGAGGCTTATAGGCCGTGAGCGGTTCGTCATAGTACGCCGTCCGGGCCGACACCCCGGTCTTCGAGCGGGTGGCGGGACGCTCTCCGGCCGTATTCGCCGCCGGTTCCGCCGCCGGCTGCGAACTCTCCGCCGCCGTCCGCTGCGCGGAAACTCCGTCCGCAACGGCATCCGCCGCAGTCACGGCCTCCGGTTCGGCTGCCACCGCCCGTTCCGTTTCCGCCGTCGTCGTTTCCGCGATCGTTTCCGCCGCCATCGTTTTCGCCGCAGGCTTCACCGCCGCAGCGAGCAGTTCCGGCCGCTGCACGGCAGGAGCCGCGGTCCGCCCGTCGGCGAGCCCTGCAACCCGGGCGAGGGTCTCCTGCACGGATTCCGCCTCGCGGGGCTGCGGCATGGTTACCGCGGTTGCCTCCTCTCCCACTGCCGATGCGATAACATTCCCATCATTTTCCAACGCCTTGTCCGGCCGGAGCATATAATCACCTGCAACGACCCCGAGCAGAACGACAGCGGCAGCGGCAGCAATCCGCGGCCAATAGATCCGCCATACGGAACCGCGGGGCGCAGCCGTCTCCGAAGCTCCGGGCCCCGGGGCCGCACCGCCCAATTCGCGTTCCAGACGCTCCCATCCTCCCGCCGGGGGCGGAAGTTCGGCGTCGCGGAGCGCGTTCCGCATGACATCGGTCCAATCTTTATTCCGTTTCATAAACTCTTTCTAATGCGTATCCAAATAGTCCCTGAGCTTGCGGGCCAGCATGGTCCGGGCCCGGAACAACTGCGAAGAGGAGCTTTTCTCGTTGATCCCCAGCATCCGGGCGATCTCCCGGTGGGAATACTCCTCGATGCAGTAGAGGTTGAACACCGTCCGGTAGCCTTCGGGCAGCTCGCTCACGAACCGCATCAGCACCTCGCGCGGGACCCTCGCCATCTCCGATGCATCGGGCTCGGCGACCTCCGCCGCGGCCTTGCCCTCGTCGAGGGCGACGCTTCCCAGCCGGTTGCGGCTGCGTATCCATTCGAGCGCCACGTTCACGGTGATACGCTCGATCCAGGCCCTGAGCGATCCGGGTCCGCGGTATGTGAACCGGTCGAAGGCGCCGTATATCTTCAGGAATGCGTCGTGAAGCAGGTCTTCGGCTGTGGCCCGGTCTCCGGAGTAGCGCATGCAGATCGCCAGCAAACGGCCTGCATAGCGGTCGTACAGCTCCCTGCGGGCTGTATCGTCCCCCTTTCTGCACCCTTCGGCCAGTATCTGTTCCTCCATCGGCATTACCAGTTCACACATATAAATGCAGCAAAAGCCGAAAGACTGCACGGGATCAAATTTTTTTCTTCCGCGTGCAGTATTCCGCCCTGCCGGACGTTTTAAGAGCGAAAGGTAACATAAAATACGGACATTATGAAAAAAATCGGTTTATTCCTTATCGCGGCTATGGCCGTCTTCGCGTTTACTTCCTGCAACGACGACACCGACGGCGATTATCCGAGATACACGCCGCTCATCACGACCGTCCGCACCATCGGAGGCGAAGAGGGCGAAGCCAGCGCGGACTACTATTTCCAGCGCGACAACGGCGAAAAGCTCTACCCGAGCGACAAAACCCGCGTCCCCGACTACAAGGGCAAGGAGCGTCAGCGGGCGATCATCTGGTTCAACCTGCTGAAGGAAAGCGTGCCCGACTACGACTACAACATCGCGCTTTACGCCGTTGACGAGATCTTCACCGGCAAGGCCCAGGTCGTGAACACGGCCGAGGAGCTCGAAGCGCTGGGCACGGCCAAGACGGGCTTCAAGGACAGCAAGGAGCTGTTCAACCTCTCGAAAGAGTGGCTGACCTTCTACGCGCTCTACGCCGTCCGCGACAACAGCAAGCACACGTTCACGCTGGCCGTGGACAAGTCGGGAACGACTGAATTCAAGGAGAGCGCCGAGGGGTACCTCGATGTCGTGGTGCGTCACGACGCCGGAGACGACGCAGGCGGATACGACAGCGGATTCTACGTGTCGTTCGACCTCACGGACATCGCCGCCGAACTGGAAGGCAAGAAGGGCATCAACCTGCTTCTGCCGACCCGCGAGAACGGCGACAAGGAGATCAAACTCGATCTGCCGCAGGAGAAGTAGCCACTCCCGGAGGCAGAGCCTGTCCCGGTCCGCAGCGTTGCGGACCGGGCTTTTTTTATGCCCCGGAGCGTGTTTTTCGGACGATCGTCGCGGAAAAATGTACGATCGGTTCAATCCCGGCGGCCGATCGCTTGTAATTTTGACTTCGGAAACGTATCTTTGAAACTAAAACCGAAAAACCGAAACGATGAAGAAAACCGCTGTTGCAATCCTGCTGTTCGCAGCCGCCGTCTCCGCGACGACCGCCGAGGCACGGAAGACGACACCCGAGACGATCTACCGCAAAGGCTGGATCGACTTCAACAAGAACGGCCGCATGGACCCCTACGAGGACCCCTCGCGCAGCCTCGACGAACGGGTCGAGGACCTGCTCGGCCGCATGACCCTCGAAGAGAAGAGCTGCCAGCTGGCCACGCTCTACGGCTACGGCCGCGTGCTGCGCGACTCGCTGCCCACCGCGGAGTGGAAGAACGAGGTCTGGAAGGACGGCATCGCCAACATCGACGAGATGCTCAACGGCGTGGGCAAGAGCCTGCGCACGACGCCGCATCTGGTCTCCGACTACACGGGCCACGTCGAGGCGAAGAACACGATCCAGCGCTGGTTCGTCGAGCAGACCCGGCTGGGCATCCCCGCGGAGTTCACCAACGAGGGCATCCACGGACTGAACCACAGCCGCGCCACGCCGCTCCCGGCGCCCATCGCCATCGGATCGACCTGGAACCGGGCGCTGGTGCGCCGTGCGGGCGAGATCGCCGGACTCGAAGCCCGGGTCCTGGGTTACCGGAACGTCTACGCCCCGATCCTCGACGTGGCGCGCGATCCCCGCTGGGGCCGCGTCGTGGAGTGCTACGGCGAAGACCCGTTCCTGATCGCCGAACTGGGCGTCGAGATGGTCCGCGGCATCCAGTCGCAGGGCGTCGCCTCGACGCTCAAACACTATGCGGCTTACAGCGTCCCGAAGGGCGGCCGCGACGGCAACTGCCGCACCGATCCCCACATCGCCCCGCGCGAACTCCACCAGATGTACCTCTATCCGTTCCGCCGCGTGATCCGCGAAGCCCGGCCGATGGGCGTCATGAGCAGCTACAACGACTGGGACGGCGTTCCGGTGACCGCCAGCCGCTATTTCCTCACCGACCTGCTGCGCCACGAATACGGCTTCGACGGCTACGTGGTCAGCGACAGCGAGGCCGTGGAATACGTCCACACCAAGCACGCCGTGGCGGAAACCTACGAGGAGGCCGTGCGTCAGGTGCTCGAAGCGGGTCTGAACGTGCGCACGAACTTCTCGCCCCCGGCGCGGTTCATCCTCCCGGTGCGGAAACTCGTCGAAGAGGGACGCCTCTCGATGGAGGTCGTGGACCAGCGCGTGCGCGAGGTCCTGCGGGTCAAATTCCGTCTCGGGCTCTTCGACGATCCCTATAACGACCCCGAAGAGGCCGTCGCCCAAGCCGGTGCCGACAAACACGCGGATTTCGTGCTCGACATCCAGCGCCAGTCGCTCGTGCTGCTGAAAAACGAGGACAAAATCCTGCCCCTCGACAAGAAAAAGACCGCCCGCGTGCTGGTCGCCGGACCGCTGGCCGACGAAGACAACTTCATGATCAGCCGCTACGGCCCCAACGACCTTCCGACGGTGACCGTCCTCGACGGCATCCGCAACTACCTGGGCGACGCCGCCGAGGTGCGCTACGCCAAGGGCTGCGATGTCGTGGACGCCGGATTTCCCGATTCGGAGCTTGCCCCGGGACCCCTCACGGCCGCCGAACGGGCCGGCATCGACGAAGCGGTGAAGCAGGCCGCGGGCTGCGACGTGATCGTCGCCGTGCTGGGCGAAGACGACAAACGCGTGGGCGAGAGCCATTCGCGCACCTCGCTCGAACTCCCCGGACGCCAGCAGCAACTGCTTGAAGCGCTCCACGCCACAGGCGTCCCCGTGGTGCTGGTGCTCGTCAACGGCCAGCCGCTGACCGTCAACTGGGCGGCGCAAAACGTCCCGGCCATCCTCGAAAGCTGGTTCCCGAGCGTGCAGGGCGGCACGGCCATCGCCGAAACCCTCTTCGGCGACTACAACCCGGGCGGCAAACTCACGATCACCTTCCCGCGGAGCACCGGACAGATCGAACTGAATTTCCCCTACAAGAAGGGTTCCCACGGCGCACAGCCCCGCAAGGGCCCCAACGGCGGCGGCGTGACCCGCGTGCTGGGGTCGATCTATCCCTTCGGCTACGGGCTGAGCTACACGACGTTCGCCTACGGGAACCTCCGGATCACCCCCGAACCGTCGCACACGCAGGGTTCGTTCCGCGTAACCTGCGACGTGACCAACACGGGCGACCGCCGCGGCGACGAGGTCGTGCAACTCTACGTCAGCGACCGTTTTTCGAGCGTGGTGACCTACGAATCGGTCCTGCGGGGCTTCGAGCGCGTGACGCTCGAACCGGGCGAGACGAAGAGCGTCAGCTTCGAGATCACGCCCTCGCATCTGGAACTGCTCGACAGCAACATGAACCGGACCGTCGAGCCGGGCGAATTCGAAATCCGCATCGGCGCTTCGAGCGAGGACATCCGGCTGAGAAAGACCATCCGGCTGAGCTGACGGGCGGAGTGTCCGAACCTGCGTCCGGGAGCGTTCGCTTCCGGACGTTCGGTTTGTACATTCGCCGAAAAATCGCTATCTTTGCATTATGTCTATCGTACGCAACACCGAAAGCGATCTCGAATTCGAAAACAAGATCCGCCCGCAGGAGCTCGAAAACTTCTCCGGCCAGGACAAGATCGTCGAAAATCTCCGCATCTTCATCAAGGCGGCGCTCATGCGCGGCGACTCGCTCGACCACGTGTTGCTGCACGGCCCCCCGGGACTGGGCAAGACCACCCTTGCGAACATCATCGCCAACGAGATGGGGGCGCAGCTGCGGCTAACGTCGGGTCCCGTGCTGGACAAGCCGGGCGACCTGGCGGGCCTGCTGACGAACCTCAACCCGGGCGACGTGCTCTTCATCGACGAGATACACCGCCTCAGCCCGATCGTCGAGGAGTACCTCTACTCGGCGATGGAGGACTACAAGATCGACATCGTGCTGGACAAAGGCCCTTCGGCGCGTTCGATCCAGATCGAACTGGCACCCTTCACGCTGATCGGCGCCACGACGCGCAGCGGCCTGCTGACCTCGCCCTTGAGGGCGCGCTTCGGCATCACCTGCCACCTGGAATACTACGACGCCCCGGTGCTGGCCGGAATCGTGAAGCGTTCGGCCCGCATCCTCGACGTTTCGATCGACGACGACGCGGCGCACGAAGTGGCCCTGCGTTCGCGCGGCACGCCGCGTATCGCCAACGCCCTGCTGCGGCGCGTCCGGGACTTCGCCATGGTCAAGGGCGAGGGGCATATCGACCTCGAAATCACGCGCATCGCCCTCGCGGCGCTGAACATCGACTCGCGGGGTCTGGACCAGATGGACAACAAGATACTGGGAGCCATCATCGAGAAATTCAACGGCGGCCCCGTGGGTCTCAACACCGTGGCCACGGCCGTGGGCGAAGAGGCCGGGACGATCGAGGAGGTCTACGAACCGTTCCTGATCAAGGAGGGTTTCCTCAAACGCACGCCCCGCGGCCGCGAAGCGACGCCGCTGGCCTACGAGCACCTCGGATTCACCCATCCGCGCGACGGAGAGGCTTCGCTCTTCTGACCGCGAAGCCGTCCCATACCCATCTACCAACCCTTTATGAATCCCAGACGCCCCCGATTGCGCCTCTCGGCCGGCATCGAGGCGACAAGGCCGGCATCAGCGGACAATGGCTGATCGTCGGCTCGCCGGACGTGGGCGACGGCTTCGAACTGAATCCGGCAGGCATCTTCCGCGTCCAGTTCGGAGGCGATCTGCGATTTTATTTCTAAAATAATTTCAGAAAATCCTAAAAAAAGTTAAGATCGGAGCGATTTTTGTGCTATATTTGTCGTTGGTGTTATTAGGTTACTAACGGAAAATGAGAGAGATGAGCACAAAAACGCAACTCGACGAAGCGGCGCTGCGCTACCACAGCGAGGGCCGTCCCGGTAAGATCGGGATCGTCCCGACAAAACCCTACCACACGCAGTACGACCTGTCGCTGGCCTATTCGCCCGGAGTGGCGGCGCCCTCGCTGGCCATCGCCGACAACCCGGACGACGTATACAAGTACACCGGCAAGGGCAACCTCGTGGCCGTGATCTCGAACGGCACGGCCGTGCTCGGACTGGGCAACATCGGTCCGCTGGCCGCCAAACCCGTCATGGAGGGCAAGAGCATGCTCTTCAAGACCTACGCCGGAATCGACGCCTTCGACATCGAAGTCGATACGACCGACCCCGAGGAGTTCATCCGCACGGTGAAGGCCATCGCCCCCACCTTCGGAGGCATCAACCTCGAGGACATCAAGGCCCCGGAGTGCTTCGAAATCGAACGGCGGCTGCGCGACGAACTCGACATTCCGCTGATGCACGACGATCAGCACGGTACGGCGATCATCTCTTCGGCGGCGCTGCTCAACGGCGCGAAGATCGCGGGCAAGCAGCTCGACCGGATGCGCGTGGTGGTCAACGGCGCGGGAGCCGCTGCCATCGCCTGCGCACGGCTGTTCATCGGACTCGGCATCCGCAAGGAGAACGTGGTGCTCTGCGACAGCCAGGGCGTCGTCACGGTCTACCGCGAGGACATCAACCCCATGAAGCGCGAACTCGCCACCACGCGGCGCATCTCGACGCTGGCCGAAGCGGTGCAGGGCGCCGACATCTTCCTGGGCGTTTCGAAGGCCGACACGCTGACGCCCGAGATGCTGCGCACGATGGCCGAAAACCCGATCGTGATGGCCCTGGCCAACCCCGATCCCGAAATCGCCTACGACAAGGCGATGGCCTCACGCCCCGACATCATCTTCGCCACGGGGCGTTCGGACTACCCGAACCAGGTCAACAACGTGCTGGGATTCCCCTACATCTTCCGCGGAGCCCTCGACGTGCGGGCCACGAAGATCAACGAGGCGATGAAGCTCGCCGCCGCGCATGCGCTGGCCGAGTTGACCCGCGAACCGGTTCCTGCCCAGGTCGCACGGGCCTACGGAGTCGAAAAACTCGAATTTGGACGCGATTACCTGATCCCCAAGCCGCTCGATCCGCGCCTGCTGTGCACCGTCGCCCCGGCCGTAGCCCGCGCCGCGGTGGATTCGTGCGTGGCCAGAAAGCCCATCACGGACTGGGAAGCCTATGCGGAAAGCCTCCGCAAACGCTATCAGGAATAGAACGAAAAAATCCGGTCGAATCGACCGGATTTTTTCGTTGAATGAATTCGGACGAACAGCTCCGGACGCGGATTCAGACGTACAGCGCCGCGAAGTCATCTATCTTCATCGGCCGCACCTCGCAGTCGCCGATCCCGACCGGCAGGACGATGCGCAAAATGCCCTCCTCGTTCTTCTTGTCCTTGCCGACCTCCTTCAGCAGACGTTTCACATCCACCGGAGGCGTCAGGTCGAAGCCCAGCTGCATGAGCACATGCACGATCCGGTCGCGGTCGGCTTCGCTCAGCACCCCCAGCTTCACCGCGGCTCCGGCGATCAGCGCCGTGCCGACGGCCACGGCCTCGCCGTGGTTCATGCGGTTGGAGCACTTCTCGATGGCGTGGGCCAGCGTATGCCCGAGGTTGAGCTTACGGCGGTCTCCCGACTCATGCTCGTCCCGTTCGACGATGTCGGCCTTGACCCGTATCGCCGCCGAAACAGCGTCGGTCAGCAGGTCCGTATCGGTGCGCAGCGCCTCGAAAGTCGTGTTTTCGATGCGTCCGAACAGATCGGCGTCGGCGATGATCGCGGCCTTGACCACCTCGGCCAGCCCCGCGCGGAACTCCCGGTCCGGAAGTGTCCGCAGCAGCCCGGGGTCGCAGATCACGAACTGCGGCTGGGTGAAGGTCCCGGCCATGTTCTTGTACCCATCGACGTTCACGCCGTTCTTGCCGCCGACCGAAGCATCGACCTGCCCCAGCAGCGTCGTCGAGACGAACCCGAACTTCAGTCCGCGCATGTAGGTCGAGGCAGCGAACCCCGCCACGTCGGTGACGATCCCGCCCCCGACGGCCAGCACGAAGGTCGAACGGTCCACACCCAGCTCGATGAAGCGGCGGTAGATCGTCTCGACGGTCTGCAAGGTCTTGACGCTCTCGCCCAGGCCGATCAATACGGTGTCGTATTTTTCGAGCAGCGGGTGGTACAGACGGTCGATCGTGGCGTCCGAGACCACCACCACACGCCCTTCGGGAAGCACCCCCGAAAGAATGTCTTTCACGGGGCCGATGTAAATCCCGCTCCGGGAGCGGACGTTGAAGAGAGGTTCCATTATTTAACTTTTTTAGGAATCGAGCAAAATTAGTATAATTTCCCGAGAATTTGTTACCTTTGCACCACAAAATAAATTTCTATGCAAAAACTGCGCAATATTGCGATTATTGCCCACGTCGATCACGGCAAAACCACACTCGTGGACAAGATGATTCTGGCAGGACACATCCTGCGGGACAACGCCAAGCCGGCCGGCGAACTCATACTGGACAACAACGACCTGGAACGCGAACGCGGCATCACGATCCTCTCGAAGAACGTTTCGGTCATCTACAAGGACTATAAGATCAACATCATCGACACCCCGGGCCACGCCGACTTCGGCGGCGAGGTCGAGCGCGTGCTGAACATGTGCGACGGCGTGCTGCTGCTGGTCGATGCCTTCGAGGGCACGATGCCCCAGACGCGCTTCGTGCTGCAAAAGGCCCTCGCGCTGGGCAAGAAGCCCATCGTCGTGATCAACAAGGTGGACAAGCCCAACTGCCGCCCCGAGGTGGTCAACGAACAGGTCTTCGACCTGATGTTCTCGCTCGACGCCACCGAGGAGCAGCTCGACTACAAGACCATCTACGGCTCGGCCAAGCAGGGCTGGATGTCGCACAAGTGGAACGAACCGACCGACTCGATCGTGCCGCTGCTGGACGCCATCATCGACGAGATTCCCGAACCGGCCATCGTCGAGGGCACGCCGCAGATGCTCGTCACCTCGCTCGAATACTCCTCCTACACGGGGCGTATCGCCGTGGGCAAGGTCACGCGCGGATCGCTCAAATCGGGCCAGATGGTCACCCTCGCCAAGCGCGACGGCGTGACGATGCAGAAAACCCGCATCAAGGAGCTGATGGTCTTCGAGGGCCTCGGCAAGAAGAAGGTCGAGGAGGTCCCCTGCGGGGAGATCTGCGCCATCATGGGCATCGAGGGATTCGAGATCGGCGACACGGTCTGCGACTACGAGAATCCCGAACCGCTGCCCCCCATTGCCATCGACGAACCCACGATGTCGATGCTCTTCACGATCAACAACTCGCCCTTCTTCGGCAAGGACGGCAAATACGTCACCTCGCGCCACATCAAGGAGCGCCTCGACCGCGAACTGGAGAAGAATCTCGCCCTGCGCGTGACCCCGGGCCCCTCGGCCGACTCGTTCAACGTCTTCGGCCGCGGCGTGCTGCACCTCTCGGTGCTGATCGAGACCATGCGCCGCGAAGGCTACGAATTGCAGGTGGGCCAGCCCCACGTCATCGTCAAGGAGATCGGCGGCAAGAAATGCGAGCCGATCGAGGAGATGACCGTCGATTGCCCCGAGGAGTATTCGGGCACGGTGATCGACCTCGCCACGCGCCGCAAAGGCACGCTGACCAACATGTCCTCGGACGGCGAACGCACGCGCCTGGAATTCGACATCCCCTCGCGCGGCATCATCGGCCTGCGCTCGAACATGCTGACCGCCACGGCCGGCGAAGCCATCATGACCCACCGTCTGAAAGGATTCGAACCGTGGGTCGGCGAGATCGAGATGCGCACCAACGGTTCGATCATCTCGGGCGAGACCGGCACGGCCTACGCCTATTCGATCGACAAATTGCAGGACCGCGGCCGCTTCTTCATCAACCCGATGGATCAGGTCTACGAAGGGCAGGTCATCGGCGAGCACACGCGCCAGAACGACATCACGGTCAACGTCACCAAGTCCAAGCAGCTCACCAACATGCGTGCTTCGGGTTCCGACGAAAAGACCTCGATCGCCCCGCCGAAGGTCTTCACGCTGGAGGAGGCCCTCGAATACATCCAGGGCGACGAATACGTCGAGGTCACGCCCCACGCCATGCGTCTGCGGAAGATCCTGCTGAACGAAAACGACCGCAAACGCGCGGCGAAATAACTCTTCGGGACGATGGACCGTTTCACCCTTTCGTTGGTCGTGGGCGCCGCCGCCGGGGCGCTGGTGGCGATCCCGATGATCGCCCAGAAAGCCTCGTTCCGCCACTGCTTCGCGGCGTTCTGCGTCTATCTGTTCGCCGCCGTCATCACGTTTTACAGCGACCTGCCCTATCTGCCCTGGTGGGCCGACGGCATGGGTGTCGCGCTGATGGTCGCCATCCCCGCGGCGATCGTGGGTTCGGGCAAGGAGAGCCGCCCGGTGCCGACGCTGCTCAACGCCGTGCTGGTCGGATTTCTGATAAGCGTCGCGGAACGCTATCTGGCATGACAAAAAACGGACTTCGGTCCGTTTTTTTTGCATAGTCCGTGCAGTATCGGGGCATCGGCTCCGTTTTACGGGAAACCTCTGCTCCTATGAAAAAACTTCGCTTCCTGCTGCTCCTGTTGCCGCTCGCGCTCGGCAGTTGCGACGACGACGAATCGCGCGTCGAAACCTGGACCGTGGCTTCCGAAAAGGGCGTCGCCGGCATCTTCATGCGCTTCGGCCACGTCCCCGCCTACATCGTCAAGAAAGGCCCGAACGCCGGGTGGGAAATATCCACGGCACACATCGAGGGCTTCACGTTCGAAAAAGGGTATCAGACCGAGATGCTCGTCCGCATCGACCCCATCCCCGATCCCCCGGCCGACGGCCCCGGATACCGCTACACGATGGAAAAGCCGATCTCGCGCACGCCGATGCAGTCGGATGTCGATCCGCTGCGATTCAGTCCGGAGTTCGAGGTCACCATCGCCTCCCGGCGCGCCGACGACCGGATGGCGGCCTATTGGTTCAAGGACATGCGCTACACCGACCCGCAGTGGGAGCCGTTCCCGTGGGAGATCGAGGGCTTTGATTTCGAACCGGGCTTCGAGGCCCGCATCCGGATACAGCCCGTCGCCGAATACGACGACGCGAAGGGCGACTACGAGGTGAAATACCGCCTGACGAAGCTGATTTCGAGCGAGGAAAAGGTTTCCGAAGGAATACCTGATAAATAAACCGGGGGATTGCGCAGACCCGGACCGGAAACGAACCGTCCCGCCTCCGTCCTCCTAAAACCGGCTTTTAAGCCGGGAAATCACTTGCGGAGCGTTGCGAACGAGAGGATGTGCCACGTGACGCCGACGGCCACGGCCAGCAGAGCCAGCTGCGCCCACCGCCGCCCGTCCAGTATTCCGAAGATGCAGTAAAGCATCGCCGCCCACATCAGGACGATGGAAAAGATTTTGGCACGCAGGGGTATGGCGCGGTTTTCGCGGAAGTTGCGGATGTATTCGCCGAAACAGCGGTGCGACAGGAGCCACGCATAGAGCCGCGGCGACGAACGGACCCAAAGGGCCGCCGCCAGCAACAGAAACGGCGTGGTGGGCAGCAGCGGCAGGAAGATGCCGACGATGCCCAGCGCGAGAGCGATGCAGCCCAGTATGGCGAACAGGATTTTCACGGTGCAAAAATAGCATAAATCCGGAACCGGAAATGCCGTGTAACGCCAAATTTATATATATTTGCAGAATATAGGATGCGTCTCGGCAATGCGGCATTGCGCTCGACTTCCACTATATTTGTACGACAGAACACAAACAAACCGATATAGGATGAAAAAAATAGGTATCGCCAGCGACCACGCCGGCTACGAAATGAAAGAATTTCTGGTAGGTTATCTCGACGCTATGGGCTACGACGTGCTCGACTTCGGTCCGCACTCGCCCGAAAGCGTCGATTACCCGGATTTCGCACACCCGCTGGCCGAGGCCATCGAGAAGGGCGAAGTGGAACGCGGCGTCGCGCTCTGCGGCTCGGGCGAAGGGATGACCATGACGCTCAACAAGCACCAGGGCATCCGTGCAGGTCTTTGCTGGGACCCCGAGGTCGCCTCGCTGATCCGCCGCCACAACGATGCCAATGTCATCGTCTTCCCGGCGCGCTTCATCACCAACGACGAGGCCGTCAAGATGCTCGACGCCTACTTCGCCGCCGGGTTCGAAGGCGGACGCCACGAGGCGCGCATCGCCAAAATGCCCGTCGGCGGCTGCAAATAAGCGGGATTCACAATTCGAAAACGAAAGGCGAGAGGGCTTTCAGCCGCTCGCCTTTTCCGTGCCCGGCGAAGAGTCCGAAGACCGCCGAGCCGCTGCCCGACATCGAGGCGTACACGGCCCCGGCCTCCAGCAGACGCTCCTTGGCCGCACGGATGGCCGGACGTGCGGCGAGGATATGCCGCTCGAAATCGTTGGTCACCGAGCCCTGCCACTCCGCGACGGGACGCCGCAGACGCTCCGCCAGCGGGATTTCCGGCACCCGGGGCCGCACTCCGGCATAGGCTTCGCGGGTCGAGACCCCCTCGTCGGGTTTGACGATCACGAGCGTCATCCCGCTCAGGTCCAGCGGATAAGGCTCCATCACCTCGCCCCGCCCCGTACACAGCTGCGGGGTGTTGCGGACGAAAAAGGCCGTGTCGCTGCCCAGCTCGGCGGCGCACGCGATCAGCTCCGCTTCGGACAGCCCGAGCGCAAACAGCTCGTCGATCGCCAGCAGCACCGCCGTACCGTCCGACGAACCGCCGCCCAACCCCGCGCCGAACGGCACGCGCTTGTCGAGCCGGAGCGCGACCCCGTCCACGCCGTAACGCCGCTGCATCAGCCGGAAAGCCTTCACGCAGATGTTCTCCTCCGGGGCGCAGTCCACGGCCAGCCCTTCGGCCCGGAAGGCGACGCCGGGCGTATCGGTACGCACCGCCTCCACCTCGTCGTAAAGGCCCGCAACGGGGAACATCACGGTCTCCAGATCGTGGAATCCGTCCGCGCGGCGGCGCAGGATGTCGAGGCCCAGATTTATTTTGCAGTTTGCTTTCAGAATCATGGAACAAAGGTAAGAATTTTCTATTTTTGCCGTATGAAATTCCGCACCGAAATCGAACCATCGCCCTCCGGCGTGCAGATCGGCTACGAAAACCGCGTGCTGACGCTCGGGTCGTGCTTCGCCGCACACATCGCCGGAAAGCTCGCCGAAGCCAAATTCCGCGTCACGGCGAACCCCTCGGGCATCCTCTTCAACCCGCTGTCGATCGCCGCGGCGATTCGCAGTTACGCCGATCCCGCGCCCGTCGGACGGGAGGAGCTGGGATTCGACGGCGAGGTGTGGTACCATTTCGGGTTCCACGGCGACCTCTCGGCCCCGACGGCTGAAGAGGCCCTCGCGCGGATGAACGCCGCACGGCAGGCCGGGGCCGAAGCACTCCGCACGGCCGACCGCGTGATCCTCACTTTCGGCACCGCATGGGTCTACGAGCACGGCGGCGAGGTCGTCGCCAACTGCCACCGAAGGCCCGCCGCGGAGTTTTCCAGACGGAGGCTTTCGGTCGAAGAGATCGCGGAAACATTCGCGGAACTGCTCGAAGGACCGCTCGCCGGAAAGCAGATCATTCTGACGGTCAGCCCGGTCCGCCACGTCGGGGACACCCTGCCCGGCAACGCCGTGAGCAAGGCCGTGCTGCGGCTGGCCGCGGAGGAGCTGAAGCAAAGGTTCGGGTGCGTCGAATATTTCCCCGCCTACGAGATCGTCACCGACGACCTGCGCGACTACCGCTTCTATGCCGACGACCTCGTGCACCCCGCCCCGCAGGCCGTTGCGTACATCTGGGAGAAATTCGCCGGAACGGTCCTCACCGACCGTGCCCGGAAGCTGCTTCCGGAGGTCGAAGCCGTCGTCGCAGCGGCGGCCCACCGGCCCCGCAACCCGCAGGGCGAGGCGCACCGCGCCTTCTGCCGCCGCCAGCTGAAACGCATCGCCGCACTTCCGGAGGTCGATTTTCAGTCGGAAGCGGCCGGTTTCCGCCGATGTATCGAAATAAATTCGTAAATTTGCGGTCAATTCCATTACGCAGATGACAAAAAGACTCTTCCTGTATGCCATAGCCGCTGCGGCGGCACTCCAGAGCGCTGCGGCGCAGCCTCGGCTGATCGTCCAGATCGTCGTCGGCTCGATGCGCGGCGAAGACCTCGACCGCTACGCCGCCAATTTCGGCGAAGGGGGCTTCCGCAGGCTCACCGAGGGCGGCACGGTCTACACCGACAGCCGCTACGACTACCTGCAAACCACCACGCCCGTATCGCTGGCCACGCTCACCACGGGGGCCATGCCCTCGACCCACGGCGTGATCGGCTCGCGCTGGGTGGACTACACCACCAACCGGATCGTCGGACTCACCGCCGGACGCCAGGGTCCCGGAGCCTACAACCTGATCGCCCCGACGCTCTCGGAAACGCTCCTGCGGCACGCTCCCGGCAGCCGCTCGGTGACCGTAGCCGCCGAAGCCGTGTCGGCCGTGGTGATGGCCGGACGCGCCGGGGAGGTCTTCTGGCTCGACTCGGCGCGCTGCGACTGGGTGACCTCGCCCTACTATGCGCCCGCGGTTCCCGAGTGGATCGACCGCAGCAACCGCGAGCGTTACAACCTCTCGTACATCTCGACCGAGTGGCGCACGCTGCTCGAACGCGGCCGCTACCTCAACACGCGCAACCACGACATCGCGCTGGCGGGCAAGAACCGGAAAGAACAGGACCTGAACGGCTCGGGACGCCTGAAGCTGACCGGCGATTTCGAACGCCTGCTCTACACCCCGGCGGGCAACACCGCCGTGCTGGGGCTGGCCAAGCAGGCCATCGCGCAATACAAACTCGGGGACGACAAGGTGCCCGACCTGCTGAACATCTGCCTCGACGCACCGCGCCGCATCAGCGAAGCCTACGGCCCCGAGTCGGTCGAGGTCGAGGACATGTACTACCGGCTGGACCGTGACCTGGCGGATTTCCTGACCTTCGTATTCGCGCAGGTCAAGGACGGCAACGTCATGGTGGTGCTCACCTCCGACCACGGCACGAGCCCCTCCTACGACGCAGGTCCGGAAGAAGCCGACCGCTTCAACCCGCGGCAGTTCGAGGTGATCGTCAACGGATTCCTCAACGTCCGCTACGGCGTGGGCGACTGGGTGGTGGAGTACAGCGACCGGAGCGTGTGGCTCAACCACAACCTCATCTACGAACGGGGGCTGAACCTCGCCGAGGTACAGAACGAGGTGGCCATCTTCGCCATGCAGTTCCGGGGCATCTCCCACGCGCTGGCCGCCACGGCCATGCGCACGAGCTATTTCGGCAGCGGATACGCCCGGCGGATGCAGAACAGCTTCTACCCCCGGCGTTCGGGCGACGTGATCCTGAACCTGATGCCCGGATGGATCGAGGAGCAGGAGCGCTGCTGGTCGATGTCGGGCTCGATGTACGGCTACGACACCGAAGTGCCGCTGGTCTTCTACGGCAAAGGCGCCGGCATGCAGCGGGTGAACCGCCGCGTGGACATGACCGCCGTGGCCCCGACGCTGGCGCGGCTGGCGGGCATCCGCGAACCGGCGGCCTCGGAGGGCGAAGTGCTGGAGGAGATCGTGGATTTGTAAGAACTTTCAATCAACACGCATCATGGACAAGATACAGGACGAAATCATCGAGGAATTTTCCGTCTTCGACGACTGGCTGGACAAATACGACTACCTGATCGGCCTGAGCGAAACGCTCCCCCCGATCTCCCCCGAACACCGCACCGGACAGTACCTCATCGAAGGGTGCCAGTCGCGGGTCTGGGTCGATGCAAGGCTCGAAGACGGGAAGGTTTACTACGCAGCGGACAGCGACGCCATAATAACCAAGGGCATTATCGCGTTATTGATCCGCGTACTGAACGGCCGCACGCCGCAGGAGATTCTCGACACGGAACTCTATTTCATCGACGCCATCGGGCTTTCGGCCAACCTCTCGCCCACGCGGGCCAACGGGCTGGTGTCGATGATCAAGCAAATGCGGCTCTACGCCTTGGCTTTCCAAGCCAAGGACAATTGAAAATGAAAAATTAAGAATTAAAAATTAGGGTATGACGCCTGAAGAGATACTTCAAGTCGAAAAGGACATCGTTGCGACCCTCAAGAACATATACGATCCCGAAATCCCGGTCAACATCTACGATCTGGGGCTGATCTACGAAATCGACTACACGCCCGACGGCGTGGCCACGATCCGCATGACCCTTACGGCCCCCAACTGCCCGATGGCCGACATGTTGGTCGAGGACGTGAACATCCAGGTCGGGAAGGTCAAGGGGGTGAAATCGGTGAACGTCATCCTCACGTTCGACCCCGTGTGGGACAAGAGCATGATGTCCGAGGAGGCGTTGTTGGAACTCAACATGTTCTGAACATGGCGGACGCGGCGGCACATACGGTGGAGCGGCTGCGGGCCGGAGCCGAAGCGTACGCCTGCGGCGGGTATCTCGGCGGCCTCGGAGCACTCCAGCGCACCGAGCTCTGCACGGCGCTGATCTTCGACCGTCTGAGCCGCAAGATGCGCATGGTCGAGGCGCTCCGCAGCGAAGCCGCCGACAACTGGAACCAGACCTTCTACCTGCTCTACTTCCGCACGCTGGGCGACCGCCGCAACCAGGAGGCTTATCTCGAACTGGCGCGGCGCGTGCCCTACAAGACCGTGCTGCGCGAGCGGCTGGCCCCGCACGCCGTCGAAGCGATGCTGTTCGGCACCTCGGGGCTGTTGGAACTCTACCGCAACGACGCCTACACGCTCGATCTGAAACGCAGTTTCGAATACCTCGCGGCCAAATACGGCATCGAAGCGATGGAGGCTTCGGCATGGGCGCTGACGGAGGTGCGTCCGGCCAACCATCCGGTGCTGCGGCTGGCGCAGGCGGCGGAGTTCTTCACGCAGGACGAGTTCGTGATGGAGCGCGCTATGACCTGCCGCACGGAAGAGGAGGTCCGGAAGCTGTTCTGCATCGAGGCGTCGCCCTACTGGCGCACGCACCACGTCCCCGGCGCCGAGGGCGGCGAACATCCCAAGCGCATCGGCGCCTTCAAGGCCAACATCATCGGGATCAATCTGGTCGCCGTGCTGCAATTCGCCTACGGCAGCTACACGGGCAACGAACGGCTGCGCGACAGCGCCCTGACGCTTCTGGAGCGTCTCCCGGCCGAGGACAACCGCTACATGCGCGAATGGCAGTCGGCGGGTGTCCGTCCGCGCAACGCCTTCGAGTCGCAGGCCCTGTTGCAGCTCGCCACCGAATACTGCGCCGGAAAACGCTGCGCGGAGTGCCCCGTCGGACGACGGATCGTGCGGCAGACAACCGCTGCGGACGACTGAACGGCTGACATTTTGGCTTTTCCGGAAAATTGGTTACTTTTGTGCAACGTCACGCCCCGGCGGCAGACCCCCACTCCGGCAATCTGCCGTAAATCGTGTTTAGACCCATGCTTTTCAATTCGTTCGAATTCGCGCTGTTCCTCCCGGTCGTCTTCCTGCTCTACTGGTTCGTGTTCAACCGCAGCCTGCGGGCGCAGAACCTCTTCGTCGTAGGGGCCAGCTACCTCTTCTACGGATGGTGGGACTGGCGGTTTCTCCTGCTGATCGCCTTCACGTCGCTGTGCAGCTACGTCAGCGGACTGCTTATCGGCCGCTTCCGGAAACGGAGGGGGGGGGGAAAGATGGAGCCGGGCCGTCAACGCGGGAAACATCCTGCTGAACCTCACGATCCTCGGCGTCTTCAAGTATTACGACTTCTTCGCGGCAGCGTTCGCCGAACTGTTCGGCATCGCCGACTACGACAGTCTCCTGCTGCGGATCATCCTGCCGGTCGGCATCTCGTTCTACACGTTCCAGGCCCTGAGCTACTCGATCGACGTTTACCGCGAAAAGCTCGCCCCGACACGCGACATCGTCGCTTTCTTCGCCTTCATCTCCTTCTTTCCGCAGCTGGTGGCCGGCCCCATCGAACGGGCCACGAACCTGCTGCCGCAGTTCCTGAGGCCGCGGACGTTCGACGCGGCGCAGGCCGTGGACGGACTGCGGCAGGCGTTGTGGGGATTCTTCAAGAAGATCGTCGTGGCGGACAACTGCGCCATCCTCGCCAACGGCATCTTCGACAACTACGAAAACCTTTCGGGAGGGGCCCTCGTCATCGGCGCCGTGGCCTTCTCGTTCCAGATCTACGGCGATTTCTCGGGCTACTCGGACATCGCCATCGGCATCTCGCGGCTGTTCGGGTTCAGCCTCATGCGCAATTTCAACTACCCCTATTTCTCGCGCGACATCGCCGAATTCTGGCGCCGCTGGCACATCTCGCTCACCACGTGGTTCCGCGACTACATCTACATCCCGCTGGGCGGCAGCCGGGGTTCGAAATGGATGGTGTTCCGCAACACGCTGGTCATCTTCCTCGTCAGCGGGTTCTGGCACGGCGCGAACTGGACATTCATTGCCTGGGGCGCCTACCACGCGCTGTTGTTCCTGCCGCTGATCCTCTCGGGGCGCAACCGCCGGTACACCGGGGAGATCGCTGCGGGACGCACCCTGCCGACGGCACGGGAGGCCCTGCAAATCGCATCGACCTTCGCGCTGGCGGCCGTGGGATGGATCATCTTCCGCGCCGAAACCATCGGCGACGCCTGGCGCTACGTGCGGAGAATCTTCTCACCGGCGATTCTCGACCGCGTGGCGCTCGGCGGCAGCTACGAGTCGCCCGGCATCCATGCCGCCGTCGGGGTGGCGATCCTGCTGGCGGTCGAATGGAGCCAGCGGACCCGCCAGCACGGACTCCAGCTGACCGGACGGGCGCACATCAGCCGCCGAAGCGTGCGCTACGCCATCTACTACCTGCTGATTCTGGGCATCTACGTCATGCACGCCCAGCAGCAGACGTTCATCTATTTCCAATTCTGATCCTGCCATGAACCGATTCCTGCGACGCATCTTCTGGTTCGTACTGCCCGTGGCCGCCGCGGCCGCCGGCGCGGAATGGGGGCTGCGCAGCATCCCCCACCAGCTCGGGTACAAGGCCGCCTACATGGAACGACACGCCCCGGAGATCGAAGTGCTCTCGCTGGGGCTCTCGCACGCCTTCTACGGGCTCGATTTCCACGCCTCGAAGTTCCGGGGATTCAACCTCGCCTATCACGGACAGCCGCTCGACCGCGATCTGGAACTGTGGGAAAAATACGCCGATCGGCTCACGTCGCTGCGCGCCGTGGTGATTTCGCTCTCGTGCTGGAGCACCCACCACCGGCTGCGCAAGGAGGGCGAACAATGGCGTGTGCCCTTCTACACGATCAATTACGACCTGCCGGTACCGTGGTACGCTTTCAAGGAGCGTTACATCATCGCCTACCCTTCGCCGGCGTTCCGCTACCTGAAACACGCCCTTTCGCCCGGGGACATCCGCGCCGAGGGCAACACCCCGCAGGACGAATTCGGCTCCTACATGGCCCTGCGCGACAACCGGCGCCCCGACTGGGACCGGCGCACGGCCGAAGGCGCCGCCCGGGGACATTCGGATTTCGACCCCGAAGACGTGGCCCACAACCGCGAAGTGCTGCGGCGCATCGCCGCCGACTGTGCGGCCCGCGGCGTCCGGGTGGTTCTCTACACCCCGCCGACATGGCCGACCTATCACGAACACCTCTCGGAGGAGATCGTGGCCCTCACGCGGCAGATCGGAACGTCGCTGGCCCGGGAGTTTCCCAACGTGCGCTATGCGGACCTGCTGAAAGACAAGCGGTTCACGGCCGACGACTTCTTCGACGCCTCGCACCTCAACTACGACCGCGGAGGCCCGAAACTCGTCCGCATCCTCGACGACGAAATCGCCGAAGACCCCTTGCCGGCAAAATAATTTGCAGAAAACCCACTCCGGGCGCGCCGTCCGGATGGATTTCAAAAAATTATTACTATTTTTGTAGGATTTAGAATCCGTAACTCCGAAACAACAACAACTTTATGGATATTCTTGCAAGCATAATCAAAGCCCTTTTCGGTTCGAAAGCCGACAAGGACCGCAAACAGATCGAACCCTATCTCGAAAAGATCAAGGCCGTCTACCCCTCGATCGAGGCGCTCTCGAACGACGAACTGCGCGCCCGCAGCGAGGCCCTGAAAAAACAGATCGCCGACTTCATCGCCGCGGACGAAGCCCGCATCGTCGAACTGAAAGCCGCGCTCGAAAAACCCGAAACGCAGCTCGAAGAGAAGGAGAAAATCTCGAAGGAGATCGACGAAACCACCAAGCGCATCGACGAAAAGATCGAAGAGGTGCTCGACAAGATTCTTCCCGAGGCGTTCGCCATCATGAAGGACACGGCGCGCCGCTTCGCCCAGAACGATACGGTCGTGGTGACGGCCAACGATTTCGACCGCGACCTCGCCGCGACGAAGGATTTCGTCACCATCGAGGGCGACAAGGCCGTCTACGCCACCCACTGGCTCGCCGGAGGCAACGACATGAAGTGGGACATGATCCACTACGACGTGCAGCTGTTCGGCGGCGTGGTGCTCCACCAGGGCAAGATCGCCGAGATGGCGACGGGCGAAGGCAAGACCCTCGTGGCGACGCTCCCCGTATTCCTCAACGCGCTGGCCCGCAAGGGCGTGCACATGGTGACGGTGAACAACTACCTCGCCAAGCGTGACTCCGAATGGATGGGCCCGATGTATCAGTTCCACGGCCTTTCGGTGGCCTGCATCGACGACACGCAGCCCAACTCCGACGAACGCCGCGCGGCCTACATGGCCGACATCACCTTCGGAACCAACAACGAATACGGCTTCGACTACCTGCGCGACAACATGGCCTCGTCGCCCAAGGACCTCGTGCAGCGCAAGCACCACTTCGCCATCGTCGATGAGGTTGACTCGGTGCTGATCGACGACGCCCGGACGCCGCTCATCATCTCGGGTCCCGTGCCCAAGGGCGACGACCAGCTCTTCGAGCAGTACCGCCCGGCGATCGAGCACCTCTACAACCTGCAAAAGAACCTCGTGACGACCCTGCTGGCCGAGGCGCGCCAGCTCATCACGGAAGGCAAGACCGAGGAGGGCGGCGTGAAGCTCTACCGCGTCCACAAGGGTCTGCCGAAATACAAACCGCTGATCAAATACCTCTCGGAGCAGGGGGTGAAGGCGCTGATGCAGAAGACCGAGAACACCTACATGCAGGACAACAACCGCCGCATGCCCGAAATCACCGACGACCTGTTCTTCGTCATCGACGAGAAACTCAACTCGGTGGAACTCACGGACAAGGGTCACGAGGTGCTGTCGAAATACTTCAACGAGGACGGCTTCTTCGTGATGCCCGACATCGGCGCCGAGATCGCCGAACTGGAAAAGGCCGGGCTGACGCCCGAGGAGAAGGCGCAGAAGCGCGACGAGGTGATCAACGACTACTCGATCAAGTCGGAGCGCGTGCACACGGTGATCCAGCTGCTGAAAGCCTTCGCCATGTTCGAAAAGGACATCGAATACGTGGTGATGGACAACAAGGTGAAGATCGTCGATGAGCAGACGGGCCGCATCCTCGAAGGCCGCCGCTACTCGGACGGACTCCATCAGGCCATCGAGGCCAAGGAGCACGTGAAGGTCGAGGCCGCGACGCAGACCTTCGCCACCATCACGCTGCAAAACTATTTCCGCATGTATCACAAGCTGGCCGGTATGACCGGTACGGCCGAAACGGAGGCTTCGGAGTTCTGGAGCATCTACAAACTGGACGTCGTGGTGATCCCGACCAACCGCAAGGTGATCCGCGACGACCGTCAGGACCTCATCTACAAGACCAAGCGCGAGAAATACAACGCCGTGATCGAAGAGATCGTCAAACTCGTCGAGGAGGGCCGTCCGGTGCTGGTCGGCACCACGTCGGTCGAGATATCGGAGCTGCTGAGCCGCATGCTCAAACTCCGCGGCATCAAACACAACGTGCTGAACGCCAAGCAACACGCATTGGAGGCGCAGGTCGTGGCCGAGGCCGGACGCTCGGGGCAGGTGACCATCGCCACCAACATGGCGGGCCGCGGTACCGACATCAAGCTGACGCCCGAGGTGAAGGAGGCCGGAGGTCTGGCCATCATCGGCACGGAGCGGCACGAAAGCCGCCGCGTCGATCGCCAGCTGCGCGGCCGCGCCGGGCGTCAGGGCGACCCCGGATCGTCGCAGTTCTTCGTGTCGCTCGAAGACGACCTGATGCGTCTGTTCGGATCGGGCCGCATCGCCACGATGATGGACCGCATGGGTCTGAAAGAGGGCGAGGTGATCCAGGCCGGAATGATGACCCGCGCCATCGAACGCGCCCAGAAGAAGGTCGAGGAGAACAACTTCGGCATCCGCAAGCGCCTGCTGGAATACGACGACGTGATGAACTCGCAGCGCGAGGTGATCTACACCCGCCGCCGCCACGCACTCTACGGCGAACGCATCGAAATCGACCTGAACAACATCATGTACGACTACGCCGACAACTTCGTGGAGGAGAACCGCGGCATCGACCTCGAAGATTTCCGCATGGAGCTGATCCGCGAGGTGGCCGTAGAACCCCGGATCGACGAGGCGACCTACAAGGACGCCAAACCGGCGGAGCTGGTCGAAGCGATCGTCACGGCGCTCAAGGAGGCGTACGCCCGCCGGGCGAAGGCCGTGGCCGACACGGTGCGGCCGGTGATGGAGCGCATCTACGAGGACCGGAAAGACCAGCTGGATTCGAACATCTACTTCCCGCTGACGGACGGTCATCTGGGCTACAACGTGCCGGTAAACCTGCAAAAATGCAAGGACACGGACGGTGCGGAGATCTACAAGGTATTCTCGAAAGTGGTGATGTTCACCACCATCGACGACGCCTGGCGCGAACACCTGCGCGAGATGGACGACCTGCGCCAGAGCGTGCAGAACGCCACCTACGAACAGAAAGACCCGCTGCTGATCTACAAGTTCGAATCGTTCGGGCTGTTCTCGAAGATGATCATCAAGGTCAACCGCGACGTGCTGGCCGTTCTCAACAAAGCCTACATCCCCGTCCGCGACCAGAACGCCGAGGCGGTGCAGCGCCAACAGCAGGAGCGGGCCAAGGTCGATGTCAACAAACTGCAAGCCTCGCGCATGCAGGCCGCGGCGCACGCCGGACAGGAGGAGCGTCAGAAGCCGATGCCGATGCACGTCGAGAAAAAGGTCGGCCGCAACGATCCGTGTCCCTGCGGCTCGGGCAAGAAGTATAAGAACTGTCACGGAAAAGGGCAGTAACAAAGTAAGAGGTGAAAAGTGAAAGGTGAAAAGTGCCCGCCAATTTTCGAGGTTCACTTCCAACCTTTCACCTTTAACTTTTAACCTTTCACCCTAATAAAATGGCTTATCAGGAGGAAAAACAGCGCCAGCTGGACCTGCGCTACCTGCGCATGGCGAGCATCTGGGCCGAAAATTCATACTGCGTGCGCCGCAAGGTCGGGGCGCTGATCGTCAAAGACAAGATGATCATCTCCGACGGTTACAACGGCACCCCTTCGGGCTTCGAGAACATCTGCGAAGACGAAGACGGACACACGAAATCCTATGTGCTCCACGCCGAGGCCAACGCCATCACGAAGGTCGCCAAGTCGGCCAACAACTGCGACGGATCGACGCTCTACATCACCGCCGCGCCCTGCATCGAGTGCTCGAAGCTGATCATTCAGGCGGGCATCAAGCGCGTGGTCTATGCCGAGGATTACCGCTCGGAAGAGGGGCTGAACCTGCTGCGCCGCGTCGGCATCGAGTGCGTGCAGTGCCGGCTGGACGAAAAATGAGGCACCCGATGAAAAAGGCCCTTCTCCTGCTCGCAGCCCTGACGTACGCCGGATTCGGTTCGGCGCAGAACGTCGCGGCGGACACCGTGCCGGCGCTGCCGCCCTACGTCTACTGCGAGATCATGGCCGACCACCTGCCCACGTACCGCGACAGCGGCGTGCTGTTCGATTTCGGACAGAAGGTCGGGGCCACGAAGTACAACTACCTGACGGACGCCGCAGGCAACAAACTGCTCTTCAGTTCGGGAATCGAGGCGCTCAACTACATGGTGTGCCGCGGATGGGAGTTCGTGCAAGCCTACGCCTCGGGCGACAACAACGGCCTCACCCACTACCTCCTGCGCATCGCACCGGCCCGGCTGACCGCGGAACAGCGAGCAGCGCTGCTCGCCCCACCGGAACGGGAGAAACCGAAGCCCAACAAAAAGCGATAACGCGAAAGAGAGCTCTCTCCGGAGCTCTTTTTCATTTGCCCGAAGATTTGCTTTTCCGGCATACCTTTCGTATATTGGCCGGATGAAACCCTGAAAATCGAACCGCTATGAAACGCATCGTCATCGTAGGAGCCACGTCGGGCATCGGGCTCGAAACGGCACGGCTCTGCATCCGCCAGGGATGGCGGGTCGGAGCGGCGGGACGCCGCCGGGAGGCCCTCGACGCACTCCGGGCAGAGGCTCCCGAACAAGTCGAGGTCGAAGCGCTGGACATCAACCGCGACGACGCCCCGGAACATCTCGCACGGTTGATCGAACGGCTCGGCGGCATGGACATCTATCTCCACTCGTCGGGCATCGGCAGCCGCAACACCGAACTGCGCCCCGACATCGAAATCGCAACCCTGCGCACCAACGGCGAAGGCTTCGTGAGGATGGTGACGGCGGCTTTCGGCTATTTCCGCACCCACGGAGGCGGGCATCTGGCCGTCATCAGCTCGATCGCCGGGACCCGGGGACTCGGGTCGGCTCCCGCCTACTCGGCGACCAAGCGGATGCAGAACACCTACATAGACGCCCTGGCGCAGCTTTCGCGCATGGAGGGGTACGGCATCCGGTTCACGGACATCCGTCCGGGATTCGTGGCGACCCCGCTGCTGGACGGAGAGGGGCACTACCCGATGCTGATGCCGGTCGAAAAGGTCGCGGCGCGCATCATGCGCATTCTCCGCAGGCCGCGCCGCCGGGCGGTGATCGACCGCCGTTACGCGGCGATGGTCTTCTTCTGGCGACTGATTCCCCAATGGCTTTGGGAGCGTCTGAAAGTGCGGGTGAAAGAATAAGACGAAAAAATTCATTACATTTGCCCCCGGATGGCACGGCAACGACACATACCCAAGGGGCGGCCGCTGATGGCGGGAACGGTTCTGCTGATCCTGCTCGTCGCGGTGGTGCTCGCCTCGGGACGCATCATCAACGGAATAGCCGTGCAGATGAGCGGGCGCATCGTCACGCAGATCAGCCAGTACCATTACCGGCTCCTGCAAGTCGAATTCGAACGCCCGGTGGAGGTGCTCACGACGGCGGCGCGCTTCACGCATTCGCATCCCGCACCGTCGGAGGCCGAAATGAACGTGCTCACGGCGACGCTGATGGAGACCGACCCCAAGATCGGCTGCATCTGGTTCATGGAGCGCGGAGAAACGGTCGTCCGCACCTACCCGCGGCGCGGAACCCCCGGCGTCACGGCGGCCGGCGAAGAGCGCCGGCGGCTGGTCGCGGAGCTTCGGGACGATTCGGTCCGCAGCTGCGTGAGCCGCTCCGGAGAGACCCCGGTTTGGAGCCTCGTCTGCCGGGTCCGGGACGAGCGGGGCGGCGAACACTTCTGCGGCGTGGACCTTCCGCTCACGGACATCTACGCCTACATGACCGAGCAGGACCCCCACAGCCCCAGTTACGCCACGCTGTTCGACCCCGAAGGAGTCATCGTCTACCATCCCGACCACCGGAGACTGGGCCGATCGGTGTCCGAAACCAGGGACAGCACGGCTTTCCGCGAAGTGCTCGTCTCCGGACGGAAGATCATCGCCTCGGTCGTCTCGGACTACCTGGAAATTGCCGAGGAGCGCATCTACTACCCCCTGCAACTCGGGAACAGCCGCTGGGTGGCCGGCATCGGCATCCCCCGGCTGACCATCGAGCAGGAGATCGACGATTTCCATCTCTACACCATCCTCACGGCCGTCGTCTCGGTCCTGTTCTTCGCAACGCTGCTCGTCGTGGCGCAGCGCCGCTGGCGGCGCGAATACGACCTGCGGCGCCTTTCGGAGCAGGAGTCGGCGCAGCTGCATCTGCAACAGGTGCTCGAACAGATCGACCCCCACTTCCTCTTCAACTCGCTCAATTCGCTCTACGCGCTGATCCGCTGCAACCCCGAGCAGGCCCGGGAGTTCACGCTCACGCTGTCGAAGGTCTACCGCCACGTGCTCGAACGCCGCAAGCAGATACTCTCGACGCTCGCGGACGAGATCGACTTCACGTGGCAGTACTACTCGTTGCAGAAGATCCGCTTCGGCGACCGCATCGAACTCACCACAGCCATCGACCCCGCGCTGCGCAACTGGCGGATTCCGGCCATGAGCCTCCAGACGCTCGTCGAGAACGCCCTCAAACACAACCGCATCACGAGCTGCAATCCGCTGCACATCCGTATCCGCACCGAAGGCGAAAGCCTCCTGATCGAGAACAACTTCACCCCGCGCAGCGAAGGCAACGCCGAGTCGCTGGGCGTGGGGCTGGAACGCATCCGCTCGGTATACCGGTTCTACACCGAGGAAAACATCTCCATCGCCTCCGACAGCGGGACTTTCCGATGCCGGCTGCCGCTGCTGCCGCCGGAAAAGTGATCCGCCTGATTGCGGCATTCACTCCCCCAAACAGGGCATTCGCCCCCGAACGTTTTCATTTGAAGAATTTAGATTTTATTATTGCATCGTGTGGATCGAGTATCCGAAAAAAACCGAGCAATAATAAATGAACACACGACGATTCACCCTGATGGCAGCTGCCCTGGCGACACTCTTCCTGCTGGCGGCCGCTCCTGCGGAGGCCAAGAAGAAGCCGGGCCGCAAATCGAAGAAAACCGAAGCCGCCGCCCCGAAGGCCGACTCGCTCAAAAAAGACAAGAAGAAAGGCTACGACGAATTGCTGAAAGGCGCCGTGACCGACAAGGGTCTGTTCGATGTCCACCGCAAAGGCACGGATTTCCTGTTCGAGATCCCCGACTCGCTGATGGGCCGCGACATCCTGATCGTCAACAAAATATCGGGCGTGCCCTACGCCCTGAACGACAGCGGCATCAACAAGGGCATGGGCTACGGCGAAAAGATCGTCCGTTTCCGCAAGGACACCCTCTATAAAAAAGTCTGGGTCATGACCTACGACCCGCGCATCACCTCGCCCGAGGGCGACCGCATCACCCGTTCGGTGAAGGACAACTACCGCGAAACGGCCATCGAACAGTTCCCGATCGAAGCCTACAACTCCGACTCCACGACGGTCGTCATCAAGGTCAACAAGGTCTTCGACGGCAGTGAAAAGAGCTTCAACAACGTCTTCGGGGCGCTCCGCATCAGCGGCTCCCCGAAAAAGGAGCTCTCGAAAATCGAGTCCGTGAAGTCGTTCCCCGAAAACATCGTCGTCAAATCGACCCTCTCGGGCTCGCACTCCGGCGAGGGAGGTTCGATGTCCGTCACCGTGGACATCACCTCGAACCTCGTGCTGCTGGCCGAGGAGCCGATGGTGGCCCGCTTCTCCGACGAGCGCGTGGGCTATTTCGAGATCGGACACCTCTATTTCAACGACAAACAGCAGAAGGCCGAAGAGCGGGCGTTCATCAACCGCTGGCGGCTGGAACCCAAGCCCGAGGACGTGGAACGCTACAAGCGCGGCGAACTGGTGGAGCCCCGGAAGCCGATCGTGCTCTGGATCGACCCGGCGACGCCCCCCGTATGGGTGCCCTACATCAAGAAAGGCATCGTCGAGTGGCAGGAGGCTTTCGAAGCCGCGGGATTCAAGAACGCCATCGTCGCCAAAGAGGTCGATCCCGACGACGAGGAGTTCGACATCGACGACGTGCGCTACTCGGTGGTGACCTATGCCGCCTCGGAAACGGCCAACGCCATGGGTCCCTCGGTGATCGACCCCCGCAGCGGCGAGATCATCGAAGCCGACATCATCTGGTGGCACAACGTCATGAGCATCCTTCAGGCATGGATTCGCCTGCAAACCGGCGCCGTAGACCCCCAGGCCCGCGGCAACGAACTCCCCACGGAACTGATGGGCAACGCCGTGCGCTTCGTTTCGTCGCACGAGCTGGGACACAGCCTCGGACTGAAGCACAATTTCGGCGCCTCGTATTCGGTGCCGGTGGATTCGCTCCGTTCGAAAACCTACACGGCGTCGCACGGCACGGCCAGCTCGATCATGGACTACGCCCGTTTCAACTACGTGGCGCAGCCCGAGGACGGCATCACGCAGCTGACGCCCAAGATCGGAACCTATGACAAACACGCGATCAACTGGGGCTACCGCTGGCTCGGCGCCAAAGACCCCCACGAAGAGCTGCCGACGCTCAACGCCTGGCTGCGCGAGCATGAGGACGATCCCGAATACTGGTACGGCGAACAACGGTTCCAGAACAACGAGGACCCCCGTTCGCAGTCGGAGGACCTGAGCGACGACGCCGTGGCGGCCAGCCTCTACGGGCTGAAGAACCTGCAACGCATCGTTCCCCACATCACGGACTGGACGGCGGCGGAAGGCGAACTGCAATACGAAAGCGGCCGCTTCCTGATGGCGATCGTCTTTCAATGGATGGCCTATGCCGACCACGTGAAGACCAACGTAGGCGGTTTCTACCTCAACAACGTCGTGGCGGGGCATGACATCGACCGCTACGTCCCGGTTCCGGCCGACTACCAGCGCAAGAGCGTCAAATACCTGATCGACCAGGTGTTCACCATCCCCGAATGGCTGTTCAGCGCCAAAGCCTGGAACAAAGCCTACGCCCAGCGGCTGTCGCCCGTGGGGATGATGGAGTACTCGCCCTACAACCTCGCGCGCGAACTCCAATACAAAGCCTACTACGAACTGCTGGCCGATGAACGCATGGTACGCATGTACGAAGTCGAGGCGCGGCAGGGACGCGGAGCGAAGACCTACACACCCGAACAGATGATGGACGACATCACCCGCGCGGTCTTCATCCGCCCCGGAGGCCGGACCCTCTCGATTTGGGAGCGCATGAGCCAGAAGAACTACCTCGACGCGCTGATCGTCTCGTCGAACATCACGATGGTCAAGACCACCAAGCTGGGATCGACGCTCCACGACCACGACGGACGCGGATGCTGTTCGCTGATGCAGGAGGCCCCGGAGGTGCATCTCGAACCGCTGCCGAGGCCCGAGGACATGCAGTTCCGCACGGCCCGCAACTACGAACTGATGAAGCGCGTCAGCGAAACGACCTCGGCCAAGCGCGCCGAGATGCGCAGGCTGCTGACTCTTGTGCAGAGCCGCACCGGAAGCGGCGACCAGGCGACCCGGAACCATTACCGGGACCTCGAACTGAGGCTGAAAGAAGCCTTGCGTATGTTATAGCGAAACACCCGAGCTGCAAAGCCGTCTTCCATCCGGAAAGACGGCTTTGCGGCTCCTGAAAGGGAGGCGAAACAGATTACAGATTAAAACATATTCGCACGATATAACTCCGAATTGACACAAAAAGAACTCAAACACATTTATTTTTACAGCATGAAAAAACTCCTTACGCTATTCGTCCTGATCTGTCCGCTGCTGGCGCTGGCCCAGCAGACCCGGCAGATCACCGGCCAGGTCCTCGACCGCGCCGACGGTACGCCGCTGGTAGGCGCCACCGTCTTCATCGCGCCCGAAGAGACTCAGGCCAAGAACTACAACCCGCAGGGAACCATCGTCTACGAACAGGGGCGTTTCGCCTTCAAACTGCCCGTGAGCGTCAAGAAAGTCGTGGTCAGCTACCTCGGCTACGAGGCACAGACCATCGACATCTCGGGAAAAAGCAACTTCACGATCTACCTCTCGGCGACGGAAAGCAAGATGGACGCCGTCGTGGTGACCGGCTATCAGCGCATCGAGAAGCGCAAGCTGACTTCGTCGATCGCCAATGTCAAGATGGCGGACATCGCCCGCGACGGCGTGGCGAGCGTCGATGAAATGCTCTCGGGCTCGATCGCAGGTCTGACCTCGACCCCCACGACGGGCGCCCCGGGCGGAGCCAGCAAGGTCAAGATCCGCAGTACGGTGACGCTGAACGGCAACACCGACCCGCTGTGGGTGCTGGACGGCATGCCGCTCGAAGGCAACGACATCCCCTCGGACTGGTCGTCGAAAGAGAACGTCGATAATCTCTACAACATGTCGATCGCAGGTCTCAACCCGGCCGACATCGAGGACATCACCGTGCTGAAAGACGCCGCGGCGACGGCCATCTACGGAGCCCGCGCAGCCAACGGCGTCATCATCATCACCACCAAGAAAGGCCGCCGCAACCAGGCCACGCGCGTCAACGTTTCGGCATCGCTCTTCGTGACCGACCGTCCCAACCTCGACAAACTGAACCTGATGAACGCCTCGCAGAAGGTCGATCTCGAATTGGCATTGGCCGCCAACGGACGGCTCAACTACCGGCAAAACATGGGCGGCGTAGCCCGTATTCTGGACCAGGCCGACGAACGGGCTGCGCTTCGAGAAGGCGGCTTCGCAGCGCTTACGCCCGAAACGCAGGCCGCCATCAATGCCCTGCGCAAGGACGGCACCGACTGGGGCAAGGAGATTTATCAGGTGGCGCTCAACCAGCAGTACAGCTTCAGCATCTCGGGCGGCGGCAACAAGGCCAGCTACTACTTCTCGGGCGGCTACTACGACGAACAGGGAACGACCGTCGGAACAGGATTCGAGCGTCTGAATCTCACGATGAAAACCGACTACGACCTGCTGAAAAACCTGCGCTTCGGCGCCTCGGTGTTCGTAGGACAGAACAAAAACAGCTCCTACCTCTCGGATACGGACGTTTTCACCAACCCTTCGCAGTACACCCGCACGGTGAACCCCTATCTGAACGCCTACAATCCCGACGGCAGCTATGTCTACGACCCCGACATGAGCGTATATCAAGGCAATAACGACAATGTGCTGGACTTCAATTTCCTCGAAGAGCGGGCCCGCACGGAGTATATGCTCAAAACGCGGTCGATGAAGACCATCTTCGATCTCGACTACCAACCGGTGAAGGGACTGCGCATCTTCACCCAGTTCGGCTTGCAGGTCGATAACTCGATGACCGAGAAAATGGCCCAGGAAAACACCTATTTCACCCGTAAATACGCGCTCCAATCGCGTGTGGACGGCGTTACGTATATGCCCAAGGGAGGTATCATCCAGAACTGGAACAGCGATATGTCGCAGTACACCTGGAAAGCACAGGCCGAATACTCCGGCAACTTCGCCCAACGGCACGAGATAGACCTGATGGCCGGTATGGAGATGCGCGGAACGACCAACACCACCGTCCACACCAAAGGCTTCGGCTACGACCACAAGACGATGGTCACCAAACCGATGACCGTACCGGCCGGCGACGACGGCAAGGACCTGGCCAACAACAAGTATTTCAAACAGTACGAGAAATCGTTCTACGAAAACCGCTATCTCTCGTACTTCTTCACCGGATCGTACACCTATGACAACCGCTACACGATCTTCGGCTCGATGCGCTACGACGGCACGAACCTCTTCGGCGTCGATCCCAAGTACAAGTTCAACCCCATGTGGTCGATCTCGGGTGCGTGGAGCGTCAATCGCGAAAAATTCCTGCGCGATGCCAAATGGCTCGACAATCTGCGGCTGAGGGCTTCCTACGGAGCACAGGGCAACATCGACCGCTCGACATCGCCCTACATTCTCGGAACATGGAGCACGCGAACGATCGGCGGAGGCATCGAGGAAAGTATCAACGTCACGTCGCCGCCCAACCAGAACCTGCGCTGGGAGACCACCTACACGTGGAATGCAGCCCTCGATTTCGCGGCCCTCGAAAACCGCATCGGATTTACGTTCGAGATATACGGCCGCCGCAGCAAGGACCTGATCACGACCCGCACGATCCCTTCGGAAACGGGCTTTACCTCCACGTCGAGCAATTACGGTGAAATGTCGAGCAAGGGTATCGAGTTCACACTCAATACGGTGAATGTCCGCACGCGCAATTTCCGCTGGGAAACCTCGTTCAACATCGCACATAACACCGACAAGGTGGACAAGATACTCATCGACGACAACAGCTGGCTGCCCACGAAGCAAGGGCACTCCTCGAGCGCCGTATTCGCCCTCAAAACCGCCGGGCTCGACGAATATGGCATTCCGATGTTCTGGAAGGACGGACAGAAGGTCAGCCTCCAGGAGTTCGTGGATTTCCGCGTCGAGGCCATCGACGAATGGGGCATCGGATTCTACGAATACAAACCCCAGATGAACCAGTCGCGCGCGGCTGTCCGCGACCGCTTCTCCTATATCGGATCGTTCAATCCCGACATAACGGGAGGTTTCAACAACCGGTTCTTCTTCAAAGGATTCGACCTGGCCGTTTCGTGCAATTTCGTATTCGGCCAGCTCGTGTCGCGCACTCCGTTCTACTCCCCGACGCAAACCAGTCCCGGACAGAACTACACGACCGAGATGAACAAAGTATGGTCGCCGGAGAACGTCTCGGGAATCTATCCCGCACTCACCGGCGGACTGCAAGCCGACGCTACGGCCTGGGGCGACTGGGATGACAATCCGGACCCCTACCGCGTCTATAACTGGATATTGGAGCAGTCCAACCAGTGGAGCAGCAGCAGCATCTTCAACACGCTCGACATCTGGTACAAGAAAATCAACTATTTCCGTGTGAACAGCATCCGGCTGGGATACGCCTTCCCGGAGAAGATCACCCGCAAACTCCACATGGCCGGACTCCGCGTTCATTTCGAGGCCCGCAACCCGTTCGTCATCGCCTCGAACTACGACGGATATTTCGATCCGGAGTCCTACGGAAGCATCTACTCGCAACCGATGGCACGCACCTACTCGGTCGGTCTCAACATCACCTTCTAACACGTTCCGAACATGAAAAAAACAATATACATACTGCTCGCCGCAATGGGGTTCGCCTCGTGCAACTATCTGGAAATCGAACCCGTCGGCAAGGTAATTCCCCACAAGACCTCGGAGTTCCGCGCCCTGCTCACAGAGGGTTACCAGAGTTTTCCGTTCTACAACTCGAAAACCTTCACGGGATTGTTGTCGGATGAAATCGGAGTTTTCGTCGAAGGCAAGTTCTATACGGCTTCGGATGCCATAGCGCTTTCGTACAACTATACCTGGCAGTACGGAAGCCAAATGCGGGAGTATCCCTATCAGGAATACTATCGCACGATATTCTACGCCAACGCCGTGATCGACGGGGTGATGGATTCCGACGCCGACACCGATGCCTCGGACTCCAAGGAGCAGAT
Source organism: Alistipes intestinihominis (assembly GCF_040095975.1). NCBI lineage: Bacteria > Pseudomonadati > Bacteroidota > Bacteroidia > Bacteroidales > Rikenellaceae > Alistipes > Alistipes intestinihominis. The sequence goes on from NZ_JBBMFL010000006.1 coordinate 127,812, forward strand.
CCTCGGCGAGGCTTATGCACTGCGGGCTTATGCGCATTTCGATCTGACGAACCTGTACGGCAAGCCCTACGATCCGGAAACCGCTGCCACGGACCGCACCGCTCCCCTTTCGACCACCATCGACATCGAACAGATATACCGCCCGAGCAACGTGGCTGCCATATACGAGCAGATCGTGGAAGACATCGAAAACGCCGAGCGGCTAATGACCGTCGAGAAACAGCCCGACGCGACCCGCAATTACCGCTTCTCGGCCGATGCGCTCATGGGTTTCAAGGCCCGCGTCATGCTTTATATGCGCAACTGGCAGGCAGCATACGACTCGGCGAAAAGCCTGCTGCCGAAATACAACCTGGTGGATTTCAATGCCGCGGTGGAAACCAATGCCCTGCCGTGGAAAGCGACCTCGGAAGAAGCCATTCTGGCATGGGAGCGTCCGTTCAGCTTCAGCAGCGGAGACCTGATCGCCGCCTGCGTAATTTCGGAGAAGATTCTGAATCTGATCGACGAAACGAAGGACAAACGCCGCGCCTATCTCAAAGCGGTGAACGTCTACGATGAAACCTGGACTCCGACGTTGGTGGGATACGGTGTCAACCGGGCGACGGGCGACCGCGTGTCAATCCGTATCGCCGAGATGTATCTCATCGCCGCCGAAGCCGGATCGTATCTCCCCTCGGAGCTGAACAATGCAAAAAAATACCTGCTCGATCTGCAAAAAAAGCGGCTCACGCCCGAGGGATACGCCGCAAAAAAAACAGCCATCGAGGCAATGAACGCCGAACAGCTGCGTGCGGAAGTTGCCGACGAACGGGCCCGCGAACTGCTGATGGAAGGACACCGCTGGATGGACCTGCGCCGCACGACGCGTCCATCCATCACCAAGACCCACAACGGTTCGACCTACACGCTTACCGAGAACGACTCGCGTTACACGTTGCCGTTCCCGCAGTCGGCCGTCAACAACAACCCCCATCTGAACGACTAAACGGGAAGGGACTCGCATATCGGGGTCCGCAGCAAAAAAACAGCCCGGTTTTTGCACCGGACTGTTTTTTTTGTAATTTTACACGTCATGAAAGCCATCATCATCGAAGACGAACCGTTGTCGGCTGCCGAACTGCGCACGTCGCTGGCCGAGGTGGCCCCGTACATCGAAGTCGTAGCCACGGCTTCGTCGGTCGCCGAAGCCGCCGAGACGGTGGGCCGTGTCGAACACGACCTGATCTTCATGGACATTCACCTCGAAGACGGCAGCGGATTCGACATCTTCGAACGCGCCGATATCACCGTGCCGGTCATCTTCATCACGGCGTACGATTCCTATGCGCTGAAAGCCTTCGAGAACAAGGGCATCGACTACCTGCTGAAACCCTTCGGTCTGGACGACCTCCGGCGGGCCATAGATAAGCTGGGACTTCTGTCGGGGGGGGGAATCGCGTCTGCGGAGCACGGCGCCTCGATGCAGACGCCTCCGGTATACCAGGAACGGTTCCTGGTGCACATGGGCGCCCGGATGCGATCCGTCACCACGGCGGAGATCGCCTATTTCATGGCTGACGGCAAGTATCTCCACCTGATGACGCACGACGGAAAAGACTACATCCTCGACCGTTCGCTGACCGACGTGGGCGAGAAACTGCCGCCGAACCTCTTTTTCCGCATCAACCGCCGTTTCATCGTCTCGTTCGACGCCATCCGGGAGATGATCCGTTATTCGGGAAGCCGCATCAAGGTCCTGCTCAACCCGCCCCTCGCCGAAGGCGAGGAGGCGTTCGTCAGCACCGACCGCGTGCCCGACTTTCGCGAATGGCTGAACCGGTAACCGACCGTTTTTCGATTTCAAGCGAACGAGTTTCGCGCATCGTGAAAAACGGGGCGGATGGATCGTACTCGAAGTACTATCCATTCACATCCAGATAGAGTTGTAACTTAAAAAGTTATGACTCTATTTGCATATAGCGGGTAATGGTTCGGAAACGATTGTGTGCATTTGTTCGCATCTGCTTTCCATCCTGTCAAACAACTTCAAATTGTTGAGTGCAAATTTAAATAGGAAATGTTGCGTTTCGTGGGTCTAACCTATCTGGATCGTTAATTATTCCTGATGGAGTCGTAGAAATCCTATACATTTGCTACCGCATCTTTAATCCTATCATCTTCTTTAGCTGAAACTGTTCGCCGGGCAGTGGCACACGATGCCGATGCTGGTCCACGCCCACGGACAGTCCGCCTCGCCGACCTCCTTGGGCAAAGAGTTCATAGTCTTCGTCTCGCCGGGACGGTGAACCGCTTGTCGGCCGAAGCGTACTCGTCCCCGGCCCCGCAATTCCCTCCGTACAATATTGTTCCCGTATCCGGATCAGCGCACACCGGCGAACTCCAACCGGCTCAGTTTCTTCCAGGCCCCGCGCGTGAAGTCGGGAATCTCGACGGGGCGGCTTCCGGCAAGCACCGACCGCTCGCTCAGCTCCACGATGCACGACCATTCGGCCGCATCGTACACGTCCATATCCAGCGGCAGACCGCGGCGCAGACAATAGACGAGCCGGTAGTCCATGATGAAATCCATCCCTCCGTGGCCGCCTACCCGGCGGGCCAGTTCACCGATCTCCCGGCTGAAAGGGTGCTCGTAACGGGCCAGCAGGGAATCCATCCGCGCTTCGTCGAGCGCCGAGTGGGCGTCGGGTTCCAGTGCGATCTGTTTCACGGGGTATTTCCGGGCAAACCCTTTGGTGCCGCTGAGCAGATGAATACGGCTGTACGGCCGCGGCGAAGTGACGTCGTGCTGTATCAGGATGCTTTTCCCCTTTGCGGTACGGATAAGCGTCGTGTTCATATCTCCCAGCCGGTAATCCGCGGCTTCCGGCGCTTCTTCGCCGAAACGTTCGGCGGCATAGCGCGTCATACCGAACTGGCCGCTTGAAAGCGACACCAGCCAGGTCATCCGGTCGCCGCGGTGGATGTTCAGTGCCTGGCAGACGGGCCCCAGCCCGTGCGTGGGATAGGGGTTGCCTGTGTGTTCACGGCTGTACTCCCTGCGCCAGTAGTTCCAGTAGCCCGACGGACCTTTGCCTCTCCCGGCTTTTCCGACGCCCGGAACGTAACTGCCGTCCTCCCAGCGGCTGTTGAAACTAAGTTCGCGCAGATCGTGGATATAAGCCCCTTCGGCATGCACGATCTCCCCGAATAACCCCTGCTGCGCCATATTGAGGGTCGCCAGTTCGAAGAAATCGTAACAGCAGTTTTCGAGCATCATGCAATGGCGGCGGGTCTTCTCGGCCGTATCGACCAGTTTCCAGCACTCCTCCACGGTAACGGCCGCAGGCACCTCCACGGCTACGTGTTTGCCCTGTTCCATGGCGTAAACCGCCATGGGCGTATGGCTCAGCCAGTCGGTGCTGATGTAGACCAGATCGATGTCGCGGCGTTCGCAGAGCTGCTTCCAGCCGTCCGGACCCGTATACTCCGCAGCCTTCGGTCTCGACTTTTCCCGGAGCACGGCCTGGCTGCGTGCGAGATTTGCCTCTTCCAGATCGCAAAGGGCCACGACCTCCACGCTGTCGAGGTACATGAACCGTTCGACGGCGCCGATGCCGCGCATGCCCAGCCCGATGAACCCGACCCGGACGACTGGAATCGGATCGCATGCGAGGGCTATGACATCGGACTGTCCCGCCGGGCGTTCCTGCGTATGGTCGCAGCCGGCCGAACAGCCGCCGAGGAGGATCGAAAGTAATACGAAAATGATTGTTGTGATAGGTTTTTTCATCTCTGTACATGATTAGGTTTACGGAAAACGGAAATCCCGTCGCCGGAAGCTGTCTGCGCAGATGAACGGCCTGTCCTGAACCGATGACGGTGCAATGATAGGAATTAATTGCGATACGGCAAAAGAAAACCGGGAAATTGACAAATTTATTTTCCGGGCGTAAGGGTGACGGATATTTTTCGTGTCATTTTTATGAAACAGATGTCCCGCATCGCCGCCTAAACCACGGTACTGCTGGTATTTGCGCAACTGCAACGGCCGTGCAAAAACTATCCTGAACCGAATGAAACGAATCTGAAAACTTCGAGCCTATGTAGAACCGCCATACGATTCCGAAACTTCCGCACACCGGGGCGGGCGCATCCGCCGCCCCCGCAAAACAACCATCACGACAGCCGCCGGGACGGGACGACCGAACGATCGTTCGTCCCGACGCAAATCAAACCTTTAACACGAAACTTTTATGAACTTCAGAAAACTGGGAACGATCCTTCTGGGACTTTCGGCCGCACTCATGCTCTCCTGCTCTGACAGCGACACGGGCGATGGTCCCGCAGCCGGCGACGGGCTCACCGTCAGCCCCCTGACCATCGAGGCGGGCGCAACGGCTGAAACACATGACATCGAGATCAAGACCAAAGCCCCCTGGGAGGCGCAGGCAAACAAGGATTTTATCAAAGTGAGCCCTTCGTGGGGCATCGGCAACGCCACGATGGTCATCACCGTCGAAAAGAACCGCACGCAGGAGAAACGCAGCGCCGTCGTCGTGGTATGGATCGACGAAGAGAACGCCCGGGAGATTACGATCACCCAGGCAGCCGGGACCGAAGCCCCGGCCGGCGAACGTAAATTCTATGTGACCGGAAACGGCTCCACCGACAATTCGGGCCTCTATTGGGATGAACCTACGACCCTCGAATGGGCGCTCGGGGAGGCTGTTGCCGGTGAGGAGATCCACATTGCGGCCGGAACCTACACCCCGACCAAGTTCCTGACGGGCACCGAGACCTCCGGCGACGACAACAACAAGACCTTCGAAATCAACAAGAACATCACCCTCATAGGCGGCTATCCGGTCGCTCCGGAGGAGGGCGCGGTCGCCGATCCGGCAGTCAACAAGACCATCCTCAGCGGCAAACTCTCGGAAACTGCGAACGCCTATCACGTCATGGTGATCAGCGCCCCGCTCGCAGAGGGCGAATCGGTGAAAGTCAAAGGCCTCTACATCCAGGACGGCGTTGCGGTGGCCAAACTCGGTCCCACGGTCAACGGAGAACCCTGCCAGACCCGCAACGGCGGCGGACTCGTCGTACAGGGAGCCACCCGGGCCGAACTGGAAGACTGCGTCATTGCCAACAACACGGCCGAGACCCACGACGGCGGCGGCGTGTACCTCAAAAAGGCCAAAGAGGCGAAATTCACCCGCTGCCAGATCCGGGACAACAAAACGAACGGCGCCGGAGCTCCCGCCGCCGGTATCTGCAACGACTGCTCGGTGCTCTATCTGTACGACTGTACGTTCGAGAACAACCAGTCGGGCGGTAACAGCGCGGCCATCCAGGCGGCAGGCGGCGGTGGTATCACGGCCGAAACCTACGCCTTCAACTGTACGTTCAACAAGAACAGCGCCGGAGTCCTCGGGGACAGCCGTGACGCCGCCGGATACTACTGCTTGTGGACTGCCAAAGCAGCTTTCGTGAACTGTACCTTCTACGAGAACAAGGTTATCGGCGGCCAGCGGGGCGGTGCCCTGAACGTAAACTCGGGCGACCTCGACGTCATCAACTGCACCATCCACAAGAACGACGGAAAGAGCATGGGCGGCGGTATCCAGATACGCACGGCCGACGCGAAGGTACGGATCTACAACTCGGTCATCGCCGGAAATATCGCCACGACAGCCGGCATGGAAGATATCGGCTACGACAACGAATCGGCCGCCAGGGCCGTGATCCGCAACTCGGTGGTCGGCACGGCGGTTTACAACGCCGGCGGAAGCATCGCCGAGGGAGTGTCGTTCGATGCGGCGACGATGTTCGGTAGCTTCGGAAATAACGGCGGCCACACCAGCACGATCGCCCTGACCGGTTCGGACAATCCGGCAGTCACGGGCGGCATGAGTGCCAGCGAACTGAGCGCATTGGTGAAGGACACGCTCGTACCCGCGGCCGATGCCGCCCTCGTCACCAAAGACCAGACGGGGGTAGACCGTTCGGGCAAGCAGATGGGCGCCTGCGTCCGGTAAGCAAACGTCCACGGGCGCAGGCGCAGTGCGCCCGTGGACTGTTTTACCCCGTTTGCATCCCGGAGAGCGACGAAACGAAAATTTTGATATATTTGTATCGTTGCCCTCCGTCTGGACGGAAAGCGAAACGATGATATTCACGAATCCGAATACCCGAACGTTTTGAAAGAGTTCAACGATCGCCTATTGCTTGAACTACTTAAAAAGGATGACGAAAAAGCATTCAGCCTCCTTTTCGAGAGCTATTATGTCCCTTTGTGCCGGTATGCGAGACTGATCCTGAAATCCGAACAACCGGCGGAGGAGGTGGTGATGAACGTCTTCATCTACATTTGGGAAAACAGGACACGGATCGAAATCAAAAGTTCGTTGTGCGCTTATCTGTTCCGGTCGGTAAGGAACCGGTGCATCAATTACCTCCGCGACAACGCACCTTCGGTTTACCTGAGCGACGTGATGGTCGAACTGTGCAGCGAGGAGAACCGCGACATGGAGGTCGAAGAGTTGAACCATTTCATCGAAGAGGCCATCCTGTCCCTGCCCGACAAATGCCGGGACGTATTTCTGAAGAGCCGCAACGAGGAGATGTCCAACCGCGAGATCGCCGAACAACTGAACATTTCGGTAAAGACGGTCGAGGCACAGATCACCAAAGCGCTCAAAACGATTCGCAGCTACATAACGGATAAGATGGTCCTTTTATGGATGTTTTTTTGAAACCTGCGGCTTTTCGCGTAAGGGTTGCACCTGTTTTTCGTGTCCTACCTGTATATTATGGATAAGATGAGTATCGGCAAAGACATACCTTGGGATGAAATAATCGCCCGCCTGAAACGAACCTCCACCCCCGGGCAGGAGGCCCGCCTCGAAGCCTGGCTTGCCAGCGACTCCAACGCACGCATCTACCGCGAGCTGACCGGGTTGTGGGAAAGCATTTCACGGCAGGCGGCCTACGAACCGGATGTCGAAAAGGGCTGGCGCGAACTCTCTGCCTGGACCATCGGTGCGACTGCGAAAAAAGCATCGGAACCCCGACTGCCGGCCAGACGTTCCGGGAAACTGCTCCGTTGGGCCGTTGCGGCTGCTGCCGCCGTCTGTCTCGTCGCAGGCGGACACGTGCTGTCGCAGCTCGCCGGCGGGTCCGCAGCGGAAGAGGAGCTCCGTATACAGCAGTACTCCACGATCCGCGGGAAGTCCGAAATCCTGTTGTCCGACGGAACCAGAATCTTCATGCGCAACAACACGACGCTCACGCTGAACACTGGAATCGGAAACGGCGAACGGGTGGTACGGTTGTCGGGCGAGGCATTCTTCAACGTGGCGAAGGACGAAAAGCGGCGTTTCGTCGTGGAGACCGGGGACCTGACGGTTGCCGTGCACGGCACGGAGTTCAACGTCCGCACGACCGAAGTGTCGGGCAAAACGGTAGTCGGCCTCATCGAAGGATCGGTGTCGCTGAATCGGGCCGGGAAAGAGTTTTTCATGGTCCCCGGCGAGATCGCCGACTGCGACTCCGCAGGACGCATCACCATCTCCCAGGGAAATGTCGAACTCGAACGGTGCTGGTCGAAGGAAAAGCTGGTCTTCCGGGAGAAGAACCTGCAATACATCAGCCATTACCTTTCGCGGTGGTACGACATCCGGATAAGCGTCGATCCCGCGATAGCGACCGAATACGTCTACACGTTCACCCTCGGCAACGAACCGGTCGAGGAGGTCATGCGGATCATGGCCCGTCTGAATCCCATAGAATACCGCTTTACGGAAGACAACTGTCTTCGCATATCGAAAAAACGGGGTTTGTAACTACAAGGCAACATATCGAATCTGCAATCGGGCAGCTGTCGGAAAAGCCGGCAGCCAGCCTCCTGCAACGCTAACTTTAACCTTAAAAATATGAAATCAAGACTTTTCCTCGTTACCTTCCTGCTCGTATTGTGGGGAGGGGTAACATTCGGCCAGGGCCGGGGGACGGAGAAGAGGATCACGGCCAGTTTTTCCGGCATCCCCCTTTCCGAAGCCATCGGCACCATCGAAAAAACGAGCGGATACACGTTCTTCTACGACGTCAAAAAAACAGACCTGACCCAAAAAGTCTCGCTCTCGGCGCGGAATATGCCCGTCGCGGAAGCGATCGGCAGCATGCTGAAGACGACTAACCTGGGATTCGAGATCGCCAACATGCAGGTCGTGCTTTTCCTGAAGGAGAAGAAATCTGCGGCACCGCAGTCGAAGGAGATCGACGTAACAGGCAAGGTAACCGACCACGAAGGCAATCCGCTGGTCGGGGTCACCGTCGTCACGGAGACCGGTAACCGCGGCACCACGACCGGGAACGACGGACGCTTCTTCATCCGCGTACCTCAGGGCGCATACCTCATCGTCTCCTACCTGGGCTATGAGAACCAGACCCTCAAAGCCGCACCGAACATGTCGGTCACACTCAAAGAGGACAGCAAGAGCATGGAGGCGGTCGTCGTCGTGGGTTACGGCACGCAGAAAAAGGCCAACCTGCTGGGTGCGGTATCACAAGTAACTTCCGAAGAGCTCAAGGACCGGCCGGTATCGTCGCTGGGCAAGGCCCTGCAAGGCGTGATCCCCAACCTCAACATCACCTACGGCTCCGGACTCCCGGGCGCCGAGACCAACCTCAACATCCGCGGCGTAGCGTCGATCAACGGCAGCGGAGCGCCGCTCGTGCTCATCGACGGCATCGAAGGCAACATCGACCGGGTGAACCCCAACGACGTGGAGTCGGTATCGGTGCTCAAGGACGCGGCCTCGGCGGCGATCTATGGCGCCCGCGCCGGTTTCGGCGTGATCCTGATCACCACGAAAAACAACGCCGACGGCAAAATGCGCATCAATTACAGCGGTCGTTTCAGCGTTTCGGACCCGACGACCTGCACGGATTTCATCACGACCGGTTACGATGCGGCCGTTCTCGCCGACGAGTTCAACAAGTCCTACAACGGCAGCCCCTACACTCGCTATGACGGAGACGACTTCCGTCAGCTGTACCAGCGCCGCAACGACCGGACCGAGAATCCCGACAGGCCCTGGGTCGTCCAGAAAAACGGCAAATACATGTACTACGCCAACTTCAACTGGTACGATTACCTCTTCGACTACACCCAGCCTACGTGGGATCATGACCTGAGCATCAGCGGCGGCAACGAAAAGTTCAACTATCTGGTCAGCGGCAACCACTACACCAAAGAGGGTCTCTACGCCCAGAACACCGACAAATACACGACCAACAACCTGAACATGAAGTTCGGCGCCCAGGTCAAACCGTGGCTGTCGATCAACGGAGCCGCCCGCCTGTTCCATTCGAACTACCGTTCGCCGGGCTACGACTTCGAGGACGGCGGCAACATTCCCAACTACACTTTCCACGCAATGCCTTTCGTGACGCCCTACAACCCCGACGGTTCGAGCGTCTACACCACCGAGGTCACGGGATCGGCCCCGGCCGACGGCATGGCGGCGGCAGTAACGCAGGGCAAGGCGTTTTCGCAATTGAAACAGACCCAGTATACCACGACGATCGGAGGCGTGATCACACCCCTCAAGGGATGGAGTATTGTCGGAACCTTCAGCTACAAGCGTTACCACCGGGAAAAGTCGTTCCGCTCGGCCAACATCACCTATTCGGACGCTTACGGAGAGATGAAAACGGCTACGACCGGGTTCTTCAATGACAAGCTGCGCGAAAATTCGGCCGTCGAGGAACATTACACCTATGATCTCTACACGACCTACGAGCGCAGCATCAACCGGCATAATTTCAAGATCCTCGCCGGTATGAACCACGAGACATACCGCTACAAGCTCGTCTACGGCGCCAAGTCCTCGCTCCAGTCCGACTACCTCAACGACCTCAACCTGGGAACGGGCGTGGCCGAGGCATCGGGCGGCCAGAGCCGCTGGGCGCTGCTCGGCTTCTTCGGCCGGGGAACCTACGACTACGCCGGAAAATACCTCGCCGAGGTGAACTTCCGCTGGGACGGTTCGTCCCGCTTCCCGAAACACGACCGGTGGGGCTTCTTCCCCTCCGTGGCCCTCGGCTGGAGGATCAGCGAGGAGAATTTCATGGAACCGGTCCGCAAGGTGATCGACAACGTCAAACTGCGTGCGTCGATCGGTTCGCTCGGAAATCAGGCCATCGCCGACAGCTATCCCTACATTCAGTCGCTGAGCCCCTCGCTCTCGACCTCCTACCTGATGAACGGCAACAAGATCTACATCACCGGCCTCGGCGCCCCGCAGTCGGGCGACCTGACCTGGGAGACGATCATAACGAAGAATCTCGGCCTCGACCTGGGATTCTTCGGAAACCGCCTGACGGCGACCGCCGATTTCTACATCCGGGACACGAAGGACATGCTCATCCCGGGCAAGGAGCTTCCGGGCGTCTACGGCATGGCCTCGCCGAACATGAATGCCGGCGACCTGCGCACCCGCGGATACGAGATCACGCTCGGCTGGCAGGACCGCTTCAACCTCTGCAAAAAGCCCTTCTCCTACAACGTCAGCCTCACCCTTGCCGACAGCAAGGCCAAGATCACGAAGTTCGACAACCCGACCAACTCTCTGCGAACCTACATCGTCGGGCGCGACGTGGGCGAAATATGGGGTTACCACATCGAAGGACTGTTCCGGACCGATGCCGAAGCCGCCAACCGCAAGATAGACCAGAGTTTCGTGAACCCGAACATCTACAACGAGGCCGTTGGCGCCTACCGCGGCTTGCAGGCCGGCGACCTCATCTATGCCGACCTGGATGACAGCGGCGCGGTTGACTACGGCGACTACACCTCCGACAACCCCGGCGACCTGCGTGTGATCGGCAACTCGCGGCCGCGCTACCATTACAGCATCAATGCGGGTTTCACCTGGTACGGGTTCGACTTTTCGGTGTTCTTTCAGGGCATCGGCCGCCAGCACATCTATCCGGGAGCCAACAACATGCTCTTCTGGGGTCCCTATGCCCGGCCGTACTCCTCGTTCATTCCGACCACGTTCCTGACGGACGTGTGGACGGAAGACACTCCCAACGCCTATTACCCCAAAGTCCGCGGCTATGCCGCACAAGGCTCGCGGTCGCTCGCCCAGACCAACGACCGGTATCTGCAAAATCTCGCCTACTGCCGTTTGAAAAACCTGACTTTCGGCTATACGCTTCCCTCGTCGCTGACCTCCAAGATACGGGTCGAGAAAATCCGCGTCTATTTCAGCGGGGACAACCTCTTCACATGGACCAAACTGAAAAGCGACTACCTCGATCCCGAGCAAATGACCTCCGATGCGAACGGACGCGTCTATCCTTTTTCGAGAACTTTCTCATTCGGCGTCGACATCAGTTTCTAAATAAACCTGAATTATGAAAAAGATACTCTGTACCTTATGCATTGCCGCGGCATTCGTTTCGTGCAATCTCGATGAGTTCCCGCTGGACAAGCTGGCCCCTGAGAACTATTTCAACAACGAAGAGGAACTGAAAACATTCACCAACACCTTCTACCAGCAGAACTTCCCCGAGGCGAGCGCCATCTATTCCGAGAGCGCCGACGTCATCATCGTAACGACGCTCCAATCCGAAGTGTCGGGCACGCGCACCGTCGTCAACGAGGGCGGCGGCTGGGACACCGGAAGCTGGCAGCCGCTCACTTATATCAACAACTACCTTTACTATTCGCACCGTTGCAGCGACACGAAAGCACGGGAGCGCTACGACGGCGTGGCCCGGTTCTTCCGCGCCTATTTCTATTTCGAGAAGGTGAAACGCTTCGGCGACGTGCCCTGGTACGACCAACCCCTGAAATCGGACAACCCCGACCTGTACAAGGCCCGCGATTCCCGCGAGTTCGTCATGTCCAAGATCCTCGAAGATATCGACTACGCCATTGCCAAACTGCCCCAGGAACAGAACGTTTACAGCGTCACGCAGTGGACCGCGCTCGCCCTCAAATCGCGGATCTGCCTCTTCGAAGGCACATTCCGCAAATACCACGGCATAGCCGGCCATGAAGAGTACCTGGACGAATGTATCGAGGCTGCCGAACGGTTCATCGATGAAAGCCCGTATCTGATCTACAAGGGTTCGTCGACTCCGTACCGGGACCTCTTCTCGTCGAACAACGCCATTTCCACGGAGGTGATCCTGGCCCGCGACTACGAGATCGGCCTGAACATCATCCACAACGCCAACAACTACACGCTTTCCAACACCTACGGCATGCCTGGACTGAACAAGAAGATCGTGGACAGCTACCTCAAATCGGACGGCAGCCGTTTCACGGATGTTCCGGGATACAGCACGATGGAGTTTTTCCAGGAGATGCAGGGCCGTGATCCACGGCTGACGCAGACCGTGCGCGGTCCGGGTTACACGCGCATCGGCCAGACAGCCAGGCTTTCGCCCGATTTCTCGTGCTCGACGACCGGTTATCAGCTGACCAAGTGGGTGACCGACGTGAGCCAGGACGGTTACAACAAGTCCTACAACGACATCATCCTCTTCCGTGCGGCCGAGGTCTACCTGAATTTCGCCGAGGCCAAGGCCGAACGCGGAACGCTCACCCAGGACGACATCAACAAATCCATCAAACCGATCCGCGACCGGGTGGGTATGCCGAATCTCGACATGAAGGCGGCCAATGCCAATCCGGACCCGTATCTCGCCAGCAACGTGACGGGTTATCCTAACGTCAGCGGCGAGAACAAGGGCGTCATCCTCGAAATCCGCCGCGAGCGGACCATCGAGCTGATCGCTGAAGGGCATCGCTACTACGACATGGTACGCTGGAAAGAGGGCAAAATGTTCGAACAGGAGTTCAAGGGCATGTATTTCACGCCGGGCATGAACTCCGACGGCTACCGTATCTACGACCTCGACGGCAGCGGCGATGTCAGTGCGCTGGACGTCTGTCTCTATACGACCTCTTCGGCTCCGAAGGCCGCGGACCATCCGGAACTCGCGGTCATCAAAACGTTCCTCAAAATCGGCAGCGCTTTCGAGCTGACCGGAGCAGCCGGAGGCAACATCATCGTCCACAACACGGAAACCGAACCGCGCGAATGGCGTGAAGACCGGGATTACCTCTACCCGCTGCCGCTGTCGCAGATCCAGTTCGCTCCCGACAAGATCAAACAGAATCCGAATTGGTAAGCCACGGAGTGCGGCGGTACGCAATGTCGTGCCGCCGCACACTCCCGTTCTAAGAAAACAACACAAACAAGAATCAGGATATGAGAAATTCAGGAAAAATCATCTTCGCCGTCATGCTCCTCGCGAGCATGCTTCCCCTCACCTCGTGCGGAAAATCGGAGGCCCCGGGACTCAGTTCCGGAGGCATCGGCGGCAACGAAGGCGGCACCTCCGAAGAGTACAAGTACCCCAAACCGTCGCAGTCCGCGATCAGGCTGATGACCTACAACTCCTATTATTGCCGCGGCAACACGGGCACACCGGCCGTCTCGCAGACGAATACGGAGAACTTCGCCCGGGTGATCAAGACGCTCGACGCCGATATCGTAGCGATCCAGGAGCTCGACAAAGGGGCGCTGAACCGCAACAAACGCGACCTGCTGCAAGAGATCGCCGATGCGACGGGCATCGACTATCAGGTCGTTTTCGCCCCGGCGGCGGACTACATGGGTGGTAAGATCGGCCCCGGGGTCCTCGTCAAGCGATCGCTGGGCGTAAAAAGCACGAAAACGGTCGAACTGCCGGGCGACGAGGGGCGTATGCTGGTCGTCGTCGAAACGGACGACTTCGTCTTTCTGGGAACCCACCTCGACCTGAACGACGGGGCCAGACGCCAGAGCGCCACGATCATCAACGAAGTGTCGAACGGCTACCGGAAACCGGTGTTCCTCGCCGGAGACCTCAACGACTCCCACAGGTGGTCGGGCGGCGGCGCGGCCTTCCCGGTCCTCACGAACGAATTTGCGATCAAGAGTTCGACCGAAGGAACGCTTCCGGGCCAGCCCAACGAAACCATCGACTACATCCTGTTCGACGACAACGGCCAATCGTCCGCGGTGAACTTTCTGGAAACCGGAGTTGTGAAAAAACTGAATTTCAACGGCAAGGTCGAGGACCTCGACACCGTTTCGGACCATTTCCCGGTCTATCTGGACATTGAACTGAAATAAAATGAGCTTACGTCTGACATCGCTTTGCCGGGCGGTTCTCCTCACCCTGTTCCTGTCGCTTCCGGCCCTGGCCGGAGCCAGTCCGGAATGGACCGATTTCAGCGGCGTCGCCCGGCTCGTGGAGCGCCGTATCCCCTTCCTGGCCGGCAAGGTCGATTTCCGGCCGGCTTCCGACGCTGCAGAAAACAGCGACGCGTTCACCCTCGCCACACGCCGGGGACGGCTGACGATCGAGGCCACTTCGCCTTCGGCGGCGGCGACGGCCGTCAATTACTACCTGAACCGCTTTTGCGGGATGAGCCTGTCGCACAACGGCGACAACCTGCACGATCTGCTGTCGTTGCCCGAGGTCGCTCCGTCGGTGACAGTCCGTTCTCCGTTCCGTTACCGCTATGCCCTGAATTATTGCACGTACAACTATACCTACTCGTTTTACGACTGGAACGACTGGGAGCGCGAACTCGACTGGATGGCCCTGAACGGCGTCAATCTCATGCTCGCCCCCTTGGGGACCGAACTCGTATGGGCCCGGACGCTGGAAGATGTCGGGTTTACCGAAGAGGAGATCGGCGACTTCATCCCGGGGCCGGCTTTCACGGCATGGTGGCTCATGGGCAATCTCGAAGGGTGGGGCGGCCCGATGAGCCGCGGCATGATGGAAGGCCGGGCCCGGATGCAGCAGCGTATTCTGGCACGGATGGCTGAACTGGGTATCGAACCTGTATTGCAGGGCTTCTGGGGGATGGTTCCCAACAAGCTCCGGGAGAAATATCCCGACGCCCGGATCGTCGATCAGGGATTGTGGGGACGTGTTTTCCCCCGCCCGGCGATCCTGCTTCCCGAAGACCCGCTCTTCGACCGGATGTCCGACCGCTACTACTCCGTCCTGCGGGAACTCTACGGTGATTCGGTGAAATACCTCGGAGGCGACCTCTTCCACGAGGGAGGCGATACGACCGGAATGCACGTGACCCGCACGGCGTCGTTGATCCAGGCCTCCATGCAGCGGCATTTCCCCGGATCGAAATGGATGCTTCAGGGATGGAGCGGCAACCCGAAGAAAGAACTGCTCGCAGGGCTCGATCCGGCCTTCACCGTGGTCATCGACCTCTTCGGGGAGAGCGGTTCGACGTGGCGAAGCACCGGGGAGTTTTACGGTACCCCGTGGATCTGGGCCACCGTAAACCATTTCGGCGGCAAGACCGATATGGGCGGCCAGCTTCCGGTGATTCTCGCGGGACCTCACGAGGCCCGTTCCGAATCCGAAAACCTTCTCTGCGGCGTGGGCATCCTGCCCGAAGGCATCGCTGCCAATCCGGTGGTCTACGACTGGGCCCTGAAAACGGCCTGGGAGTCCGGAGCGCCCGATCCCGGCGACTACCTGCGCCGATACATCGTTTACCGCTACGGCACATGGAACGACCATGTCTACGAAGCCTGGCGGCTGTTGCTGGGGTCCGTCTACGGCGAGTTTGCGATCAAGGGGGAAGGGACCTTCGAATCCATCTTCTGCGCCCGTCCCGGACTGGACGTCACCAGCGTTTCGACGTGGGGCCCCAAACGGTTCCAGTACGATCCGGCAAAGCTCGTCGATGCGCTGGTTCTTTTCCGCAAGGCGGCGGAACAGTACGGCGACTCGCCGACATACCGTTACGACCTGGCCGACTTGGCGCGCCAGGTACTCGCCAACCACGCCCGGGACATCTACCGAAGGACCGTCAAGGCATATCGTCGCGGCGACCGCGAAGGTTTAGACCTGCTTTCGGCCGATTTCCTCGCGCTGCTCGGACTTCAGGACCGCCTCATGGGCACGCAACCGGATTTTCTGCTGGGACGATGGCTCGACAAGGCCCTGCATTACGGCGACAACGAACAGGAACGCCGTCAGTCGTTGAAAAACGCCAAGACGCAGATCACCTACTGGGGACCTGCCGATCCGAATACCCGCGTGCATGACTACGCCAACAAGGAGTGGAGCGGCTTGCTCGCTGATTACTATCTGCCGCGCTGGAAGGCTTTCTTCGATTATCTGAGCGCCGATATGGAGGGCCGAGAGGTCCCCGAACCGGACTATTTCGGCATGGAAAAGGCGTGGGCCGATTCCGGGAAGGAGTATCCGACCGAACCGCGCGGAGAGCTGCTCGCCGAGGTCGATTCGGTGTTGCTCGCGGTGTGTCCGCCCTACAAGGACCGGAGCCTCACGCCCCAGGAACGTGCCGAAGACCTGCTGGGACGGATGACCCTGCGTGAAAAGATCGCGCAGATGCGCCATATCCATTTCAAACACTACGACAACGAAGGAGAGGTCGACCTCGAAAAACTGGCATCCTCCACCGGCGGAGTCGGCTGGGGATGCGTCGAGGCATTCCCCTACTCCTCCGGACAATACCTGAAAGCCATGCGGCAGATACAGGCATACATGTGCAGCGACACCCGCCTCGGCATTCCCGTCATTCCCGTCATGGAAGGGCTTCACGGCGTTGTGCAGGATGGCAGCACCATCTTTCCGCAGGCCATTGCGCAAGGCGCGACCTTTAACCCGCGGCTTGTCGGCGGGATGGCCGGCCATATTGCCGACGAAATGGAGGCCATCGGTGCGAAACAGGTGCTCGCACCCGTGCTCGACATCGCCCGGGAACTGCGCTGGGGACGTGTCGAAGAGACCTTCGGCGAAGACCCGCATCTGATCTCATGCATGGGCGCCGCCTACATGAAAGCCATGCACGCCAAAGGCATGATCACGACACCCAAACACTTCGTCGCACACGGCACCCCCACGGCAGGGCTCAACCTGGCCTCGGTGAAAGGCGGCAAACGGGAGCTGATGAGCCTTTACGTGAAACCTTTCCGGGAACTGATCGCCGCAACGAAGCCGCTGTCCGCCATGAATTGTTACAGTTCCTACGACGACGAGGCGGTCACGGGTTCGAAATCCCTGATGACCGGACTGCTGCGCGACAGCCTCGGATTCAGGGGGTACGTCTACTCCGATTGGGGTTCGGTCAGGATGCTCTCGCATTTCCACCGCGCGGCCGCTCCCGGAGGCGCCGCAGCCCGCATGGCCATCGAAGCAGGCATCGACCTCGAAGCCGGAAGCGAAGAATACCGGCACGCGGAACAAATGGTCCGGGAAGGATTTCTCGACGAAAAATACATCGACCGGGCTGTCGGTAACATTTTATTCGTTAAATTTGCTTCCGGCCTTTTCGACGGGGAACCGGCGGACACGCTCGGCTGGCGGCGAAAGATACACGCCCCCGAAGCCGTGCGCCTTGCCCGTCAGATTGCCGACGAAAGTGCCGTACTGCTCGAAAACCGCAACGGCGTGCTGCCGCTGTCGCCCGGCAAACTGCGGTCGGTGGCCGTTATCGGCCCGAACGCCGACCGCGTACAGTTCGGCGATTACAGCTGGAGTGCGGAGAAGGACAAGGGCATTACCCCGCTGTGCGGAATCCGGGAATACCTGGACGGGTCCGGCGTGCGGGTGAACTACGCGGAGGGATGCGATCCCTATTCGCAGGACAAAAGCGGATTCGGCGAAGCCCTGAAAGCCGCCCGCCGGAGCGACGCCGTCGTGGTATTCGTCGGATCGCAGAGCGCCATACTCGCACGGGCATCCGAACCGGCGACCAGCGGGGAGGGTTACGACCTCACCAGCCTGCGTCTGCCGGGCGTGCAGGAGGAACTCGTCGAAGAACTCGCCCGGACGGGCAAACCGATGATAGTCGTGCTCGTGACAGGCAAACCGTTCGAACTGGCCCGCATCCGGGAATTGGCGGATGCCGTGCTCGTGCAGTGGTATGCCGGCGAGGAGGGCGGAGCCTCCGTCGCAGGAATACTTTTCGGGAAGACGAACCCTTCGGGCAGGCTTCCCGTCTCGTTTCCGCAGAGCGCCGGGCACCTGCCGTGCTACTACAACCACCTGCCCACGGACAAGGGCTACTACAATAAGAAGGGCACCCCCGACAATCCGGGGCGCGATTACGTCTTCTCGGACCCCGAACCGCTCTATCCGTTCGGATACGGATTGAGCTACACGCAGTTCGAATACTCCGGGATGGAGACAGCTTCCGGGGAGTTCACTGCGACCGATACCCTGAGGGTAAACGTCCGCGTGAAAAACACGGGCAGCCGGACGGGCAGCGAAGTCGTGCAACTGTATGTCCGGGACCTGATAAGTTCCGTTGCGACACCCGTCAGACAACTCCATGCGTTCGATAAGGTGGAGTTGAACCCGGGCGAAGAGCGGTCGGTTCGTTTTTCGATCCCCGTTCCGCTGCTCTCCCTGTACGACGCGGCCATGCGGCGCATCGTCGAACCGGGCGATTTCGAGTTGCAGGTCGGAGCCTCCTCCCGGGACATCCGGCTCCGAGACACGGTAACCGTGGCCGGATGCGCAGACATCCCGGGTCCAAAGGCGATCGGGGCGAAAGCCGGCGCCGTCCGGGAGCCGGGAGCGGAGGTCGAGATTTCGGGAACGGTGCGCAACGTGCAGGCAGCGGTCATGCCGGACGTCAGGGTTTACGCCGCATCGGCTCCCGCATGTGCCGTCGTGACCGACAGACACGGAAGATACACCCTCCGTATCCGGACCAACGACCGGGCCGTCTTCGAACTGGAAGGCCACGAACGCCGGGAGATCGACGTCACGGAGGGCGGCAGCCTCGACATAGAGTTGGAGCCGGCCATGAACTGACCCAAAACCAGTAAGATATGAAACCGTACCTTTCTTCATTGTTATTGTCCGCAGGGCTCTCCCTGCTGCTCGTCTCGTGCGACAGCGGGACCGCCCGGAAAATCTCATCGTTCGACGAACTGCCCGACCCCACGGCCGACACGCTCTCCGACTGGTCGGGCGTTCCCCGAGGGCTCCACGCCTCGTTCGTGAGCACGGACGCCGTTTTCAGACGTTCGGTCGTTCCGGACGTAGCACCCTCGACATCCGCCCGGTTGGAAGGATGGCGCGGCGAACGGGTGTCCGCCCAACTGCTGCTCTGGACCGCCTCCGGTGCGGACGGCGTAGAGGTCGAGGTGGGACCGTTCAGGTCGGACGGGCACATGCTTCCTGAAGATGCCGCCCAGGCCCGATTCGTCCGCTATGTCCTGAGCGACGAGTTCGGCAACAAATGCGGCTATCACGATCCGGCGATCTACCCGCCGCACCTGGTTCCGGACATGCTCGACGACATCGATGTTTTCGACCTGAAGGCCCGGAACGTCCGTCCGGTGTGGATAACGGTCTCCGTCCCGGCCGACGCCCCCGCCGGAGAATACGTTTCGACAATCAAACTGTATGCAAAAGGCCGACAACTCAGAACGTTCGACATCGGACTCACGGTCATCGACCGGGAACTCCCGCCCCCTGCCGAGTGGAACTACTACCTCGACCTCTGGCAGCACCCTGCGGCCGTCGCCCGCGTCGAGGGGCTCGACATGTGGAGCGACGCCCATTTCGAGGCCCTTGTCCCGTATATGCGGCTCCTGGCCGATGCAGGACAAAAGGTCGTCACGACGACGCTGAACAAGGACCCGTGGAACAACCAGTGCTTCGACTCCTACGCCGACATGATTGTCTGGACAAAGAATGCAGACGGGTCGTGGAGCTATGACTATACGGTCTTCGACCGGTGGGTCGAACTGATGACGGGTCTGGGCATCGACCACACCATCAACTGCTACTCGATGCTGCCGTGGAACAACGAGCTCCACTACCGGGACGGTGTCACGGGCCGTTTCGTCGACGTGACAGCCGATCCGGGCACTCCGGCCTTCGAAGAGCTATGGGTACCGTTCCTCACCGACTTCACCGGGCACCTCCGTGAAAAGGGGTGGCTCGGGCGGACGAATATCGCCATGGACGAACGTTCGCCGGAAGAGATGACCGATGCGCTCGACCTCCTGCGGAAGACGGCTCCCGAATTGGGAATCGCCATGGCCGATAACAAGAACAGCTACCTGAGCTATCCCTTCATAAACAGCATGTGCGTCAAAGTTCGCGACCGGGTTCCGCCGCAGCATATCGCCGAGCGACGCGCCCAAGGCTTCGTAACGACCTACTACGTCTGCTGTTCGGATCGTTTTCCCAACATGTTCACCTTCTCCGACCCCGCTGAAGCGGTCTATGCCGGATGGTATACGGCCGCCTGCGGTTACGACGGATTCCTGCGCTGGGCCTACAATTCGTGGGTCGGGGAACCGCTGACCGACTCGCGTTTTAGAACCTTCCCCGCCGGCGATACGTATATCATTTATCCCGGGGCACGCTCTTCCATCCGGTTCGAACGACTGGTCGAAGGAATCCAGGATGCCGAAAAGATCTCGATCCTGAAAAAGGAGTTCGCAGCAACCGGAACACCGGAGGCCGCGTCACGGCTCGAACAGCTCGAAACGCTGCTCTCCGGATTCGCCACCATAACCCCGGAAGCGGGCTGGCCCGACAGGCTCTCCCGAGCCAAACGGAAACTCAACGAATTGTCGTACTGATACCAACGAAACAAGTCACTCGCAATGAGTGGCTTGTTTTTGGTGGGAACAAGCGGATTTGAACCGCAAACATCCGGCTTGTCGAGCAAGCACTCTAAACCGACTCGAAAAACAGAAAGAGAACAGATTATACACTTTCAACCTACTTATTGCCATCACCACTCTTTTTCCTGAGTTTTAACGTAGATAAACGTATTGTTTTTAGTCTGGAGCTCAATTTGTGGATGCTCGTTGCGTTTACGTGAAATTCCGTAAGTCGTATTCTGAACGACATTACCTTCAACAACGATCTCCTCGGCCGGAGACGAAACGAACATCCCGTATTTACAGCCAGAAACGGCATTGCCTCGCAGTGTCACACCACAGGTGCGCGGAAAGAGACGTATGCCGTAGGAACTCGAATCATGGCCGCCGATTCTCGCGGTGGTGCCGCTATCGCGTATGAAACTATTCTCTTCCAGCAGGATATTCAGCCGGTTCAGGTCCTGGTTGTATTTGTTTTTGTAAAGGAAGAACCCGTTGAGACATTCATGGGTGCGATTGCCGCGGATGACGATATCACCTTCGGTGAAAATATTGTTCTGCTCGTAGCCGTCAATGATCAGAATGCCCGTGCGTGCTCCCGTAATCACGTTGTTCTCGATGACAGATCCGCCGGCATATCCTTCGAACAGTCCCACGCCCGATGTCCCGCCCCGTTTGGCGTGGGCATAATAATAATTGGTTTCGAACGGCAGGTCGCAATACACCTCGTTGTTACGGATGACGGTGTTGCGTCCTCCCGAGACGACTCCCTGGGCCGAACCGGAAACTTTGTTGCCTTCGAGCAGGGAGTTGCAGCAAGCCTGCTGCACGATGACTCCGGCCCACACGGCGTTCGAAGCACGGCAATTTCGCACATAACATCCTACACAGGGGATATGGCCGACCCGCCCGGCAGTAATGTTGAAAGCGTGCGTCGAAAAATCCGATTCGCATTGCTCGAACCCGCAGCCGAATGAGGCGAAAATGCAGAAAAGGTTGTAACGCGAATAGGCTTTGAACCCTTCGGCAGCAATCGGTTTCAACAAAGCCGCCAGTTCCTCATCGAACATTGTGGAACATCCCAGGCAGCTGACGTATTTCGACCAGTTGATCGAAAAGGGGCAGTAATTGTCGGCCACGACAGGAATTTCGACACGGATATTCCGTGCAGAGCATTGCTCGGCATACCGGAACGATATGGCCCCTGTGCAATCCGCCGTATTAACGACCGTGAAATTACGCAGGTGGCTATCCTTCACCATCCGGAGCCGCTGTACGGTCGTATGCCGACGCTTGATGGGATATTCTTCGGGGATTGTCTCGCGCGAAGCATCTTTGTAATAGAACGGAAAAAGCGTTGCGGTCGTGGTCGTG
This sequence comes from Alistipes intestinihominis, assembly GCF_040095975.1. NCBI lineage: Bacteria > Pseudomonadati > Bacteroidota > Bacteroidia > Bacteroidales > Rikenellaceae > Alistipes > Alistipes intestinihominis. The sequence continues at coordinate 149,873 of NZ_JBBMFL010000006.1, forward strand.
ACGATACAGCCTTCAACGGTTTCGACCGTGAGGAACTCCCCGAACGGACAGGTTTTCTTGTAGGTACGTCCGAGCGTCCATTCCGGACCGCAGTCTTCACGCATCATGCTGTTGCGCTGTCCGATCAGCAGCAGGTCGTCGCCCGGGAGCAGTCCGTCGGCCGATACGAGCCGCATGGTCCGAGAGAAATCGGCCATGTCTTCGGCCAAAAGGCGCTCTTCCTCAACGACGCCCTCCACGCAGAACAGCACTTTGCCCAAAGGCCGGAAACGGGTCGCGTTTCCGGCCCCGGCAATGGTCTTGCCGCCCGGAACGCGGACTTCGGAGCAATAATACTCCCCTTCGGGCACGTAGACGAAATCGCCTTCGGCGAAAGCGGCGGCGAAGGCTCCCGCCCAATCGTCGCCCGATTTGTTTGCGGCGTAGTCGGAAAGCACGACCCGCTGGGCACACAGGGTTTCGGCCGCGGCAAGCAGGAGTACCGAGATGATAAAGCGTTTCATAATCAATAGTTTTTTACGCACGCCTGATCCAGCCCCTGACGCGGAATCAGGATCGAAGAAAAAGTGTTGTCGCTGTCGTGCAAGTGAATATCCCCGGTTTCGCCCGTGCCCGACAGATCGTCGAGAAAAATCCCGTAACGGCCGTTGGAAAAACGGTTGGCATCGAGTGTCATGTAATCGGGCATACGACCCAAAGCAGCGCCGTAGAGGAACCCATCGGTCGCATTGGAGCGGATAGCGTACTCCCCGCAGCAGTCCGAAAGGCGAATACCGTAAGTTTCCCATTGTTTGCCCCCGGCCGATACGCTGTCTCCCGCGCCGTTCAACACATTGCCCGAAAGCGTCACATGCATTGCACCGCGGGCGGTATTGTATGAATTGCGATAATGGTAAAAACCGTGGATGCAGTTCCTGACCGTGTTGTCGGCGATGACGGCATCGACCCGGTCGAAGACATTCAGTTCCTCATAACCATCCAATACGGCGATTCCGGTGTAGAAATTCTCCACGCAGTTGCCCCGGATTTCGCAGTTGCGGGCATAACCTTCGAAAACGGCTACGCCGACCGTGCCGCCCCGGGCAATCCGCGTATAATAATAGTCGGTTGAAAAGGGCAGATGAGTGCTGACCGTATTGTTCATGATCTTCGAGCCACGGCACCCGGCCAGCACCCCCTGCCCCGACCGTTCGACCGTGTTGCCTGCAAGTTCGCTCCACGGCGTGCACTGCTGCGCGATCACGCCCGCCCAGACCGAATTGACAGCCCGGCAGTTCCGTATTTTGCAGCGGATGCTCGGAATGCCGCCGGAGGAGTAGGTGATGTTGAAGGCATGGGAGGCGAAATTGTCGGTACAGTTCTCCAGCACACACTCCTGGGAACTGATGATGCGGAAGTTATTGTAGGTCGAATAGCAGTCGTAATTCTTCGTCATGCGTTTCTGGAGATCGGCAATCAGCGCCGAGGAGTATTCCGACCGGCAGCCGACGGCCTTGCAGTTACGCGCCAAATAGATCTTGAGCACCATAAACGAATCGTCCGGAACGGCTGAAACGCGGAATGTGACTTGCTCGACGGTGCAGTTCTCGGCCCATTTAATCCGCACGATCTCGGAACAAGCTCTCGACACACGGATCGTGAAATTTTTCAGGTGCGTATCCCGCACGGCATCAATCCGTTGCAGGGTCGAGCCGGCGCGCGTCTCAAAGCCCGCTTTCACCGTTTCCTGAGATGCATCGCTGCGATAGAAGGGAAAAAGAGTTGCTTCTTCGGTCGTTACGGTATTGCCTGCCGCCGAACGGACCGTGAGCAGTTCGCCGAAAAAACAGGTCCGGCTGTTTTTGGTCGTCTGCCCCAGGGTCCAATCGCCCGCATCTTCGCGGAACATACAGTTACGCTGTGATTTCAGAATGACCAGATCGCCCGGAACGAATTCCCGGACCGAAGCCACTTCGATCGCCGAGGAGAAATCGGGAATGTGGCTCACGACCGGGATTTCGTCGCCGGCCGAGCCTTCCACCCGGAACAGGATCGAGCCGAGCGGCGTGAAAACCGTACCCGCGCCGGCTCCTTCGATCGTCTTGCCCGAAGGCACCATAAGGGGTGAGAGCGGATATTCTCCATCGGGAACGAGAATCCGATCGGCAACCCGGAAAGCCTCCGTAAAGGCCTTGTGCCAATCTCCGCCGGCCACCGCGGCACGGAAATCGGTGATCGACACCGTCCCTTCGGGCAGTGTCGTCCCTCCGGAACCGGGGCCGTCGGGGCCGTTCTGCGAAGGCTTACCGGTCGAATCCCCCGTACAGGCCATTGCAAACAGAAGAACGGGCAGGAATATGGTTTTCAGTCGGGTCATAATGAGTTGTTTTTGGTCCCGGATTGCAGAGCCTTCCGTCCGCCCGGCAGCCGGGGCGTTCGGGCGGACGGAAAACCCGACAATGTCCGGACGGTTATTCGTTCAGCGCAAAGACGCCGAAATAACACATGTAATTCGGGCCCGTGGTGCTGATGACCGATGTCTTGCCGTCGGCCCGTTTGTCCGAGGCTTTCGAAACCCGGAAGCAGACCGTCTCACGGTTCTGAGCGCCGGGTGCACGCACGCTGTACGTCCCCAGAAAGTATTCGTTGCTGGTGCCGTTTGCCGCATTGTTCTGCGTGAGCACTACACCGCAGTCGGTCCACGTCGCCGCATCGGGGCTCTCGGCCCATTCGACTTTCAGTTCGGCAACCGACGAGCTGAACGACAAAGTCCAAAGCGACAGGTAGATGTCTTCCGATATACCGACGGTCGAAACCGTGAACTTGTAGTATTGTCCCGAACCGTCCCATGACTTGAGACTCGGCCCCCAATAGGTGTTGTCGGCAGCATACGCCTTCGTACAATCCCTGCGGGCGAACGAGGACTTGACATCGGCACCGGCGCTGTTGATCTTTACACCGAACGTAGCCGTTCCCGAACCCTTTGCCACGCTCCAGTCCGTATCCGAAACCGCACTCTTATCCCCGTACCACTCTGCGATCGAACGGTAGGACTCGGCATCGATCTTCACCATGTCCGCCTCCGAACGCAGCCTCAGTGCGGGAGTGGAACCCGAACGATCGACGATGCCCGTCAGATTGTAATCCCCGAAAAGGATGTTCTGCGCGTGTTTGAAACCATCGCTATCGCGAGTGCGCACCGTAAAGGTATTGCCTTTGTCGTCGCGGATCGTGAGGTCGCATTCGAATCCCGCGAGGGTCAGGTTGTAGAGCGTGCCCAGGGGGACTGCGAAACTGACATTCCGGAGCGTAACCAGCGTGTTATGCGGCACGACGTCGAGGGTCGTGAAATCGGGAAGCGCCAAAACGCTGGTCTGTATCAGGGTGACCGTTTGCTCCAACGAAGGTTCATCGAGCGCATAGATCCGGATACGTGCCTGTCGGTCACCGCTGTACGGTGTGACCGAAACGGACAGTTGGTCGGCTTCCAGGTCGGGCTTGCCGAGCGTTACCCACGCCGCGTCGGCGGCATCGACCAGTTCGGCACCCCAGTCGACATTCGTGTCAACAGCGATGAATATGTCGTCGCCGTCGGCGCTGACCGTGATCTCCGGCTCCCCGATTTCGAGGCGTTTCGCGGGAGCGCCCTGGTTGACGGGGATGGTCGCAACGACATTGCCTCCGCCATCGCGTGCGGTCAAGCTACAGCTACGCGGATAAGGCTGATCCTGAACCTGGGCGGTCACATAAAAACGGCCTTCATCCTTTCCGGTGGCCGGATACACCGTACACCACTCTTCGGCATCGCTCGTGATGGTCCAGCTGACGTTCGACCTTACGACGACACGCACTTCCTGGACTTTTTCCGCGCTTTCCCCTTGCGGTTCGAACCGGATCGGGTTCTCGACGGAGTAGTCGCTTTCGAAATAGGGCACTCCCCCATTCTCATCATTCTCGCAGCCTGCCGTCCAAAGTATCGGAAGCAGCAATGCAAGTATTCTGAATCGTTTCATAGTCTTCGAATTAAAGGTTAGTAATTGGTTCCCGAGGCCCACCATACCTTGGTCAGCATGTCGTCCTTACCGCCCATGCGTTCGACGGCTGCACGATATTGCACCTCGTTAGCGGTCTGGCTGATGGTCGGATAGCACAGACGGGTAGGAAGCGTGGCTACGCCGTTCGCATTCTTGTTCTCGCAGGCCGGGCCGATCTCGAGCGTCGGATAGCCCGTGCGGCGGTAGTCGCACCATGCCTCGAAGCCCACCATGAAGAGGCTGACCCATTTCTGCTCGATGATCCGCTCGATCGTACCGTCGTACTGTACCCGGGGATGTGCGAGTGTCAGATCGGCTGCCGAGGCAGCCGCATCGCCGCACCATTCGGTCACGGAAGCCCGGACGGCCTGCTTGTAATACGTTTCGGCGTCGCCGGCAATATATCCGCGCGCAGCGGCTTCGGCCAGGATGAACTGCTGTTCGGCGTACGACATGAAGGTCGAAGGCTGCGTATCGCTCGAAAGTGTCCGGGCATAGTTCGACGTGGTGCTCTTGTTTGCATTGATATAATCGTCTTCCTGTCCCGAAAGCATGCCCGCATAGATTTGCTGGCCACTGACCGTGACGGGGTCCGCGTATTTGGAGAGGCGCGGGTCGCCGCTGTCGTCCAGCAGGTCGATCAGGCGCGAACACATGCGTTTGTTCTGCGAGGCGGCAGGCGCCGTCAGCGAGCCCGAGGGTCCGAATCCGTTGAAGAACGGCACGATGCCCGTGAACCGCAGGATAGCTCCGTCGGCATTGTTCTCGAAAAGCGATCCGCCTGAGACCACCTCCTGCATTGCGGCCGAAACGTCGATTTGACGGCTCTGACGCAGCAACAGCCGCAGCCGCAGGGCATTGGTGAATTTCCGCCACTTTTTCAGGTCGCCGTTGTAGAGCAGGTCGTAGCTCGCGCCGTCATAGGTTACCGACGTGTCGTACAGCCCGTCGGCCGTTTTCAGTTCGTCGCACAGCGAGGCGTAAATATCCTTCTGCTCATCGTATTTGGGATGGGTGATATTGTCGCCGACAATCCGGAACGCCTCGGAATAAGGCATATCACCGAAGATATCGGTCATCGCCGAGACGTAAAAGGCTTTCAGGGTAATTGCAATGGCCTGGCTGTTGGGGTCATCCTGGGCCACGGCCAGCTGGGCCATGTGTACGGCGTTCATACATGAGCCGCTGAGGTTGCGCCACAGCATTTCCGAATCGCTGGCTTTGAGGACGAAACACGAGATCTTCTCCAGACCGTCGGACTGCATGGCATACTGCATCAGGTCGCCGTTGATGCGCCACGAGCGGTATTGCAGTGTCCAGTTGCCGTCATAGAGCAGGTTCTGCAGCAGCGATGAGGGCGCAGTTTCCCCAAGGGTGATCTGGTTGGGGTTGTTGTTCATCTCCTCCAATTTCTGACACGATACAATCGTCGCAGCGGCGAGGAGCGTCGTCAGGCAGAGTGTGCGTATGTTTTTCATAACTGCGGGATTTTAGAATTGAAGTTTTACGTTGAACCCGTAAGAACGGGTCATGGGGAACTGTCCGGATTCGAAGCCCGTGGTGATGGTCGATCCGTTCAGTGCCGCAATCTCGGGGTCGTATTGCGGCCAGCGCGTCCACATGGCCAGATTGCGACCGAAGACCGCGACACTGACGCCGCGCAGGAAGCGCGTTTTCTCCATCCATTTTTTCGGCAGCGAGTATTCCAGACGTACCTCACGCAGTTTGATGAACGAAGTGGAGAAGATGTTGGACTCGACGTTATCGCGGTTGTAGACCCGGTCATAGTAGGTTCCGATCTCCTCGGTGACCTCCATGTTGGGCGAATAGGTTCCCGTGGCGGAGTCATAAACATAACCTTTGCCGACCAGACCGTCGTAACGTCCTTCGAGCGAGTTGTTCAGTTTGCCCAGATAGGAGAACATCGAGTTGGAGAGCGACCAGGCATGTCCTCCGAACTGACCGTCGACCGCAACGCTCAGTTTCAGGCCCCGGTAGGAGAACTTCATGGTGATACCGCCCTTCCAGTCGGGCTGCGTGTCGCCCAGATACCGCAGTTCGGTTTTGTTCTGCACAGGGTAACCGTTCTCATAGAGTATTTCGCCCGAGATGTCCTTCACCGAACCGTCGGGCATGACGCAAGTCGCACCTTCAGGAATGCGTTCGAATCCCGTGCCGTAAAGGGCCCCCAGCGTCCCGCCCGGCCGGGCGATGACCTGCGCCGTAGCGATCTTGCTGATGACCCACTGGTCGACCCCTTCGGTCAGTTCGAGCACCTCGTTGCAGTTGCGGGAGTAAACTACGTCGATGTCCCAGCGGAATTTCTTCGTGCGAACCGGTGAGCCGCTGAGAGAGACCTCGATACCCTTGTTCACGAGTTTGCCGGCATTGATGAGCGTATTCCGCGAACCCGTGACGGGATCGACCGGAGCATTGAGAATCTGGTTGCGGCTCGTAGAGTAATAATAGGTGAAATCCACGCCGAGACGCCCTTTGAAGAAACGAGCCTCCAAACCGGTCTCCCAGCTCTCTACCATCTCGGGTTTGAGATCGGCATTGACAATGCCCGTAGGATAGATCAGGCCGCCGCCGAACTCGCTGTTCGTATAGTAGTTGTTGATCTTGTAGGGATCGGTGTCGTTGCCGACGTTGGCCCATGAAAGGCGCACTTTCAGCAGATCGACGGCAAGCGCCCTCTCGCTGAATCCGAAGATCGATGAAAGCAGTACGCTGGCGCTGACCGAGGGATAGAAATAGGAGTTGTTGCCCTTGGCAAGCGTCGATGACCAGTCGTTGCGCCCCGTGACGTCGAGATAAACGTAGTCCTTGTAGCTGAACTGCGCCATGGCGTAGAGGCTGCGGATCGATTTGTCGCGGATCGTATTGGTGTAGAGCGGGCGGTCCACCGAGTTGGCGAATTTGTAGACCCCGGGGGTCTTCAGCGCCGTGGACCACATCGTGCTGTTATTCTGGTTGTAGCGCATGACGTTGCCGCCGACCGAGGCATTGAACCCGAAATCGCCCCAGCGGTTGTCGTATCTGACGAGAAAATCGTGGTTGAACTCGGCGCGGTAAAGCCGCTGCTCTTTATATTTTCCGTTGGCTGCCTTGCGCGAACCGAAGGGCTGCTGCTGTGTGCGGAACTCGTTGTTCATGTCCAATCCCGAGCGCAGCATCAGGCTCAGGTGTTCGGTCAACCGGATGTTAAGGCTCACGTTGCCGTAGACCCGGTTGCGGAGCATCGTGTTAAGCTGTTCGTAGGCCTGCATGTAGGGGTTGTCGGCACTCGTGGTGAAGGGATTGTTCTGGGTATACTCGTCGATGCGGTAGTCCCTGTACCAGTCGATGGGCACACTCTGCTGCGACCACATCAACGTATAGGGAATGGTCGATACGCCGTATCCCGACTGCGGCAGGTTGTCGCTCTGCTTGCGGTTGTAGTTGACCTTCATGTCGAGCGTCAGCCAGTCGGTCACCTCCGAACGGAACGATGCGGAGAGGGTCTGACGGTTGTAGCCCGTGTTGGGCGTGATCCAGTCGTTCCGGTTGTCGGTGAACGAAAGTCGGGCCGAGGTCCCCTTGCCGTTGCTGCCGTCGATCGCCACGAAATTATTGTAGGTTACGCCCGTTTCGAAGAAACCTTTGTACCAGTCGCGGGCGACCCAGGGCGTGGCGGTGTAAGTCCCGTCCTCGTTCTTGGCCCCGTATTGGTAATAGAGCTGCCCTTCGAATTTCGGTCCCCATGAACGATGGTTCTGAGTCTTCGTAAGTCCCTCGGCCGCGAGGTTATAGAACGAGTAATAACGGTCGTTCCCGATACCGCCCGAACCGTACTGATCCTGGAAATCGGGCCAGTAACCGGCATTTTCGAACGTTACGGTCGTCGAATAGATGACGCGCACGCCGCGTTCCTTGCTGCCCGATTTGGTCGTGACGACAATGGCACCATTGGCGGCGCGTGAACCGTAGAGCGCCGTTGCGGCGGCGCCTTTCAGTACGGTGATCGACTCGATGTCATCGGGGTTGAGGTCGCTGGCGCCGTTGCCGTAGTCGATGGGCATGTCGGCCGATCCGGCGTCGTAGGCCGATGACGATCCGCCCGAGCTGTCCATGTCGCTGAGCATGGGTACGCCGTCGATAACGAAGAGCGCTTCGCTGGCGGCAGGATTGATCGACGATTCGCCGCGCAGCGTCACGCGCATCGAACCGCCGGGACCGGCCCCGGCCTGGTTCATGTTGAGTCCGGCGACTTTACCGGCAATACCGTTGAGCCAGTTACTCGAAGCGGCATTGTTCAGCTCGTCGGCGCTCATTTTCGAGACGGCATATCCGAGCGACTTTTCCTCGCGTTTGATACCGAGCGCCGTCACGACGACCTCGTTGATCGTCTTGCTGTCCTCCTGGAGTACGATGTCAATGGACGTGCGGTTGCCGACGATGGCCGACTTTTCGGTGTAGCCCAAGAATGAAAAAACGAGGATGTCGGCTTCGGATGCCTGCACGGAGTATTTACCGGTCTTATCGGTCGTTGTTCCGCGGTTGGTTCCGCGAACGAGCACGCTGACGCCCGCCATGGGTGTCGTTCCGTCGCTGTCGAACACCGTGCCTTTGACGGCGCGAAGTGTTTGCGCCGGAAGCATTGCCGGAAGCACCGACAGCACGAAGAGCGCAAAACAGAATTTGAACAGGTTTTTCATAAGGTTGGTGTTTGAGGTGGTTAGTTGCATTTGATCTTGAAGACCGCCTTGCGCTGCGTCCCCGACCCGATCATGGGTGCATGGGCGGTCTCGGGCGTGAAGACGATCAGTTCGCCCGGCCCGGCATCGACGAAACGGCGGGGCGAGTCATCGAAGAAGAGAATGTCGGCGGCCGTATCCATCGTCCCGCGCGGGGCGCGGCATTGTGCGCGGGATGCCAAACCGAAACGTTCCGGCTGCAGGAGCGGAATCTGTACGTCGAAATAACGGTCGTGGACTTCGAGGACTCCGTTGCTTGCAGGGTGCATCTCTCCCGTGACGATTAGCAGGAAAATCTCCTCACCGTCGATTTCGTGACGCCCTTCGGCGAGCGTATCCAGACTGTGGGTTTTCAAATAGTCGAACATCTTGCCGAAACGGGCGTCGGCAGCAGCCCATCGGCGGGTTTCATCGGATTCCGGTTTTATGGCAATCGATTGCGTGATCGACTGCGGATAAGGGCCGCCGGTCGGTGTACGGCGTTCGGGGGCTCCGCTGCAGGAGACGGACAGGGCGGCGGCTGACAGAAATGCACCTCGGAATATGAATGACAATGACATAGGTTGAGTTTTAAGGTCGGTGTGTGTTATTCGAAAGTCTGCATCAGTTGTTTATAGCCGGAACGCAGGATGCCCAGATCGGAACCGGCGGCCAGGGCGGTGAATCCATATCCGCGGAGTTTGGGGATATCGGCCGTGTCGCGGACAAGGATGCCGGCCTGTTTGCCGCAGGCGTGTGCAGCTTTTGCGACACGCTGCAACGCCTCGTCGAAATCGAACGTCCGCTCTGCGGGACGCACGGAAAGATCGAGCCCCAGGTCGCGCGGTCCGACGAAGAGCATGTCTACCCCGTCGACTGCGGCGATCCGTTCGGCTTCGAGGACCCCTTCGTAATCTTCGATCTGCGCCAGCAACAGAGGTGCTTCCCAGCCACTCATTTCCTTCGGGGCCCGGGCTCCGTAGCCGAATGAGCGGGTCGAGGTCGAGAAACCGCGTTCCCCGTGAGGCGGATAGCGCATGGCGCTTACGATCTGTGCGGCTGTCGCGGCGTCCGACACATGGGGAACCATGATGCCTGCGGCTCCGAAATCGAGGACCCGGCCGATGAGCGACGGGCGAAATTCGCCGATACGGACGATGACTTTCACACCCGATGCGGCGGCAGCGTGGAGGTTCGGCAGCAGGTCGGCCTCGGTCATGCTGCCGTGTTCGAGATCGAGCAGCAGCCAATCGAATCCCATGCCGGCAACTGCTTCGGTGATGACGGGGGCACCGACCGAAATCCAGGTTCCCGTGCCCAAAGTTCTCGTATTCATAATTGATCCATTTTAAAGTTGCCTTTCAGCCCTTCGCATGCGGCGTCGATACGCATGCGGGTCTGTATTTCGAGTTTGTCCCCGTCGTCCGACAGGAAGAAATCGCTGTTCTTCTGAAAATAACCCGCTCCGACACGGATGACGGCTTTGAAGAGCATGTTACGCAGCAAGTGAAGCCAGAAGCGGGGCTCGAAATTCTCCGGCAAGGGCCGCACGCTGCGATAACCTTCGATAAGCGCTTGTATTTCGCTTCCGGAGTGAAAACAGGCCATCAGCGAAAGGTCGTCGGTGGGATCGCCTGCAACGGCGTCGTCCCAGTCGATGACCGACTGGATTTTGTCGCATGTGCCCATGACATTCCAGAGTGCCAGGTCTTTGTGAACCAAGCATCCCTGCCCGATGTCGAGCAGTCCCAGGCGGCTACCGATGAGTTCCACGATTTCCTGCGACTGACCGCGTGTCAGAAAGTCGTGTGTAACCAGAAAATCGAGGTGCTTTTTAAGGTTGAGCGTGTAATAATCCCGATAGGTGGTGTGCAGCCCGCGGAGAGTGCCGCTGCGGCGGAGTTCTTCGGCGTCGAACGGCCCGAAACCTGCTGGAGCGATCGTCTGCCAGTGCGCCACATAGCCCCCGAGGGTGCGCATGATTTCCGGAGTTGCGAGTCTCCCCTGCCGGTAGATGCGGTTCAGGTCGCTGCTTTCGAGTTTCTCCATGATCTGATAGGCGAACGGAACCTTACGGCGCGAGGAGTCGACCGCATAGATATGCGGCGTGGGAACGCCCGCTGCGCGGACCCGCTCGATCACCGACGCTTCGACCTCCATGTAATCGTCGCCGTCGGGACCGTTCTCGACCCGGATGAAATAGGTCTTACCGGCATGATCGGCCAGGAAAGTCAGGTGGTTGCCCTGCCCTCCGGCCGGCCGCAGCGCCGGCAGCTCCCCAAAATAACCGGTCAGCATCTCGCCGACCCGCTTTTCGATGTCGGCGCTATTGCCCCGGCCATTCCTGTCGATAGCGTAGAAAGCCTGCGGACGGTCGCATTTCCAATAGTAGATATTTGTCCTATTTGCCATGTTCCGGAGTGTTTTGCGGGTTCTCGCGCGTCGTAAAACGCCAGATGGTCGCCAACAAGCCGCCGATGACGGTCTGCATGATCGAGCAGAACACCGAAGGTACGGCTACCAGCGGCATGAGCTGCGGGAAACTGCTCTTGGCCAGAACGGCTGCCAGACCGCCGTTCTGCATGCCCGTTTCGCAGGCGATGGCCTTGGCTATCCCCTGGTCGTAGCGGAAGATGCACCCCAGCGCATATCCCAGCGTGAATCCGAGTGTGTGCAGCAAACTCGAAGCGAGAATCAGTAGTCCGGCATATTCGAGCATCGTCTCCCGGCCGCCGATGACTGCCGGGGCGATAATGCCTCCTGAAATGAACACGATGGCGATCGTCGAAACGACCGGCCCGGTCTGGCCGAGTCCCGCAACGAAACGCGGAAACCGGTAGTTGATAAAGACCCCGAGTGCAACGGGAATCAGTACAACCTGCACGACGTTCATGAACATACCCCAGGCGTCGACGGGAACGAACTGTCCGGCGAGCAGTTTACACAGCACGGGGGTCATGACGATTCCCAGCAGTGTGGAGACGGCCGTACTGATGACCGACAGCGCGACGTTGGCTCGGCCGATGTAGGCAATCATGTTCGAGGCCGTTCCGCCCGGGCAGCAGGCTACAAGGATAAGGCCTACGGCAAACTCCGTGGGGAGTCCCAGCAGATGCGCAATCAGCCATCCTGAAAGGGGCATGACCGTATACTGTGAAATGGCAGCCAGCACTACGGTACGCGGCATGCGGAACAGGGCGCGGAAGTCTTCGACTTTGAGCGTAAGCCCCATCCCGAGCATAACCAAAGCCAGAGCCCAGGTCATCAGATTCCCGTGCGTGAACCAAAGGAATACTTCGGGGAAGAAATAACCGATGACGAAACTCAGGACAATCCAGACGGCATAGAGGTTGATGAACCATTCAGCGATTTTTTTCATTTGGGTATGGTTTTAGGTTGTTTAGCGGTTTTTACTGCGGTGGGTTTTGATTCGTCCGGGCGTACTGATGATTTTGCGGAGGACACCGCGCGGGGAGATGATCTCTCCATGCAGCACGTCGTCGGGTGTAAAGCGTGCCAGCAGGATTTCACCGTCTTTGGAGCGGTTGCGGTCATAGGAGATGTAGACATAGCCGTCGGAAGACTCAAACCCGTCGGGATAAGAGATGCCCTGACGTTCGTCGAGCAACAATCCGCCCTGCCAGGTGAGACCGTCATCTTCGGAGATAAAAGCCCGGAGATGCGAACGTTTGGGAGTCTGCTCGTCGGTCATGCCATGGCGTACGAGCAGCAGGCGCCCGTCGGCGAGGCGGCGGATGAAATGACGCGAGTTGACATGGGGCTGCCACTCCTCGGGCGCACTCCAAGTACGCCCGTTGTCGTAGGAGAGCGAACGGTAAATCCATCCGGCCTTTGAGCGGACGGTCATGGCCAGGGAACCGTCTCGGCGTTCGATAACCATATTCTCGTCGTGCCGCTGTCCGGGAACGGCGACGCCTGCATGCAACTGCCAGGAACGCCCCTTGTCCGAAGAGATGAAGACATTGGCCCGGCGCAGCGAATCGTATTCATGCCAGGCATCGTGATAAACGTTCTGTTTACGACCGTTATCCAGCAGAATATCTATCACGCCGCGTTCCCAAAGCGATTGTGGCAATATCCATTCGCCGTTCGAAAGCACAGTCGGTTTGTTCAGCGTGAAACCGATGCCGACGTATTGCGGTTCGCTCCACCGGGGTTTCCGTCCGTCGGGATTTCGGCAGACCGTGGCCCATGTGCCGCCCCTACCGTCGTAATAGGTCATAGCCACGTCGTAGAAGAGCCACAGCTGTCCGTCGGGATCACACCACAGATTGCCCACGATTGTCCGTCGCTTTTCGGGAAGCGTTGCGTCGTGCGGATCGACAACGGCCTTCGTATCGCTCCACGTCTCGCCCCCATCGTCGCTCCAGGCCAGCAGAAAATAAGCGTCAGCATCATCTCCGCCGGCAACCCAGCAGCACCAGATGCGACCGCCGGGAGTTTGCTCGATACCGATCGTCATGCCATAGTCGAGATTGGCGAGTCTGTACTTTTCGGCGGGACGTGTATCGACCCGGACCGGTTCCATTGCGGGATCGGGTCGTTCGGATGTGCCGATGACAGGGTCCCGCGACGGCGGGAGAAAACGGGACGGATGCTTTTCCACCGCAGATACGCAGGTTGGACCGGTCAATGCGAAGACGGTGGACAAAAGCCATAAACAAGGATGAAGTTTCATAGATTCGGTTTCTGTTTTTTATTTACGCAATCGGTTGCGTAAATTGTGAAATAAAAAAGGGTCAGTTATCGGTGGTTCGCTAAACCGGAGTTGTTACCGGCGCATACTTTCTTTTCATGGATGATTCCCGCACGATCAGTTGCGGTTTGTAGACGATATTCCGGTGCGGCATACCGTCGATCGCTTCCAGCATCATCTGGGCAGCTGTTTCGCCGATCTTGCCACTGAACTGCTCGATGGAACTGAGCGGTGGGTTGAGCAGTGTGTCCCAGGGTTCGTTGACGAATCCTACAACTGCGATATCCTGCGGGATACGCACTCCAGCCGCAATGAACTCTTCCATGGCGGCCTTTGCCGCAAAGTCTCCCGAAAAAAGGATGCCATCGGGCAACTCTTTGTGCATCATCAGTTTTCTTGCGTATTTACGACCTTCGTCTTCGGTCGTTATTGCCGTATGAATCGCCTGCGAGCCTATTTCCAGACCGTGTTTCTCCATCGCTCTGCGGAATCCGGCGTCACGGTCGCTCCATACCGATACATTCTGCGGCCCACGGAAATGGTAGATGCGGCGACACCCCTGCTCAATAAGGTGTTCCGTCGCACGATAAGCACCGTCGAAGTCGTCCTGCACCACACAACTCGTATTGTCGATGGGCATTTTACGGTCGAACATCACCAAAGGAATGTTGTTGTCGACCAGCATTTGGTAATGAGAGTAATCGGTCGTTTCGGCCGCTACAGCAGCAATGACCCCAATCACCTTTCCCTGACTGAGTGACGTAATGATTTTCCGCTCCCGTTCGTACAAGTTGCCCGTACTGGCGATAATCAAGTCGTAACCGGCCTTATAAAGTTCGCGCTCCACACCCGCAATGGCTTCGACGAAATAGGTCCGGTTAATTTGGGGAACGACAATACCGATGGTTCTCATTTTACCGGTTTTGAGCGCAACTGCAATATGGTTCGGCTTGAAATTCAACTCTTTCGCCAATGCCCGCACAGCTTCTTTCATCTCTTTTCCGATCGACGGATGATCATGCAGCGCCCGCGATACGGTCGAAGCGGAGACATTGAGCCGCCTGGCCAAATCGTAGATCGAGATTTTCTTCGTATTTCCGCGGGGGTTCATGATTCGCAGTTACGCAATCGGTTTCGTAAAGCAAAGTTATAAAAGTTTTTTCAATTCCAAAATTTTCTACAAAAAAAATTAAATGAATAATTAATATTTTAACCCGTTGGCGGAATTAAATAGATAAATCTTATTATGCTAAATTTTCTTACAACGAATAAAATCCTCAAAGTTCAAGTTACTATGCAACGCAGTACGTTCATAGTCCTTATCTACCTAAAAAGAATACTGAGATGGATTCGAAAAACATCATTATCTTGCGCTCCGTATAAATTCTTTAACCATTATTATCTCTATTCTTGATTTCGAAGCCTTTCTTTGCCAATAGTTCTGTCCCAATTGCAGTGATTCTCACTCCCAACGCAGAACTTTTTATTGCATTCAGAAACATCAGAATCAGAAGAAGAGTGCACCCCCGAATCATAAATGGCTTTCTATGGCTCATCCCTATATATACTTCATTCTGCATTTCAACACAACACTTACGATCCGTAAGACAGAAAGTACCCTTTTCACATAAACGGAAATCATAAACGCAAAATGTTTGCATTTATTGTTACAACACGTGTTTTTTTGTCTCTCTCAGGGTATTAGTTCTCACTTTTTTACCTACTTTTGTTAGGCAAACAGATTGGAATTACAGTCACATAAGCCCGATTCCAATAGGCAAACCGAATTTTTTATAGTATGAAAGGCACTTTTACTGCTTCCCATGCAAGGTTCCGCCGTAACTCGTGGCGCACCTTGTTATTAATGTGTGCCCTGACAATCGCCGACGCTTCCCTGGCAAGGGGGGGGGGAAATTCGACCCCTTATTCAGGTAACTCCGCGTTAGCGTCGTCAGAGGCACAATCCGCACTCCAAAGTGCGACCCGCGAAATCAGCGGACAGATTTTCGACGCACAAGGCACCCCTTTGATCGGAGCAACGGTTATGATCAAAGGCACTTCGAAAGGAATTCACACCGACACGGACGGAAAATTCACGCTGACGATCCCCAATACGGGCAAGGTCGTCGTCCTCTCGATCTCCTACGTCGGTATGAAGACCCGCGAAATCGGAATCACCACTCAGAAAACAATCAAAATCAAGCTCGAATCCGACACGGAGATCGGCGAGGTCGTCGTAACGGGTTACGGCGTCGTGCAGCGCCGCGAGGACCTGGTCGGCAGCGCCTATCAGGTAAGTTCCAAAAAGCTGGAACTGATGCCCGTAAGCCGTGTGGATAACCTGCTCGACGGCATGGTGCCGGGTATGCAGGTATCGAAAGGATTCAACAACAGCGACGAAAGCATGCGTGCACGCCTGACCGTACGCATTCGCGGCGATGCGTCGCTCAGCGCTTCGAATGAGCCGCTGTGGGTCGTAGACGGAGCCCCCATATACACGGGAGGAATCACCGGACTGAGCATCGGAACCGAGTACACCATCAGTCCCCTCTCGTTCATGAACCCCAACGACATCGAGTCAATCACGGTACTGAAAGATGCCTCGACCACAGCCCTCTACGGAGCCGACGGTGCCAACGGCGTGATTCTCATCACCACCAAGAAAGGCCGTATGGAGAAGACCAACATCAACGTCAGCTTCAAATACGGCATCGCTTTCGCCAACGAGAGCACCCGTTACAAGATGCTCAACGCTTCGCAATACATGGAATATGCCCAGGAAGCGTGGGTCAACGCCGGTTATCCTATCTCAGCCTTTCCCTATCAGGACAGCGAATATAACAGCTACTCCACAACCGATACCCGATGGCATGAACTCTATCTCGATACGGGGCAGACCTTTCAGGTGGACCTGAGCGCCAGCGGCGGCACCAAGCGAATGAAAAACTATATCTCGGCAGGTTACTACACCGAAGATATGATTCTGAAGGGCAACAAGCAACAGCGCATTTCCCTGCGCTCCAATTCGACCTACACATTCTTCAAAGGACTCGAAGCGACGCTGATCCTGAACGGAACCTACAATATCAACGACACGTTTCCATCGACGCGCAACTACTACGAAACTCTGCCTATCTTCTCGCCGTACGAGAACGACGGGCATACTTATCGGTTGTACAACTATTACAGCCGGGATTCGTTCTACGAATACAAACCGACGCAGGTGAAATTCCATGCCAACGACCTGCCCGAACGGGATCAGAACGACAACCGGCAACGGGCGCTGAACGCCAGCGTGAACGCTTCGCTCAAATGGGAACCCATCAAGGGCCTTTCGGCTACCACACAGTTCGTAAGCAATTATATCGGGACCTACGAAGCGTTGTACTATGCCCGCACCAACCTGTCGGGATACTACGCCAACGAACCGTCCGGTATTTCACGGCGGAGCGGCGTCTTCAACCTGAACTGGGCAAGCATCAACCGCATCAATTTCGACCGCGAATTCGGAAAACATCGCATCGGAGTCGTGGCCGGTATCGAGTTCAAGCATGAGGAAGGCCGCAACCTCTACGTCTCCGGGTACGATTTCATCAACGACCAGATCAAGGAGATCGCCTATGTTCCCAAGGCCAACATCAGCGGATCGAGCAACACGACCTATTCACGGTCGCTCTCCTATCTGGGACAGGCATCCTATGCCTACGACAACCGTTATTATATGACGGTGAACGCACGGCGTCAGGGCTTCTCCGCCTTCGGCGAGTACTCCCGCTGGGCGACATATGCTTCAATAGGCGTCGGCTGGAGCATCCACAACGAAAAGTTCTTCCGCAGCGACATCTTCGACACCCTGAAAATCAAGGCTTCGTACGGAACCAGCGGAAACTCGCGCGTTGACACATCATCGGCGCACGGCACCTATAGCCTTTCGTCAAGCTACTCCTATCAAGGGAACATCGGTGCCCTACAGAGCGCAGTGGCCAACCCGGGACTTACCTGGGAGACGACCTACATGACCAATGTGGGATTCAGCGTCGGACTTTACAAACGTGTGATGGTCGATTTCGAGTTTTATAACAACGTCACGACCGACATGCTGACCGAAAGCCGCGTGTCGTCGATCATCTCCGAGGACGCCGTCATGCGCAACGTCGGCAAGATGCGCAATCGGGGTTACGAGATCACTATCACGTCCGCGAACATCGTCCACAAGGATTTCTCCTGGCAAACCGAGCTGAACATCGCCCACAACCAGAACAAGATCCTGACCCTCTTCGAAGGCATCACCAAGAGCTTCGGAGAGCGCGTTTGGGCAGAGGGACGCTCCAAAAACGAATGGTGCCTCATCCGCTGGGCCGGTATCGACCCTGCCGACGGCAAGCCCATGTGGTACGACAAACGCGGCAATGTCACCAAAGTCTACGACTACGACAATCGCGTTTCGGACGGGCGAACGCCCAATCCGGCTGTTTTCGGCAGTATGACCAATATCCTGCGGTGGAAAGAGTTCTCGCTACGGTTTATGCTGAACTATACAATCGGCGGCTGGCAATACACCTCCCTGGATCGTTTCACCCTGAATTCGGGATACGACATCATCGAATCCAACGCACCGCTCGAAGCATTGGACCATTGGAAAAAACCGGGAGAACTGGCTGTCGGCCCCCGCGTCGTCTATAAGAACGACATGAAAACGACATCTTACACCGACCGCTTCTTGCACCGCATGACCAACATCCGTCTGCAAAACGTCGCACTGACTTACCACTTTCCGAAACAACTGTGCAAGAAACTGCGGATGGAGGCAATGAGCGTCTCGCTGGTCGGCGACAACGTCTATCTCTGGACCCCCGATCAGAAACGCGGAGAAAACAGTTACAAAACAATCATGAATTCCGGATACCCGATGACCACGACCTATTCGGCGAATCTTTCCGTAACTTTCTGACATTCGAATATATGAAACGAATAACGACATACATTTCAACCACGGTCCTGCTGGTTTGTGCGACCGGATGCAGCAGTTTCCTCGAGGTCGAGAACATCGGCAAAAGCACGACTCCGTCTTTTTTCGCAGAATTGGCGGGACTGAAAAGCGCATATAACGGCATATACAGCGCCACCTACTCGTTTTACGACGACTATGCGGTCAACTATCCCGATCTGGCGAGCGACCTGGCGGACGTGACTCCCAACGCCGGGGAGATGCAGACGGACATCTACAATTTCCTGGCGCTGCCCGAGGACAATGCGGGTTATCCGCGCCTGGTCTGGAGAGGGGCTTACAGCGTGGTGATCAATGCCAACAACATCATTCATTACGGCCCTGGCTTGAAAGAGAGTTATCCGGGCGATATCACCGAGATCGACCGAATCGTTGCACACGCCCATTTCATCCGTGCGCTGATGTTCCTGAACCTCTGCAATGCCTACTGTCAGACCTATACTTACACGGCAGACGCCTCGCATTTGGGTATTCCCCTGCCCATACGCCCGATAAGCTTTAACGACATAATAGCCCGGAGCAGTCTGAAAGAGGCATACGCGCGGATCATCGAGGATTTCAATACGGCGCTGACGACACTCGAAAAGACGGGAGAATCCGACGTATATTATGCTTCGGCAACAGCGTGTCGGGCATTGCTGGCCCGCGTATATCTATACATGGGCAACTACGAACTTGCCGAAGAATATGCGTCGCAGGTGATTTCAGCGGTTCCGCTGACACCTCACGACGAATATGAAATGATGTTCCGCTATCCGCACGAAAACAAGGGCAAGGAGACGATCCTGCGGATGAGCGGTTATGAAAAATCATCGTCGATAAGCAAACTCTACGATCCCTCGAATTCGCCAAAAGCCCTGCCGTCGGCCAAGCTGCTGGCGCAGTTCGACGACCCCGACGATATCCGCCGCCAGCGGCTGCTGCATTACAACCCGGTTTATGAAGGTTATGACGACGATACGCACGGATACGAAATGGACGCCTGCGTGAAATATTATGTCAATGACAAATACAAAAAGGACAACAACGGACTCTACGGACACAGCGATCCGTTCGTCGTACGCTGCTCGGAAATGTACCTGATCCGCGCCGAAGCGCTCTGCAACCGAACGAATCCCGATCTCGACGGCGCCGCCGCCGACTTGAAAGCCCTGATCGCTCGCGCAACGGGCAAGAAGGCCGAAGAAATCACGCTGGAATATTCCGGACAGGACGGGATGAACGCCCTGATCGAACGGGAACGCATGCGCGAACTCTGTTTCGAGGGGCACCGTCTGCTGGACATTGCACGGCGTCATCAGAATCTGGTACGCGACGAGTCGTCATCGGCAATAACCAAAACACTCGAATATCCCGACTATCGTTTCGTACTGCCGATCTGCCAACTTGAAATGGACTCCAATCCCGCGATGCAGCAGAATCCCGGATACGGAGGCGTAGAAGAATAAACACACTCAATCGACATCATACCATGACTAACAAAATAACTATTATACTGGCCGCCGCAACGGCATTGCTGTTCTCCTCTTGCGAGAAGGACAAACCCTACGACCACCCGTTCGTCTACATCATACAGGCCGATGACGCCGCTTATGCCGCAACATCGACCGTATCGTCCCAGGCGACCGTCGTCCGCACGTACAATATCTGCCTCAGCTCAAAAGAACTGAGCGAAAATCTGATCGTGGACTACTCGTTCAACGTCGGCGACGGGCTGAAAGCCGGTATCGATTTCGAGCGCGTGACCACCGGCAACCAGATCGTCTTCGTGCCGGGTGTTTACTCCATGCCGATCCGTATCCGCTGGCTGCCCAACGAGATCGACCCGTTGAAGGACAACACGATCACGATCCGTATCGAAAACACCAGCCTCGGATTTACGGTCGGATTCCCGGGTCCCGACCAACTGTCGCGGCAGCATACGATACGAAAAATAAACATGTAATCATCACCTTTAATCTATACGAATATGAAAAAGTATTTATCCATGATTTGCTGCCTCGGGGCGTTGCTCACCGCAGGATGCAGCGACGACAAAACCGGAGAAGAGGAAGGCCCGACGGGCGAGGCCAAACTCACGGCATTCAGTTTCAAAGCCGAAAATAACCCCGACTATCTGGTGAAGGATTACACCGGCACGATCTCTGGAACGGCGATCAGCGTGAAGGTGCCGGCCGACACTGATCTCTCAGCGCTCGTCGCGACGTTCGAAACGGCCGACGGCGAATCGAAGGTGACGGTAAACGGCACGCCCCAGGTCAGCGGCACGACGGCCAACGACTTCTCCGACCCGGTAGACTATCTGGTAAGCCTCGGCAAGAAGAACGCCCTCTACACCGTCACGGTCAGCGAACTGCCGGAGGCCGTATGGACCAAGGTCACGGAGTGGGAACAAACAGTTAATGATTTTAGACTGGAAATTGACCCGACCGATGATCAACCAGCCCTCGTTGTCAATGCCGATGGTACAACAAGTGCGGAAGATGTAGCCATTTTCGCCAAAGTAAGCAACGGAAAATTCCAGCCGGATACTGTTGCGGCAAGACGTACCAGTATGCCTGCTTTTGGCTTCAGTGCCTCGGGGAAACCTTACATTTTCTACTATGATCCCGTTTCCAGCGTAGCGAAAGGATTTATCGCGACACGTACCGGAACTTCCTGGACGGAGGAATGCACGGATATCGACCGCCCGACCACGGTAGGACCTACGATCGGATCTGTGGGTGAGAGAATGTTTGCATTCACGATGAACCGAACCGCCGGAGTCTTGGGCGAACGTTTCGTCAACATAACCGAATACAACAATGGATGGAATAAAAATCAATCAATTGCCGGACGGACCAGCGGGCGGGCATACTCCGTCATTGCTCGAAATGTAGGAAATGCAATGTACGTATTGGTTCACAATCCTGCCGAAACTGCATCCAATACGCCACACTCGGTATCTATTTACAAGTTTGAAAACAATATGTGGTCAACCATCATAGAAGCCTATGTCAAACCCAATGAGGCAGGAGACAGCTATGTACCGATCGATCTGACAAACCATGACCTCGCAGTAGACAAAGACGGAAATATATATTTAGGGATTTCCTACAATTTGACTCCACAGGTTGTAAAATTCGATTCCTCGTCTAAAGATTTCAATCTCGTTGCCACGGTTTTCCCGAAATGGCACAGTCGTGCAAACTATTGCCGGGTTGCAGTCAGCCCGATCGGCATATTGTATGTTGCATATAAGGATGCCGACAACCATTTGTTTGCGACTTCGCTGGACAATAAGACCAAAGATTGGAAAACCGCTGTTCAACTCAGTACTGAGGCAGTTGACGGATTCGAATTCAAATTCGCCGAAAACGGAACCGCCTATCTCGCATATAATGTCGATGCTGAGAAAGTCGAGGGAGAAATTGTCTCACCAGCCAAGATACATCTCTATAAACTGGCAACTGCGGAATAATTTTTCGACTAATCTATCATAACTCAATCATGAAAAGGACAATTCGCACAGCAAGGGCCTACGCAATGGCCCTTGCTTTGGCGGCAACGATCTCAATAACGTCGTGCCAGACACAGGACAATTCGGATGAAATTGCTTTGAAAAACGGGCAGGAGCAGACCTCCACAACAGTCCAATCTGCAAGCATGACCCGGGTAACTGTATTTTTTCCTGAAGAAGAACTTGTCGATATTATAAATTATGTCCTTAATACCGACTATGATACAATCTCAGACGAGACAAAATTATCCTTGGATTTGCTGGCCGATGAGGTTGATATGGCACAGATTTTTTCGGAGGTTAACTTTCGACTCGCGGTAAACATACCATCGGTTGAACAAGAAAATATCGAAACATTCGGAGACTTAGTCAACTATGTGGAAGAACATTTCAACGGGTCTTACAACAATCCGGAAGTTATTTTTCTGAAAGTTCAGCGAATTATCAGCGACCAGTTAAATATTTCTATCAGTCAGATTTATCTTCATTCCAATCTCAAAAGGGATTTAGGCATGGACAGTCTGGATGTTTTTGAAACGGCCATGGCCATTGAAGAAGAATTTGCTATTGAAATACCCGATGAATATATCGAAAGAATAAAAATCGTCGAGGACTATATATTATATCTCCGGCATCGCTGATCCATCTTGTAATAAAACATCACTCGAATAATGCGGGCCGCAAGGCTCGCATTATTTTACCCGAATATCCGATCGACATTTTCACCCATGAAACCGATTCCTTTTTACCTGGTACTGGCATTTCTGACACAAAGCCTTATCATGGCACCCCAACAGAGCGGGGCACAGCCAGTGCGTTCGGGAACGCTCTTTCTCGACCGCAACGGCAACGGGGTTCGAGACCGGGGAGAACGCGTCCTGAAAGGCGTCCCCGTATCCGACGGTGACACGGTCGTCGTCACCGACCGGAAAGGCCGCTATATCCTTCCTGCAACGACGCACAGCAGCATATTCCCTATCCTTCCGTCCGGTTACGAATTTCCGGGCGGCGGAATTCGCAACACCCAGTTCCGATACTACCCCGACAGCACGGCAGACGGCAATGCCGATTTCGGACTGGTGCGCCGCCGACAGCCCGATCGTTTCAGCATCGCTGCCGTGGGCGACGTGCAGTTCGGCGACACGACCGAAGCGGGATATGCCGCACGCACCTTCTTCTCGGAGCTGGCGGAACGCCGCGACATGGCCTTTTCGCTTTTTCTGGGCGATCTGGTAAACGACGACTGCTCGCTGTTCCCGCTCTTCAAGGAGCTGGCCGACGAACTGCCGATGCCTTCGTGGACACTTTCGGGCAACCACGACCGGGATATGGACAGCGTCCGGACCGTTGTCCGCTACAATGAGGCTTTCGGAGCCGACACCTACGCTTTCGACTACGGACCAGTCCATTTCATCGTCTTCAACAACGTTTTCACGGAAGGACGCCGCAGCTATGTCGGCAAACTGACTGAAAAGCAGTTGCGATTCCTGCGCAACGATCTGGCACGGGTGCCGCGGGAGACGCTCGTGGTCATCGCCCAGCACATTCCGATGGCTGCCACCAAAAACAAGGACGAAGTGCTTGCGCTGCTGGACGGGCGCCGCTGCCTAATGCTATCGGGGCACACCCATTCAGTCTTCCGGAAACGATTGGCGGAAAACGTACAAGAGCTGGTTGCCGGAGCGGTCTGCGGGTTGCTTTGGACCGGAGAACAAGACCTCGACCTAGTGCCGCGATCGCTGCAACCGTGCGGAACCCCGCGCAACTACTTCCGCATCGACTTCGACAAAACGGAATACGCATTCCGGTTCAAAGGCATCGGCATCGACGAAGCGTATCAAGCCGACGTATGGATAGCTGACGGCAATCCGCAGGACCGGGAAATCGAGGAACTCGCATCACTGCCGACAGGAAGCGTCGTAGTGAACCTCTTCGCCGGAGGCCCGGAGACGCAGATTCGGATGCGGATCGACGACGGTGCATGGCAACCGCTGGAACACAAGGCCATGCCTGCGCCAACCGTCCTGCGGTCGAGACTGCGCAATCAGCAGGGTTACCTGCAATCGAAATACGCACGCCGCTCACCCCACCGCAATATACCCTCGCCGCATATCTGGACAGGGCGATTACCCGAAGGTACGCCGTCAGGACCTCATCGGATGTATCTCGAAGCCCGTGACACGACTGCGGACGGAGCCGTGAAGCTGATCGACACCCGGGTGATCTTCGCGCCTTGACAAACATTTATGTTTGAAATGCTGTAGTTCTGTTTCTCAGTATCTTCGTTCAAGGTTCCAAATTGGAACCTTGAACATTCTTCTCTTGTAAGCTGAAACATAAACCTATCCGGGA
The DNA here is from genome assembly GCF_040095975.1 of Alistipes intestinihominis. Lineage (NCBI taxonomy): Bacteria > Pseudomonadati > Bacteroidota > Bacteroidia > Bacteroidales > Rikenellaceae > Alistipes > Alistipes intestinihominis. The sequence goes on from NZ_JBBMFL010000006.1 coordinate 174,177, forward strand.
AACGCTCGATATTACGCTTAACAGCTTTGTTGAGTACTTTCGTCTCTACGCCATACATGACGGCCAGATCACGATCGAGCATGACCCGCTGGCCGCGGATCTCGTAAATCTTGTTCTGGATTATCTGGAGATCGTCCATAGTGCCTATGACTGCTGCCCAAAGGCATCAAACGGTGCATTCGGGGAATTAACAACCGGAACGGACATAGTATGCAAAGCCCGATAAAGTTTTTCGAGCATAAATAAACGTTCAGTAAGTACCGAATCGTTATCGATAAACTCCTCGCGTTGGACCACAATAAGTCGAGTTAATTCAAAGTAAAGAGTTAAAAGCGTTTCCGCAATATCCCCAGGTTTGAACTCTTGCAGTAACAACTCCACGACCGACGACCAGTCGTAATTCTTCCGCTGAAACTCCTCGGCCAACTCAGTCGGCAGCTCGATAGTCACAGGCACGTAGCCCGGACAGATAGATTTGTTTTCCATAGAGGTTTAGACATTATAACCATTAAACAATAAAAAGGTTTCGTCTTTCCCGTTGTCTAACACCTCTAAGGCTTGCCGGGGCATTAACCACTCGGCACGGGGGTACGAAACCTAAATTTACGCGCATAATAAATGCCCGCTATTGGCGGACAGGCCGCCTTAGAGAAAGTTAGACGTGACAAATATATAAAGGACAAATAACATTTCAAAGGGGACGAGCAATTTTTTGTGATTCATCACAAGAAATAGGCTGAAGACTTACCCAAAACTATTTTTATACGAAGAATACGCTCACGGCAAGAATTTCGTTATATTTGCACAAAGACATTTAATCCACTACAATTATGACGCACATCATAATCGAGGACAGTAGCCCTGAAGCTAAAAAACTGTTAGCATACGTCCGCACCTTACCGTATGTAACAGTCATAGACAAGAAAAAGAAGGACTTCTCTGAAGAAGCCGCAGCCTGTCACGCAGTTCCGGTAAACGTATTTACGGAAACGTTGCACCGTCATATTGATGAGCACTTCGACAAAAATGCGTAAGGTAGCGATTTCAGGAGCAGTTTTAGAAAAGGTCGCTGATTTAAGGGCATATCTCACCGACGAGTTGAAATTGTCGCGTGAAGCAGCACACAGTCGCACCGACCGGATCGACGCTTTTCTCAAATCGTTGACTGGAGCTGCCGATTACCCTTTGTGCCGCTTCAAAAAATGGCACCGGTTAGGATACCGGTGTGCGGTATTCGAAAAGAATTGGGTTTTCGCCTACGAAGTATTTGACGACGGTATCATTATACGTGATATGTGCCATACCGCCATCCTGAAAGAATAAGGGAATTACAAAGAATCGGGACGGATATTCGTCCCGATTCTTATTTTCAAGACTCCGGATAATGAGCCACGCCTTCTTGAGTAAAGGCTGACGGCAAAACAGAACGAGAATGTAAAACGAACTGTGTCACAAAGAAAAAATGTTTAACTTTCGAGATATAGTTTGATTTTATGAGTAATGAATTTGATTTTGATCAGTTTAAGGCCGCAGCCTTGAAAGCGATGTACGCAGGTAAACCACTCACAGGCAAGGATGGTGTTCTTGCGCCGTTGATTGAAAATCTGTTGAATGCAGCCCTTGAAGGAGAAATGGACAGCCACATGAGCGATGAAGAACGCGATTCAGGCAATCGTCGCAACGGTCATATTTCCAAACAAGTTCAGAGCAGTGTTGGCGAGCTTACGATCGAAACACCTCGTGATCGCGAAAGTAGATTTTCGCCGCAGATTCGACGGATGATTTACACGACCAATACCGTCGAGGGATACCACCGTCAAATCCGTAAAGTCACTAAAAATAAAGGCATTTTCCCAAATGATACGGCCCTCGAAAAACTTGTCTATCTGGCCTATACCCGAATCCGTCGTAAATGGACGATGCCTGTGGCAAACTGGGGGCAAACCGCTCAGCAACTCGCTATTCGATTCAATGACAGATTTTCCATCATGTAGTATGGCAAAGAACCCAAAAACAGAATTACCTTTACGGAACGATTTCGGGATTCTTTGTGATCCCAAAATCGTCCCGAATACAAACCTTGACACAGTTTGTTTTACGCTCCCAACAGAACTATGTTTAATCGTCGCAGGCAACCGGTCACAATTTGTGACCTCAATCTGTCTTTCAGCGAGTTAAACATCTCGTTCAAGGTTTCAAACATAAAATCTTCCGGAAAACGTTCAATGTTTCGACGGATAGCCTGCTTCAAGGCTTTAGTCTCCACGTGGTAAAGTTACACCAGATCGAAGTCCAACATCACGCGCTGACCGCGAATCTCGTAAATTTTATTCTGTATGATCTGAATATCCATAATTTACTTTTTGAATCCTATCTTCTGTACAGGGTTCTGAATTTTCGGCAATTTCACGGACAATGCTCCAATGGCCTCATAAATCGCATCGATGTCTTTTCGCATGTCTTCGCTCAGATCGTTCACAGCCTCCAGGTTCTCCCGGCAATCACGCTCAACCAACTGCAACCGGCTACGTAACTCCAACAGCTCGGCCGACACTTGGGTAGATTGCAAAATGTAATTACGCATAGCAACAAAAGCATCCATAATCGAAATGCTTACCTGTATGGCTGTCGGGCTACGAAGAACCGCCGATAACATCGACACGCCTTGTTCGGTAAAGACATAAGGTAATTTCCGGGTTCCGCCCCAACTTGATATTCCATTTTGGAATCTCAAGAATTCATGTTCGGTGAGCTGAAACATGAAACGTTCTGGGAAGCGCTCAATATTTCGTTTCACGGCTTTATTCAGATTACCGGTTGTCACCCCGTATAATTCGGCCAGATCTCGGTCTAACATGACTCGCTGTCCACGAATCTTGTAAATTTTATTCTGTATGATCTGAATATCCATAATTTACTTTTTGAATCCTATCTTCTGTACAGGGTTCTGAATTTTCGGCAATTTCACGGACAAGGCCCCAATGGCCTCATAAATCGCATCGATGTCTTTTCGTACATCTTCGCTCAAATCGTTCACCGCCTCCAGGTTTTCCCGGCAGTCACGCTCCACCAGCTGCAACCGGCCACGTAACTCCAGCAGCTCGGCAGATACCTGGGTAGATTGCAGAATGTAATTGCGCATAGCGACAAAGGCTTTCATAATAGAGATGCTTACTTGTATAGCTGGTTTACTACGCAAAACCGCAGAAAGCATTGCAACACCCTGTTCAGTAAAAGCATAAGGCAAAGACGTTTTGGGCCGTTTCGCTCTGGATGTCGTCACAAATTGTGATGACATATTTCCCCATTCTGTTTCGGAGATACGGAACATGAATTCTTCCGGGAAACGCTCCATATTACGTTTTACTGCTTGATTCAATGCACTGGTCGAGACTTGATAGAGTTCTGCCAGATAGAAATCCAACATTACCCGCTGGCCACGAATCTCGTAAATTTTATTCTGTATGATTTGAATGTCCATCTTCTGCTTGGTTAACGATTAGAATAATGTTCAAGATACTCGGGCCGGCCGATACTCATGTAGTGAAGGTACAATTCGTGGCAGCGCTTGCGCTGATCCTCCGGCAAAGCCTTCGAATACTCACGTATTTCCGCAACTGTAACACGCGGTGGTAATTCCTCTCCGGTGACCTCCAAATAAGCCTTAATCCCAGCCTCTTTGCGTGTATATTTTCCTTTTGTCATTGTAATTATTTCTTACCAGGTACTACTTCCAATGCCAATTCATCCAGTAACATTGCGCAGACGGCCTCTTTCTCCTCATGCCGCGGGGCAACGCTCCGCATCAATGCTTTCAAATACGGCATAGCCCTTTTCAGGTAATCCGGATCTATCTCCCCCTTACAGATCAATCGTCCGCCGTTGTTGAACAGTTCGTTGAACATACGGTTCGCAGGAGTGTCTTTCATATAAAAGCCCCTCTTTTTTGCTTCTTCAAGCAAAATCGGATCTGTCTCGATCGTAGCGCAAACCATATCTCCCCGATTGATCTCAGGAAAAGGATATGCCGCCAGGCTCAATCTATCATCGTATTCTGCCATCCGGTGCTATCTGTTGAAAAGTGAAGGGGAAGAGCCTTCTATTTTTCAGGTTCGTTATCATCCGTATCGCCGTTTCGCAGCCGCCAAGCCACAGCGTATCCGACTTCAATATGAGGATACGCCCAGTTACATACATGATCGCCTACAATCCCGCGGATCGTGCCATCGGAGAACAGGACATCCACAAGCCCGGTTGTCGTCACAGGGACCGTTGTTGGTTCCCAACCGGCCAATATCCGCTCCCGTTCATCGGTGCGTGCCCGGTCAACAGCTAAATAAGCCGTAGACACATCGACCATGTTGTCCCCGTTATTCATTCTGACCGCATCGTTGTCGATGAACTGGTATGCTATATCCTTATTTTCCATCTTTTTCAGCCCATTGTTCTTCCTGAGTCTGCTCCCAGCCGGCGGCCCGCAAGTACTCTCGCATTCGGTCTTCGGGAATCGACTTGCCGGCCAAAAACAGGCGTTTGTCCCGGACAGCCTGCTGTCTGATATATTCGCTGTTTTTGTACCAAAGAGGTTGCGTTATCAATAATGAGAATGCTTCTTCCAGTGTCATAAGATATATCTTTGACACAAAGATAGGAAAGATATTCAGGAGAAACAAATTTGTTTCTAATTATTGTTTACTGAAAAAACTATATTTGTCATTGATTAGACTATATCGGCAACTCTTAAAAATAATACTTCAGTCCGATGCTGGCGGAGACCTTCAGATTGTCGAAATTTGTTTTCATCAAATATTGAAAACGCGGATTCAGCGTCACCGCCCAATGTCGGCTGAACACATATTCAACCCCGAACTCTGCGAAAAGGCCGTACACGAACTGGTTCTGATAAGGCAGCAGATTGCCCTGGCGTGACAGCCTATCGCAGCTCTCACCTCCCAGCAGAAGTCCTCCGGACGGCAGCAGCACAAACCTGTTCAGCGCTACGGCATATTGATAATGAATCTCACCGAGCCATTGCGTTGCATCGAACGAATCTCCCTGCGTGGCATCATAGCGGATCTTGTCGAACATCACACCGCCCCCTAATACCGAATGCGGGGAGAGATAGGCCCCGATCCGTGCCGCACCGACGTATCCTCCCAGGTGCGTGATACCGCCATCGATGGCCGCAGTCACCTGCCCCTTATAGCCGATCTGTGCCTGTACGCTTATTGCCGTCACGATGGCCAGCATCGATAACATGACTTTTTTTCTCATTTCTTTTTTGCTTAAAAGTGATTATTAACTTTTCTATCTCCCGACAAAGTTCTCTGAACAGATGCCCGGCAGCCCTGAGCGCCGTTCGGCCCAATTCTCCTTCCGCTTTCCAGAAAGCCCGGAATCCCTTTCGCCGGCTCATAGTCTGCGGGCCTCGATGATGAAGTCCTCGGGGATACGCAGCGCGATATTACGATCTCCTCTCTGCTCGAGCACCTCGGCCAGCAGGATCTTCTCCTTACCGATGGTGAACTTCTCAAAGCGGTAGATCACCTCGCGGAAGGACTTCGCATCCACGCGGTGAATCTCCGTATCGACCCCGATGGGAAGGATCTGCAAACGCTCCTGCGTCGATGTCTTCTTCGTCTTGCGGGCCGTGACGGAGAATGCGATATAATCGACATCGAAGGGGACGTTGCTGCTGTTTTCGAGACGGAACTTGAAGTAGACATGCGCTTCATCCACGTAGACGCCTTTGAGCAATATGGTGAGTTTCTGGAGCCGGGCCACGTTGTTGGCCACGATGTAATCGGGCTGTTTCCGGACTTTGGCGAACAGCTGCTCCGGAGTCAACCTTTCGACCGGGTTCTCATCGACGGCCGCCGGCTGTTCCGTCCCGAGGGACCGGGGTTCGATCTGCGGATGTTCGGAGGACTGCTCTTCCTGATAAATGGCCATCGACGGAGATACGATATAGTTGACCTCCGAGGCCGCGTTGTTATATATCACATCAAAAGCGTAATAGCGTCCGTCGGCAGTCTGCACGTTCAGGTTCGTTTCGGGCATCGCATCCACCGGTTGAATGTACATCACACGGCCGTCACTCTGCGAGATCGCATCATCGGAGGTGTACCCGGTTCGAAACTTCACGACATCGGCCGGGAAGATGATCTGCGTCACCTTGTCCCGCCGCCACTCGATCCGTTGTTGTGCCGCCGCCGGAAATGCCAGGCTCAAAGCGGCCATCACGAATAAATATCCTTTCATTTTTCGTCGATTTTAAGAATTACGATCTGATTGTCTATCAGTTTTATCTCTACGGTCTTGGCGCTGCGCACCTGGTTGCCGACTCCGGAGATCATCGACCCGACGACCCGGCCGACCGTTCCCCCGTACTGGGACACAGCCGAACTGGCCTCCTGAACCGCCGTCATGGAGGTCTGCGAGTTGGCGATCTTCCCTACTTCGTCGTAGTTGAGCGGTATTCCCTGCATCCCGTCCGACCCATAGACGGCCAATGGCAGGGAGAACACCTCGCGGCCCATGCGCACGGAGTTGATCTTTACGGAGAGTCTGTTTTCCGAGATCGACGCAACTCCGGACAGCAGCGTATTGGCCGGAACCACCAAGCTGCCGTAACGAATCGGTTCTTTGGTCCGGAACAGTGCTGTCTGCCCGGACTTCACGAGCTGCGTGCCGTGAATCACAGCCCGGAACATAGAGGCCCCCGGAGGATTCTCCTGTCCCGGTTGTGAGGACTGTCCGACTCCCCAATCGCGCATCATGGCCTGACGACGACGGGTGGCCTCATCCGTCACCGGCTCATCCGGAACACTCGCCGCGGCCTGCCGGGACTTGGTGGCAGGCGTCCCATCCTCATAGATCTGATCCATGTTCTGCGCAATCTCCTCATAGGCGGCATCGAACTGCTCCTCCGAGGCTTTTCGATCAACCCGGAACGTCGTGGACGATGCGGGCTGCGCATTCTCCGCTTTGGGCTCCGACGGCTCAGAGCGTTCGGCAGCAGGTTCGAAACCGCTCGGAGGACGGTTGTAAAAACTCTCCTTTTCATTGGCATAAGCCTCATAAGCCGCCTTCTTGGACATGTAGGTCTTATCCTCGATGGCAGTCTCGATAGACATCACGCTGTTCTGCGAACCGTCACTGTTCCGGTCCTGCTGTTTCAGGTAGCCGGCGACAAGCAGCAGCACCATGACCGCTCCTGCAATCAGCAGGATCTTCATTCGATTATTCATGGACTTCGAAAATTTTATTCTCCAGATAGGGTTCGATCAAAAGACCGTGGGGATTATGCGGCCAGCTGCGCTCGATAACGTGGATCGATCCGCTGGCCAGGACTCTCCACAACCGTGAGTAAGTATCCATCCGCTCCTGAATATCCACAACCAATTCAAAAGCGAAACTCCCGTCTTCTGCGGGGCGGATCTGCAAATCTTTGATCGCCGCCTCCTGAACCATATTTCGCTGGATGAAGCGGTTGAAGAAACCCGATTTCCGGCGTGTCAGGAAAGCATCCCGAAGGCTGTTGCCCCCGAGCCACCCGGCGGCCTCCGCCTTGCGTTCCCAATCGTATTGCGTCAGGCTGTACCAGTCCTCGACGAACATGGACAGGTGGTGGCGAATCTCGATCTCGAGATTGTCCCGCCGCTGGGCGTACCGGGCCGGAATGACCTCGCCGTCGGTCGCTACATAATAGGCATACTTCATACGCTCCTCACGTTCCTCACGCCGTTCGAGGTAGTTCAGGATAAAACACACCAGAACCAGTATAAGGCAAAGAATTGTGATAAGGTTATTGCGCACCAGGCTGCGGCGCATGGATTGTATCTTTTCGGGGATCATGGCTAAACTCGGAATATTCTGTAACATAAATCCAATACGGCCTGAAAGATTTTGAACCGCGCCAGGGCGACCATGATGAACCCGAGAATCGGGGAATCCGTCAGGTTGATATAGACCGCGAAACAATCCTCACAAAAGTTGTTCGCCAGTATCAGGGCGGGCCCTGCGAACAGCAGCGCGAAATAGATCATAAACCAATGTTTCCACAAAGCCCTGAAAGGCTCGAAAGCCCCCAGGACAAGAACCAGAGGCGCCACGAAATAGGCGATCTTCAGTGATGCCGCACGGATGAACATATAGGTCGGAAAGCATAATACGTTGACAATATCGGCCAACGGCTTGAGAATATAATTGGCAAACATGAAGGAGCCGACATTGGCACTTCCGCCATTCATAAACGACGTGAACATGCCAACCATCGATGAAAAATAGCCTCCGGCGGATTCTTCTTCTACGGCCTCTTCGCCAAGAAGCGTCGTTTGCATAAGATCCGCAATCATACTTTGAGGATTGGCCGTAATCCGTGCCGTAGAGTTCACCAGCAACTCGGCGAATTGGATGAATTCCGGAAACAGAAAAACAACAAGCCCGGCCAACAAGACGCCTTGAATATCCTCCCAGATGGCCTTATGCGGATCGTTCTTCTTCTGAAAGACGATAAGCACAGCTTGCATCAGGAGGAAAAAGCCCGCAATACGGCTCACCACCGGAGGTATCGTCGCCTGGGAAATGACGAGCCGGTCCAAGAAATCCAGATTCATATCACTTGAAATAAGCGTTCAATAACTGGTTGTTGAACTTCACGGCATCCGCCTGGAGGTTGATGTAGTTGACACGCGCCAGGAGCTTGTCGATGTTGTCGAGGACCTGCCGGGTTTCATTCAGGCGTTCGGCATCACTCATGCGCAGGAAATTGCTCGTAAAGATCTTCGCGCCATAGGCCGTGATATTGACGCACTCGCGCGTCGTCTGGCTGCACAACGACAACAGGTTGGTCGTATAGCGCCGATCGACCTTCATGGCCGAGATCTTGGCATAGACCTGCTGAATCCTTTTGACGCAGGTCGCCGAGCGGGTGGCAATCTCCTGCACCTCGCGGACCGTGGCCAGTTTGCTGTTGACCTTCTCAACGGCATCGACGGTTTTTTCGATGCCCTGCTTCACGCCCATCATCGTCTGGTAAGTCTGGACCGCCTGCTGCATCTGCTCGACATGGTTCATGGCCTCCTGAACTTCAAGGGACGGAGCCGTCACGACCATTTGGGCCTGCACCTGAGCAGCTCCGCACATAACTGCAAAAATTAAGAATAATCGTTTCATAAGTATCGAGATATTAAATTAAACTGTGAATCCGTTCATATTGCTCGATGGCCCGTTCCATCGACTTGGTTTGGGAATACAACCGCCCGAGCTCATCGCAAACTTCGCCGTCGGTCTGGAATGCCAGGAAGGTCCGGGGGCTGATGCAAAGGCTCATCAGAGTCGATTTCTTACTCCGGAAGATGTAAAATGAAGAGTACATGGGCGGCGTATTGAAATTATTCCTCAGCGACAGAACGCATTGCCGGTCATGCTCGGAGAATCCCGTCGAGTATTTCTCGAAGCCCGTGGGATCGGCCCCGGCCAGGAATATCACCGTCTCGATGTTCTTCATCAGGGCACCGGCGGCTCCTCCGTCTTTCTTATACCTGTCCTCGGCGTTCAGCGCCAGCTGGTCGAGGTTCTGCAAAACGATACATGCCGAACCGCCTTTCTTACGGATCGCCTGCATCTGGTACAGCACGGCACCGAAGATCACCGGCTTCTGCATCAACTCGGCAAACTCCTCATAGATAATGAAGCCCCGTTTGCCCGTCTGCTCCCAGACAAGCGTCCGGATGGTGATGCCGATCAGATGTACGACGATACTCAGCAACTGGGGTTTCGAACGGATATTCTCCAGTTCAAAGATCAGCAGCCGTTTCCCCTTCAAACGCGTCGTCGGGTCCTCGCTGTGCGCAAAAACATTCCCATAGCTGCCGCCCTCGCACCACTCGCTGCCGTTGTGTACAAACTGGCTCACGTCGAAATAAGCGCTGCGGATCTCGTTCTTCTCAAGAATCAGCTGATAGTTGTCGCGCAGCCAGACGTAGAATCCCGGCCAGGAGGGGTCCGTGACGATATGCAGGTACGACATGACGATCTTGCGCAGCGACACCTCTTCCTCGGCCGTCGGAATACCTCCCGGCTTAATGATAAGCCACAGCGTCTCGCAGATGTCGTCCACACTCTCACCATTGTCGACGTCGGCAACGGCAAACGGATCAAGCCCTAATGGATCACTACTGTTGTAGCGGAAGATAAAAACCTCCTCAGGATCATACAGCCGGGCGGCCTTGTCATACGAGCCGCCGCAGTCGATGATGATGTTCACGTATTCCGCTGCAGAATCGTTGTGATAGTCCCCGACGATTTTCTCCAGATCGACCGTCTTGCCGCCTCCGGTGCGTCCTATCACCGCAATATTGCGGGAATCGACGTACTTCCGGTGCGGGTCGTAGAGATCGTAGCGCAGCGGCAGGTGATTGACGGGATCACTGAAAAAAACGCCTTCCGCATCCGACCTGTAACCTCCCGTATGCTGGAACAGCGCCAACGCCTGCCGGATGTCTACCAGGTAGAACGAATCCCGGTCCATGCAGGCCACCGTTGCAGGGTGTGAACAGAAGAGGATGTTGCGAAGCTCCGCACCCATCGGCACCGAAGGCTCGAAATCGCGGACCTGCCTCAGATAATTCGTAATCCGCGTCCGGTACTCTTTCACCTCCTCGGCGCTCTCGCCCCAGAAGATGATATTCGTATGCCCCCGAACCAACATGGCGTCCAGGTCGTCGCTGATCTCTTCGCGCGTACGGTCCAGACGCCGCACCTGGTCATCGTTCTCCTCCGAGAACCCCCGGTTCTTGCGGAAGGTCTCCAACGTCTGTTTGACGAGCGCATACTCCTGCTCATGCCCCGAAATCCGGATGATCTGATTATACAGATGCGGAACAGGCAGCAGGATGCCCAGCTCTTCCATGATCCCCACCGGGAGCTGCGAACCCTGACCCGAGGCCGGTGTAGTCAGGACCTCCGGGAACTGACGCTCATGCTCAAGGCTCACGGCACCGACATAGCGGTCGCCGACACGGAAATCGCACCCCGCAGCATCCACGTCCGTCAGGTAGCCGGTCTGAAATCCATTGAAGAAATAACGGGTGTATTCACGGACCTCCTCTTCCCCGAACGGCTCAATGCCGACGATCCCGGAGCCTTGAAGCTGGAGGTACATCGAATCGACTGCACGGGTAAAGCGCCCGTACTCCTGATCCTCGGAACGGAATGCGCCGTGAGTCAGCGGCACGAAGGGATTCTGGGACCGCGGATCGCGCGTCGCCCGAAAGCCCGTGAACACGACGAACAGGCAGGACATGTCGCAGGTCTGCATACGTCCTGCGGCAAACGCCTTCTCCTCACGCTGTATGTATGAATTTTCCGGCATCGACGAGGCGTCGAACAACCGCCGGTCATACCGGTCGCTGCGCAGAACGATCGTGCCCTGCGGAAGATCTTTCAAGGCGACACGCCAGATCTCATTCAAGCGGTCGTATTGCTCCTCGGACAACGACCGAACCTCCGGAAGCTGCAACCGGTAACAGAAGGCGACATCGCCCTGAAGGGTCAACAGCCGGTTATTGGAAACGTCCTCCAGAAGTTCCGAAGCATTGTAGCTACCGAACTTCGGGCGGGGAAACGAATGGAACAACAGCCAGACGACGAGCCCGACAATCGACACCAGCAGAATCAGAATGGCATGAAACATCATCAACGGTTTTTAAGGTGAAGGGGATACTGTTTTCCGTAATGCAGGTTACGTTTCAGACGATCCATATTGCGAAAGAGCCAATAGACCCCGCACGCCCACGGAATCCACACGACGATGAACACCGGAAGGAACACCACGATAAGCACAGGGGAGCAGGCCAGGCCCAGGCAGGCCAGGAAACTCTCGGCAGGAAGGCCCAACACCATCGCTTTGTCTCGGATGCGGCGATTGACATACAACTTCATCGCAGCAAAACATTCATCGCACCGTACACGATGCCGTAGCCGACGGCAATGATCACCAGAGCCCAGCCGGCGTTGGAAAGGATCTCGGCACGATCTTTCCAGTTCTGAACAAGGTTCCAAATCGTCCAGCCGAACAAGGCGACAAAACACAACAGCCCCAACAGGTTGGGAACCAACGTGCGAAGCGACGCCGTAACAGGCGACAGGTCCCAGCTGATCGTCTGGGCGAAAAGAGGCGCGGCCATCAAGGCTGCGGCAACCGTAAAAAATCGTTTTTTCATAGTTGAAATCATATATTGGAAAATCTGTTCATAAAATCTGCGGCATCACGCCGGACCTGCTCGGCAACGAGCCGCATTTGCGCCGGGTCCAAATCCCGGACTTGCAGAGGCAGGAGTTTGGCTCCGGGTTGATATTTAAACCGAAAACGTTCGACCTGGCCGTGGAAGTAGATGAATTCACCTTGTTTAAGCGAATAGAACTCCGAGCGTTCGTACAGGGGACGTTTCACCTTACGCCGTGTGGTACTCGAACCGTTCGACGAGGTGCTGTAACTCCGCTCGATGCGATCCACCTGCGGCATCATGCCTTCGTAATACTTGGCGGTATGTTCGAGGCTCGTGCGCCCGAGGAACTGATGCGCCAGGTTCGAGAGAACGGTACGCTGGTTATACTCCTTGCCGCCCTGGGTCCGCTGGATCTGGCTTAGGTCCTGCGTCGTATAGACGATGCAGATTCCCAGGCTGCGCAACGTAGCCATATAGTTCTGCACACGCAGTAGCGGAAGCTCCGGAGCTTCATCCAGCAAAGCGACGGCGGGAACACCGCCCCGTTCGCTCATCATCGTAAGCGTGGCATCGGCGATCATCGCAAGGATCGGAGCGTAGGCCGTCGTGTTCCGCGGATCGTTCACGAGCCCCAGGCCGATCTTCGAACCCGGAGCGTTGATCCGCAGGTTGATCTCGTTATCGCTCAACAGGTAGAAACCAGCATCCGTATTGATCGTGTTCAACGCAAGGATGAGCGTCTGGAGGATATTGCTCGTAGTATCGGCGTTACCCGTGCCCTGAAAGAACGCCGCAGCCATCGAATAGACCTGCGCATCAGCTTTGAGAAGCCGCTCCAACTTCCCGAAAGGAAGGACCTTCCGACCTTCCTCCAACCGAAGGTGCTCCGGGTTGTTGAGTATCGACATCACGAACGGGAGGTTGCAGTGCTCAGGAGCATAGCGTTTCAGATACCAGATCAGCGCTTCCAAAAGCGACGAAGCCGAATTGTTGAAGAAATCAGAAGTCGAGTCGTCGGACTCCCGGCCCTGCACGGCAACGATAAAGGACTTCACGCGCGAGCGAAGCGACGCCTCGTCGGGAATATACTCCGGGGAGATCGGGTTGATACGCACAGAACGTTCAGGGTCGAACAGCGCAAAGACATGGTACGGGAGACCTGCATCCCGGAAGATCGGATAAAGAACCTCCGAAAGCTCGTACTTCTTCAGGTCGTGGACCAGAACAGACATGTCGAACCGCGCGGCGTGCCGGGCATAGGCCGTATTGCAACTCGCGGTCTTGCCGCTGCCCGAACCGCCGTTGATATAAGTTCCCTGGTTGATGCCCTTCACATAGTGCAGGTGGCCATTGCTATCTTCAATCTCCAGGGTGAATTTCGACCAGCCGTTGAACAGGCGACAGAAACGGACATACAGGAAACGGCTCAGAGGAATGAGCAGGCATTGACCCGCCAGCAACGGCAACGCCCAGGACCAGGCGTAGGTCCGCAGCGAGAGACCCGCCCAAAGGTAGAGTCCGCCCGGAGCCAGGAGCGCGGCAAGACCGGCCAGGATTCCCGCAGGACGCCGCCAGAGATACAACAGCGGGATCAACACCGCCGTCAACAGGAACCATCCCAACAATGTCATAATCATTCGATGTTTCGGTATTTTGAAATCAAATTCTCCGTATATCGGAAGGCCGTTCCGACAGGATTACTCACGCCTTTTTGAAGCAGCACGGGAAGAATTCTTCCGGCGATACACAACCGGCAGGGATCGGTCTGCCTTGATGCCGCGGAATGCACTGTGCTTTGGACTGCTTCACGGCAACGGCACGTATCCGCCGAGAAAAACATATCGTTCTTGCCCGTCAGAAGCCACAATTCATCGATCTCAGGAAACTTTTCACAAATCATGTCGGCAACATGGATGGAGAGCCCGTTATTCCCTCTCTTTATCTGATAGAGGTTCTCACCACGCGGAAGCCCGATATGCCGGGCAAAAGCGTTTGTTGACATCCCTGACCACCGAATAACCATTTCGATCCGCGGCCATAATTCAGAATCTTTGTTACTGAACCTTGTCATAACGTGGATTCGTTTCCCCAAAACAAGGCGACGATCAGGAACAGGATCGCCGCCCCGGCAATAACCAGGGTGGAACGTGGAATAATTTCCCGCGGAGGCTCCGGCAAACCCTGCTCACGGGCTGCGGAACGGGCTTCACGGTTCCGTTTATCCAGTTTCGCCTGCTGACGCGCCATAAGCCAGACCCCCAGCAGGATCAATCCAGCAAAAAGTTTCAATGCCAATTTCATCGTAAAATAAAGTTCATTCATATCAATATCCTTTGGTTAAAATTCCAACGAGTTTGAACGCGGCCTTTATCGCCAGCTGCTGCGGAGTGACCGGCTGCACCATCTTCACCTGATCGGCCTTCGCCATAGCCTGCACCGAAACATCGCGCTGCGCAACGGCTCCGTAAACCTTATATTCCGGAACCGGATTTACCGAGCGGCGGCACGAAGAGGATACACTCTGCTGCAAAGCCTCTTTCTTCGTCTTAGATTCCACAGCCGGGAAATATTTGTTGATGTAACGGTTGAGATAGTGCTGCTGCCACTGTATCTTCTCCAGCTCCTCTCGGGGGAGTGTCCGGACAAGACGCTGAATAACTTCCCGGCGTTTCTCCTCGATACGGGCGTAGACACCCTTCAGAGAGTCTTTGTAGTCACGGGCCTCCGCCGGAGAAAAATGCCGGTCCACATACACCGAAAAATCATGCTCGTTGCGCAGTCGGACTTCCGATCCGAACAGCCGCCGGCTATGCTGCTCGAAAAGACGCTCCGCATGGGGCGATACCTGGCGGGCCAGTTCGTTGTTCATCTCCAGAATTCGCTCGGCACATTGCTTCGGATCAGGAGTCGTTTCCCGAATCAGCTGTTCGAGTTGGCTCTGCTTTTCGACGACCAAGTGGTAACCCGGCAACTCCTTCTGAATAAACGTATCGATGATTTTGGCAAACTCACGCTGCCGCTGAACACGGATATTCTGCAACTCCGCGAACAACTCCTTTAACTGCGTGTGGAGCTGTTTGGATTTCAGTTCCGGATGCTGCTTTTCGTAAATCTTCACAATTCCTGCCCAAAGATCCCGCAGGGTCTTGTCCAGATTACGGTCCTGAAGCGCCAGGCGCAGCAGCGATTCCTCTTTAGCGTGAACGTCCAGCGTTTGATCCGCCAGCACGCTGCGCAACTGCTCCAGAAGTTGCATTCGCTCGGTCTGGAAACTCTCCAGCTGCGCAGTCAACTCCGCCGCACGGTCCGCAGGGCAGGCCGCGATTTCGAGGCGCAGCGCGTTGAAAGTCGCAGGCAGCTCACAACGTTTGGCGGCCTCCGCAATACAGCGCCGGGCATCTTCCGGAAGCAGCCGCTCGCGGACCAGGCTCTCGAAATCCTTCATGTCTTTGACATGAGCGCCGTCGGCCCCGAAGGTCTCCCGGGCAAAGGATGCCAGGATCTCACGCTGGCGATCGGGCCAACAACGCTGCACATAATCCCCGACCATCTGCCGCTCGGTATCCGCCAGGTAACGGGAGGCGTTCTCCAGAAGCACCGAATGACCTGCAAAGATCCCCTCCAGGTACTCCGTCTGTGCGAACAGGCAGTCGGTATTGCGACGGGCAGCAATGCTGTCAAAAACATAGTTATCCCGATGCCAGGCATCCCGGTAGATCTCCGACCATTGGTCAAAGACTTCCCGGCGGCGATCGACAGCCTGGCGCATGGCCAACCCTTTGCGCAGGACTTTATGCGTGATCCGGATCGGATGGTATCCCCGCAATCCCGAAACTTCGACGGCCTTGTCTCCGAGGCTGGCGCCCAGGCTCTGACCCCAACGCGGAAGCGAGAGATCCTGGTCCACAGTGAGGCGATTCAGTTCTGACTGCAACTCCTCGACACTCAAATCCATCAGGTCCGCGGCGTTCGCCCCGGGGTTCAACAGACGCAGCTGACGGACCAACTGCCCTTTCAGGTGCAACAGTTGACGCGCATCCAGCTGCTCGGCCTGAAGCAAGGATTCGTAGTACTCTCCATAACCGCCGCTCACCAACTGCCGGAACTCCGCGGCCTCCGCCCGGCGAATCGCACGGTCCTGGGCCAACTGCCTTTCAAAGGCGAATCCGGACATGTGCCGGAGGCGCTTGGATACCTCATAGCTCTCGGTCTGCAACCGATGGTGTGCGAAGAGCCGGTCGAAAAGACGCTCGCATTCGATCTTATACGCTTCGCGGTCAAAGCCGATGCGAACGGCCTTGCCGTTCAGGACGTGGTTCTTGCTCCCACGACCGTTCGCATTGGGGCTCAGGTTGATCGAATTGGTGATGTCACGACGGCTCACCGTGACGTGAATATGCCAGTTATCCCCGGCTTTCGGCATCATCGCCCGCAATATCTCGTCGCACCCGCCAGAGCGGACCTGACTCTCCCGGACATATTGCGCTTCGAGGGCCGCGATCCGGCGCTGCACGGAATCATCCTGGCCGCAGCCGAGCTGCTTTTCCAGGCGGGCGATCTCCCGATCGATTCGGGAATTATTACGCACCTGAGGATCATGGCTTTTCCAGTAACGGTCCTTCTCGACCATCCCGAACCACATCAAGTCCCGGTTGTTGCGGATCTCGGGGTGTCCGAAGTTACGGGCATAGGCATCCATGCACTGTATGGCATAATCTTTCAGATAATTCCGCATCATATCGTCCTCCAGCGTCGAAGGGATCGCCTCCCCGGCTTCGAGGAGTGTCTGCTTCGTATCGGCGATCGTGCGGCGCAAATGGGCGATCTCTTCCTTCGAAGGAGAGATCGAGAATGTATAATAGCGGGCTTCCTTCCTCTTCAGACCGCGGACGTTCGCATCGATGTTCTTCACGACATCCTCCGTATCGTAGGTATTACCCGTGCCGTTGAAAAAATACTCTCGGCCTTCGACCCGGACCACATCGTTCTGCTTGTCCAGGTATGCAGACAGTTGGCGGGAGGAGGTCTCATCCAATTGTGATTGGATAAGGCTCTCCTTCTCGAGATAACCCGCGTATTCGGCAACGGAACTCTGGCCGTAACGGGTGTTGTCTACATACTGTGTGACGTACATAATTCCTCGTATTCGCGTTTGAGCTGGTTGAAATCGGATTGTGACAGCCGAATCTGCATCGCGGCATGACCTTCAAAATCCGTCGTCCTGGCAGCTATGGAAAAGAGACGCTCCAAAAGTCCGAGCGAGCGCGGCAAACGATCGTCGGAAGAGGGAGCGGGAACATCGGAAGCATCCATATCCTGAGAAGTGCCGGAGAATAATCCGGATGTACTGCGGCGATCATCGCGCACCAGGCTTTTGATAAAATCTTCGGTACGTTCAACAGGACCAATAATCTTGGAAAATTTTATATCAACTCCTGTAAGTTTATTGAGAATGGTTTTGTATGCATCATTAACCGAAACTTCATAGTCCAGGTTATTGGCTGCATAATGCAAGATGATAAGCGATACCGCATTCCCCAATGATACACCTTTACGTTCTGCGATTATCTCTAATTTGCCTTTGGCCGCCTTAGAAATGCGAACAGAGCATAAGGCTGGTTTATCAACTTTCGCTTTCATTATTCCTATTATTTTCTTTGTAGCATGAGCAAAGAAAAGGATTATAGAAAGAGGTATCAAGAACTGATTTTTATGTGATTAATCACAAGAAATTGAATATCGGGGCTACGTTTATTTGGGAGTGAGAAACAATTTTTTCAAGAATTTTTTACACCGCAAGATAAACTTGCCTAATCCTGCCAAAGTTACGCGGCATGTTACATATATAACACTAATAATCTGACACATACATCATTGAAGTCACATAAATGCAACCAAAATTGCATGATAAGCCACAAAACAGAATTACATATACAACAGATTATCAATAAATTACACATTCACTCAATAATACAGAATCACGCTTCAGCGTGATTCCCGCTTGTTCACAAGAAAATGTTACAGGATCGGCCGGATTTTGACGGACGTAAAGGCGTCTGAAAAATGAGCAGGAAGTTATGCTCATTTTTTCGGACAGATCGCGCTTGCGTGATCGCGCCTTCGTCCGTTGAAATGCGGGCGTCCGAAAGGCATCGGCGGGCACCGGGTTTTGGAAAATCGACAAGATTTTCCGAAGCCCGTTGACCGCAAAATTCACCCCGGCAAAGCCGGGGTATTAGGGCGGGAATAACCGCCCGGAATTTTAGATGCCGGTAACATTTTCTTTCCATTCTCCGGCGCAGCCGGGTAGGCGGCAGATCGCCGCCCGCAGTTCGAATCGGCCCCTATGTCGATGCGATGAACGCACAACCTAAGTCCCGAACTCCGTGTTGCGGAGTCCGGGACGGTAGCCGATCGAACTGCTCTTTGCTTCTTTCTTCACGAAAGAAGGAATCCCCCATTTGGGGGAGAAAGGGGGTTTTGTCAGCTGCCAAAGCGAGGCTCCGGCGGAGCGCATGGCAGCGTACAGACAAATACCGATGATTTACGCCGAGCCTGTCGAGGCGTAAATTGCGACTCCAAAATCTCCGCATTGCGAAGATTTTGGAGTTCCCCGCCGAGGCGGGATGTTGAATAGTGAAGGGAAGAAGCCGGAAGCCAAGCCTTATAGTCGCTCCGAAACGTCTGAACAGCCTCGGCTGCGTCCGCAGGTCTGACGCGAAGCCCTGGGCCGAATGGTGGCAGCGCACTGCGCAAGGATTATCAAGTGAATGACTTTTCTTTGGTTCGGGTTTCTTTGTGTCCCCAAGACAAAGAAAGCGGACGCGGTTTTGCTTCTTTTATCGCGCTGGAAGGATAAAAGAAGGTTTCCCCGGCGGGGAACGGAAAGGGGTAGCGAGGAGTGAACAGAGACTTTTGAGCCCTTCAACGGAGCTCGAAAGGCTCGCAGCGACGAGCGGATCGATAACAGCCGGACGCAAGGTCTCTGGCTTGCGTCCGGACGCCGAAGGCTCCCGATCTCTGCGGCAAGGATTGCCGCAGGTAGGAGCGGTTCCGTGCTTGGCCGCGACGGCATGGTAGTCGCGGCCAAACGGAGCGATCCGGAGATTTCTTTGCCCCACTTTCTTTGGCTCCACGAAACAAAGAAAGTGGGTGAGATCAGCATGGCGAAATAGCCGGTGTAGCCGGCAACCGGTCATGGCCGGAACCGATTTCAAACGAAAAATTATCTTCCGAAAAGTCGTCAAAAAACAGCAACTCTAAGTGACCATCACGCATGCGAGCGTAGCGAGTCGTCGGGCATACTTGACCCGACGCGATGGCCACGCAGGAAAGGGCCGCGCTGCCGCGCGGCTCGCCAGCCGGAACGAATCCGGCCGGGGTAAGGGCAAGCCTCCAGCGAGCACGTCCCCACGCGGTGACCCGGCAACTGAGTGCTGACGAGTTCTCCGGAGGGGTATTCGGGAAAAGCCATACTATTCACACTTTTCCCTACTCTCGCGCCCCAAAGGGCGCGAAAAACAAACGGCCCGGCAGGAATAACCTGCCGGGCCGCGATGTTGATGCGTGAAGGGAAGAAGAATTACAACAACCACTTCTTACCCTTGTCTGTCTTACTCCAAATGACGATGGCGACTACCGCCACGATGATAATTCCGAAAATGTAAACCGCAGCTGGCATATTCAATCCTCCTTTACCTTAGTGTCCTTATCCCTGACTAAAATCAGGCCGCCGCCCAAACATACCGCTGTTGTCAGCAAGCCCAAAACGTATATCAGCCACCGGACATCGCCCAAATCCGAGACCAAAGACATGACGACCACCGCGGTCAACACATATTTGGCGATGTCCATAAGCCATTTACCCAACTCCTTTTTCATAATGCAAATATAGCAAATTTTTCTCCAAAACGTATTTTGAACTCTCGGCGGCCTTATGGTCGCCGAGAGTCTGCCACTCAGACCTGAAAATTAGTGACCCGATAGAGAATCCTCGATCGCACTTGGTTATTCTTATCAATCCACGCTTCCACCTTGTCCGAGGCTTCGATATAAATGAAGCGTCCTTTGGTCAGCAGTTTCAAAAGCCCCTCGGCAGAGCTCTCCGGACCGACGTAGATTTCACACTCCGCCCACTGGGCAACCGTTACCGGGTTCCCCTGCTCGTCCGTGTCATTCGTCTTGCGTTCGGCATACGCGACACTGAACGATACAAATTTGTGACCGCCGTCGCCCTCGCGGCATACGGCATCCCGGCCGATGTTGCCGACAATAGTAGTTTGTTTCATCTGAAAAATTACGATTGACCTGTACATCGTGAGGTTCTGCGAGGCACTGCGCCTCTAATTTACGAAAATTTCAATTACTCTTCAAGTTTGAGTTCATCAAGGCCCGCCGGGAACCAATAGCAATCATAATCGAGATACACACACCGATTGCCAAGAGTAGGTTTGCAGAAGCCGAGAACCCGATGGCCCGGAAATTTCACGCCGTATCCGTTCGTGAAAGTCACCTTGTCGCCGACTTTGAGCGTCGAGGTAATCCCGGCTTCCTCGGGGGTATTGACCACCTCGTGCGGGTGGCGGATTCGCCATTCGGCGAAATCTGCGGCGTGTTGTCGGTTGTAATTTGACATAGCTATAAAGTTTTGAATTACGATTAACAGTCGGGCACTACGCAATAATGATCGTCGAGCACCTCATTAAGTTGACATTTGGTATAAACTGCGACCAAAAGGACCATATTCAACGGATATGCGGGATGATTTTCAAATCGCTCGATAACTTTTTGCATCCATTGTTTCGCGGCTTTCCGATTCGAAAATTTCACCGAGAACCACCTCGATTCCCAGGTGCCTCTCTGTTTGATAAGACAGACATCCACGGTATATCCATCCGGGGTAAAAATCATTTTCACAATGCGCTCAATAAATTTTCTGATTGCTTTCATAGTTGTATTTTCCTGTTACAATCCAAATAAAATTGGATCAAAGTTTTCGGTTAAATTTGTTTTTATCTTATTTACAGCGTATTG